>CAVXOV010000021.1:0-12639 GCA_963763345.1 uncultured Candidatus Saccharibacteria bacterium
CAACCATTGGCATCTATACCAGTTACTACATAGTTAGTTGTCATAGCTGGAGTTCCAATTACAGTTGTTCCGTTACCACTGCTTAATGTTGCTGCAGGAGTCCAAGGGTATACGTATTGGCATTAGCAGCTGTTAAAGTAGCTGTTTCTTGTCCTACACATATTGTAGAACTGTTGACTGTTACTACCGGCAATTGATTTACCATTATGGTAGATATTGCTGTATTTGTACAACCATTAACATCTGTACCGGTTACGGTATAATTTGTTGTTACTACTGGAGTGCCTGTTACAGTTGTTCCATTACCACTGCTTAATGTTGCAGCAGGATTCCAGTATATGTACTTGCATTAGTAGCTGTTAATGTAGCTATTTGTTGCCCTACACATATCGTAGAGCTATTAGCAGTTACTAATGGCAATGGATTTACAGTTATGGTAGATGTTGCTGTATTTATACAACCGTTAGCATCTATACCGGTTATCGTATAATCTGTTGTTATGGCGGGAGTTCCTGTTACGGTTGTTCCTATTCCGCTACTTAACGTTGCCGAAGGGCTCCAAGAATAGGTAACTGCTCCTCCGGCAGCCGTTAAAGTAGCTGTTTGCTGTCCTGCACATATTGCCGGACTGTTTATAGCCATAGGAGGTAGAGGGTTTACATTTATCGTAAATGTTTCTGTATTTGTACAACCATTGGCAGTACCTGTCACTGTATAATCTGTTGTCGCTGCCGGAGAACCTATTACGGTTGCACCAGTTCCACTACTCAATGTTGCTGCTGGATTCCAAACATAGGTAGTTGCCCCACCTGCAGTTAGCGTAGCTGTTTGTTGTCCTAAACATATCGTTGTGCTATTTGCAGCTACGGTGGGTAACATAGCATTTATGGTTACACTTGTCGTTATGGTTGGCAAAGAATTAACAACTACCACGCTATTTGCCACACCGCCACACACTCCCGTGGTTGTATAAGTAATTGTATTATTTCCTATAGCTGCTAAAGCTGGGTTAAATGCCCCGGTGGTTGTATTTGTAATACCTGCACCACTCCATGTTCCACCGGCAACCGATGCCGAAAAAGTAGCAGGTGCATCATTAACACAAAATGGGCCTGCCGGAGTGATAGTGGGTGTAGTTGGTGGTGTAGCAGTTACTGTAGATGTATTTTCCTGACAGGTAGTCCAACCCGATGTTGCAGTTATAAACTCACCTCCTATAGTAGTTATAAACTGATAATTACCTGCCGGCAATGAATTTGCAGATACATTTAAAGTAAAAGCTGAATCTCCTAAAAGTGCCACACCATTCAAGTACCATTGATAATGATCTCCCGCAGTATTTGTTCCCGAAAGTTGAATATTATCTCCACACCAAGTACCCGTTTGCGTTAAATTCGTTGGTGTAAAAGCAGATGTTTCATTTAATATTAAATTATCTAAATAGGTATAAGGATAACACCCTCCTGGATCATTATAACTTGCATCAAGTGTACACGGTGAACCTATTATGATAGCATTAATATTTATTGCCGGAGTAAACGAAATTACAGCAACACTCCAAGAAGGTACCGGATTATAAACCGTAGTTCCTAAAACCACCCAAGGAGCTGGTGGACAAGCATATCCTGAATAAGGCATACTACTACAATTAGCTGCTCCCCATATTGTTAAATTCATAGCGTCGTAATTAACCACACCACCGTTGCACACATCAAGCTGACCATCAGAAGGGGTAGAAAGCTATACTCATGTTTATCGTGTAAGGCGTACCTGCCAGCATAGGGGATGTTAAGCAAGAGCCAACATATTCCTGATAACCTACCGACGAAATAAAGCCTACCATGCCATTACCATTACCAGCAGGAAGAGGCACCAACCCTGCCGCAGTAGCAGCCTGCGGCATAAAACCGCAGGTATTCATATAATCTGAAGTAGCATCAGATGCCTGTATCCACCCAGTTGCACAATTTAACTGACTATAAGTACTTGGACAACACGACATAGTTTCAAAAGAAGGATTAGGAATAAGTGAAGGAACATTTGTAGTGGTTGCTACTGCACCAGGACAGTGACAAGCAGGGTCGTTCAAATCTATTAATCCATTACCATCATCATCTATTCCATTGTTACATATTTCTTGGCTATATAAGAAAGAAGATACTAGAAAAGCAATCAAAAACGTGAGAGTCCGCTTAAGGAAAATAGATGATTGTTCTATCAAATACATTAGGATAAAAACATATTACTTACTAACAAAATTAATACTATTTTTTATATATCCAAGGATTTTTTCATACTACACCTCCTGTTCGACTTATTATTTAAATAAGCCCTCTATAAATTTAAATAAAAAAGTAAATAATAAAACAGAAAGAGAATTAACCTAATAATAGTAATACACGTTACTTCAGCAAAGTAACTGTCCCGTGCAAAGATCTTTGGGTATTGGAAAAATCAACCAAGTCTATTTTCCATACATACACATCTTCCTGCACTATCTGATTTCCCCTTCCAAGATAATTACCTTCCCAACCTTTGTTTATATCCTCAGAATAGAACAAGTTATTGCCCCATCTATCAAAAATATATAGTTTAAAGCTATTTATTCCTTCGCCTACTGCTTTAAACATTTCGTTCTTACCATCTCCATTAGGTGTAAAAGCATTAGGCACATATATAGCGTATATGTCTAATATTTTAATTGGTTTAACAACTGAAGCTGTACAACCATTTATAGAAGTAACCGTTAAGGTTACATAATAAGTAGCAGAATCTAAACCAGAGATAAGTATGTGATGGATTTACAACGCTATCTATATTACTATTGCTACCCGGGTCTCCTAAATTCCAAACATTTTGTGCTGCGTATACTGATTCATTATAGAACTGTACTTCTGGTGCTAAAATAGTTACGGGTTGCTGTCCATAATCAAAATCAGCAATTGGTATAGGGTAAGCGACTGCAATAGTGGTAGCAGAACCCACGCAGCCATGAATATCAGTTATAGTTAAATTAATAGGATAAGTTCCGGCAGCAGTATAAATTGTATTTGTTATAAACGCTGAAGAAGAGGGATTAAGTGTCGAGGTTTGGCTTGGTCCGTTACCAAAACTCCAGATATAACTGCTTGCGGCAGGATTACTGGTAACAGAAAAAGTGGCATTTAATGGAACACAGGTAGGACTTACAGTGCTTGTAGTTACAATAGGTATAGGATAAACAGTTACAGTAGTAGTGGTGATATTCTCACATCCATTAACATCAATACCATTTACTATATAATTTGTAGTAGCATTAGGAATAGCAATTACAGAAGAACCAAAATTGCTACTTAAAGTATTTGATGGTGCCCAGGTATAAGTATATGCACCTGTTGCCGTTAAAGTAGCTGATTGTTGTCCCATACAAATAGAAGCAACATTTGCGTTAATTACCGGCAATGGGTTTACTACAACCTGTGCCACATTCGCATTTACACAAGCATTTACATCTGTTACCGTTACTACATAAGACCCCGACATATTTAAAACTGCATTAGATATTGATGGATTTGGTATCCCAGACATATAAGCATTTGGCCCAAACCAAGAATAGATTACTCCGCCACTTGCAACTAAATTAATAGTTTGATTTTCGCAAACCGTTGGCGAATTTACAGTTACCACGGGCAAAGGATTAATATTAACATCTACAGTTGCTGTATTTGTACAGGTATTAACATCGGTAACAGAAACCGTATAAATACCTGCCAATGCTACTGTTACACTGGCAGTAGGTATAGATGGGTTCTGAAGAGGAGATAAATAAGAATTTGGGCCAGACCAACTGTAAAATAACAAACCATTTGGCATACAAGAAAAACTTAACACTTGTTGACTAGCGCAAGGAGTATTACTTGTGGCAATTGGTAGCGGCAAAGAATTTACTGTTATGGTAGTAGTTGCCATATTCGTACAACCATTTCCGTCTGTTCCCGTTACTATATAATTTGTGGTTGTAGTAGGGGTACCCGTTACAGGACTGCCAATTGTCGGTGTTAAACCTGTAGTTGGATTCCATGAATAAGTTAATGCTCCACTAGCTGTTAACGTTGCCGTTTGTTGTCCTATACATATCGTAGAACTGTTTACGGCAACAGGTGGCAAAGGATTTACTGTTATGGTAGTAGTTGCTGTATTCGTACAACCATTTCCGTCTGTTCCCGTTACTATATAATTTGTGGTTGTAGTAGGGGTACCCGTTACAGGACTGCCGATTGTCGGTGTTAAACCTGTAGTTGGATTCCATGAATAAGTTAATGCTCCACTAGCTGTTAACGTTGCCGTTTGTTGTCCTATACATATCGTAGAACTGTTTACGGCAACAGGTGGCAAAGGATTTACTGTTATGGTAGTAGTTGCTGTATTCGTACAACCATTTCCGTCTGTTCCCGTTACTATATAATTTGTGGTTGTAGTAGGGGTACCCGTTACAGGACTGCCGATTGTCGGTGTTAAACCTGTAGTTGGATTCCATGAATAAGTTAATGCTCCACTAGCTGTTAACGTTGCCGTTTGTTGTCCTATACATATCGTAGAACTGTTTACGGCAACAGGTGGCAAAGGATTTACTGTTATGGTAGTAGTTGCTGTATTCGTACAACCATTTCCGTCTGTTCCCGTTACTATATAATTTGTGGTTGTAGTAGGGGTACCCGTTACAGGACTGCCGATTGTCGGTGTTAAACCTGTAGTTGGATTCCATGAATAAGTTAATGCTCCACTAGCTGTTAACGTTGCCGTTTGTTGTCCTATACATATCGTAGAACTGTTTACGGCAACAGGTGGCAAAGGATTTACTGTTATGGTAGTAGTTGCTGTATTCGTACAACCATTTCCGTCTGTTCCCGTTACTATATAATTTGTGGTTGTTACCAGTATTTGGGTTAGCGCTGCTGTTGTGGCACCTGTATTCCATGTGTAGGTAGTTGCGCCGGATGCCATTATTGTTGCAGGGGTACCGGAGCATACGGTTGCAGATGCTACAGTAATAACAGGTAATGGATTAACAGTAACCGTACATGTGGTAGTATTTGTGCATGCTCCGTTAGAACCTGTTATCGTATAAATAGTAGTAGAAGTTGGATTTGCCGTAACGTTTGCACCTGTCGTAGCGCTCAATCCTGCTCCTGGAAACCAGTTATAGGTTGTACCTCCTCCGGATGCGGTAAGGGGCAGACTTCCTCCATTACAAATAGTTCCTCCCGGAACCGTAACAGTCATGGGGTTGGTTACTGTTACTGGATTAGTTACTGTAGCTGTGCATCCATCCGTTGTGGTTATAGTTTCTGTTACATTGAATGTTCCCATACCTCCATATGTATGGTTTGTAGGAGAACCCGTTCCTGTAGTCGCGTCACCGTAATCCCAACTATAGCTGCTCACCGTAGCGCCATTTAAAGTGGAATTATCCGTAGCAGTTAAAATACTTGTACAAGTGGGTAAGGTAGAAGTAAAATTGGCAGTAGGAATAGGCTGAACATTATAGGTATACGTAAAATTAGGCGAGCCACAGGTTAATGCAGGTGAACAGGTAAGACTATAAACCCCCGCGGTTATGGCATTTATACAACTTGCATTACCCGTTCCACCCGAAGGAGTATTCCAACTATAGGTTGCCATCTCGGGTGGCCCACATAAATTGTATGGCAAGGTTACACAGGTGCTCGGTGGTGGAATATAATTCAGTGGGCAATCTGCATCAATTAAAGCATAAAGCCAGTCAACATTAAACACGCACCACTTTACCGTAAAAACAGCTGTTATGGTTGTTCCGGCATATGGGGTCAAATCGGCAGTAACCCCTTGCCAAGGGGCATAAATGGTGTTGGAATTAAATGATTGGTCGCCCGCACATCCCGGATTATAAGAAATTGCAGGGTTAGGAGTTGCTGCAAAATTATGTACACCAACATCACCACCATCAGTAGAGTGATAAACTAAGAATTGAGGGCAGGGAATTAAAGCGCCACCTGCAGTATAAAAATCTACCGAAAAAGTGGCGGCATCTGCTGCTGTATGAGGGTAACCAAAAATTGCCAAAGCAAAATAAAAGGTAAAAAAAGTAGTACCAGCGGCAGGAACCGGGATGCTTTTTGTAGCAGATGATAAACAACAACCGCTATTGACATCGTTGCTTAATCGTAACGAATAACTACTGCCATTTAAAGGACAAACCCAGGGAAATGCACCATAAGGATCAGTTCCAGCAGAAACTATTGTTTGAACGCCCGTTCCACTCATTGTCCAACCATTCGTATTACCTAACTCAAAACCATAATTATCAGTAGCACAATTAATCACTGAAACCGAATTAGGTACCCCTTTTTTTGCAAGGTCAGATACCGGTAAAACCGATTTATCAAGATGGTACTTTCTATTAATGTAATTACGCTTTGCCTGATTAATAAAATCAGTTGCTTCTGTCCCAGTTTTGCCTATGTGCATAGCATGCTCATAACCATCATTTAAATCAAAGCCTGCTAAAGAATCTTCGCAGGTAGGTATTTGAGCTTTGCCGGTAAAATTTATTAGTATGCCAAAGAATATTAATAACAGTAATTTTATTTTCATGTTTAGTCTATTTAAAAATTAAAAATTTTCAAGTCACAAGAAAATAATTCTATACATTAGATTTATCTCAATAACAAACTTATAACAAATATTTGCAAAATCAAAATATATTTATATTGAATTTTTAACCAAATCAAAAAATTAACAGAATCAGATTACTATTTAGTCCTTATCTCTTTAAAATGAAAAAGGGATTCAATCGAATCCCTTTAATCTAGCAACAATACCCTAGTAATTAACCTTTCATATCCTGAATATCAAGTATACCTATTGGTTTACCATTATCAAGAACTAATAAGGTATCAACATTTGTCTTTTTAAATATACCTGCTGCTTCATTTAATAAAGCTCCAGCTTCTATACTTATGGCAGGATTAAAAGTTAAATCACTTAATTTTTTGGTTAGAATATCTCTTCCCTTTTCTGAAATAATACGGCGAAGTGTACCATCTGTAAATACACCCACAACAGAGTCATCTTTATTTACCACAGTAATAGCACCAAAACCAAATTCAGTCATTTTTACGATGGCATCTGTAATATTGGTGTCTGCCTGTACTAAAGGATTTACGCCATTAATAGCTTCTTTTACACGCACAGTCATTAAACGGGTATCGGCAATAAACTGCTCGGTTCCAACAGTAGTAAAGTTATTCTCCGTAAGTTGTTTCATTATTTTTAATGGAACGGTAATGGTATGAACGCCAATGGTAATAGCATTTCTTACATGCTCAACTGTTCTAACCGAAGAGAACATAATCTTGGTATCATACCCATAATACTCAACCGCATCCACACATTGTTCTACTAAAGTTAAAGCATCGTGTCCTTGATCTTGCAAACGCCCTACTAACGGACAAACATAAGTTGCACCTGCCTGCATAGCCATATAAGCTTGTTGCAGGGTATAAACCAAATGTACGTTTACTAATAAACCTTCGTTACGTAACATTTTGCAGGCACGCACACCTTCTAAAGAAACCGGAATTTTAAATACTGTTTTGTTTTTATCTAAACCTAAAGCCAGTTGGCGCTTAGCTTCTTTTAAAATATCTTCGGCAGTATCTCCCAAAGCTTCAATTTGAAGCACAGGTACAATTTTACTTAACTTTACAATAGTTCCGTCAATATCGGTAATACCTTCGCGCTGCATAAAAGTAGGCGTGGTAGTTAATCCGTCTAAAAAACCAAGTTTAAAACCTTCTTCAATTTCCTTTAAGTTTGCCGAGTCTAAATATAATTCCATAATTGTTTTTTTTTGTCATGCTGAATTTATTTCAGCATCTTTTATTTATTTCATCAGATTCTGAAACGAGTTCAGAATGACGATATTATTACTTCTTCCTTACTGTTCTTTGTTCTATTCTTTTCTCATAATGACTTCCCTCAAAAATGCGGTGTACATATATTCCGGGTGTATGAATCTGGTCAGGGTCAAGCTCTCCCGCAGGAACCAAATGCTCTACTTCAGCGATGGTAACTTTACCTCCCATAGCCATCAATGGATTAAAGTTACGAGCCGTTGAACGGTATATTAGGTTTCCGGCAGTATCACCTTTCCAAGCTTTCACAATAGCAAAATCAGCTTCAAAAGCTTTCTCCATTAAATATTCTTTTTCAATTCCGTGAAAAGAAAACCTGCGTGTTTCTTTCCCTATGGCAACTTCGGTACCTACACCGGCAGGTGTAAAAATAACCGGCATACCATAGCCGGCAGCCATACAACGGGTAGCTAAAGTACCTTGTGGAACCAATTCTACTTCCAACTCTCCGCTAAGCATTTGGCGTTCAAACTCGGCATTCTCTCCCACATAAGAAGAAATCATCTTCTTAATTTGTTTGGTTTGCAAAAGTAATCCCAGCCCAAAATCATCTACACCGGCATTGTTGCTAATGCAGGTAAGGTTCTTCACACCTTTACGAACTAAAGCAGAAATACAATTTTCCGGTATTCCGCACAAACCAAATCCTCCTACCATTAAAGTCATACCGTCTTTTATATCGGCAATAGCTTCATCTACGTTTTTAACTACTCGGTTAATCATGCTGCAAATTAATAGGCTGTTTTATTTCGCGCTAAAAGTAGCAAAATTTGTTTATTTGCATTGCCCTAAAAAATGATACCATTTCCGGAAAGTATTCCTCTTCAAAAACTAGAGAATGAAACAACGCGATTACATCAAGTTAATCTTTATGTATTGCGATTAGATACCATTGACTTATACTCGGGAGGGAACAAAATCTTTAAACTGAAGTATAATATTGAGGAAGCCATTAAACAAGGTTTTAAACTGATATTGACTTTTGGTGGTGCATGGAGTAATCATTTGGCAGCCGCAGCTTCGATTAATAATAATCCTTTACCTGTTATTGCTGTTGTTAGAGGAGAAGAACCAGCCAAATATTCTGATACCTTAAATTATTGTAAAGGTAAAGGAGTGCAATTGCATTTTGTTTCGCGTGAGGCATACAGAAATAAAACTTCTCCAGCCTTTATAGAAGAACTAAAAAACAAATTCGGGGAGTTTTATCTATTACCCGAAGGCGGTACAAATGCCTTGGCAGTTAAGGGGTGTAAAGAGATTGTAAATTATATACCCATCGATTTTGATTACATCTGTTCGGCAGTTGGTAGTGGAGGAACCATTGCCGGAATTACTTCTGCATTAAACGACCAACAACAAGCCATTGGTTTTGTAGTATTAAAAGGAGCAGATTACCTGATGGATGAAATTAATAACCTAATTAACCCAACAACCAATCTTAAACTCATGCATGATTATCACTTTGGAGGTTATGCAAAAACAACACCGGAGCTACTTTCCTTTAAAGAGAATTTTGAAAAACAATTCAATATTCCGCTTGATTATGTGTATACCGTAAAGATGTTCTATGGCATTTTTGATTTAATACAAAAGGGATATTTTAGAGAAGGCTCAACCATTGTAGCTATTCATACCGGAGGCTTGCAGGGCAATAAAGGTTTTGAGAAATAACTTACCTTTGCAGTATGCGTGCAAACTCCTGGTCAGATTTTTTATTGCTAATTGGTCTTCGCTATTTTATTATTGCTACCATAGCCTGGTTATTTTGGTATGTAATTTTTAAGAAAAGAATCTCCTTCCGTAAAATTCAATTAAAGTTTCCTTCCAATAAGGACTATCAGCGCGAGATTTTATTCTCAATCGCTACCATTTTTATATTCTCTTTAGTACCCACTACCCTACTGCTTACACCCATCAGGCAATACACCCAGTTTTATACTTACCCCGGCCTATACAATGCACATACCTTATATTTCTGGTTGGCATTCCCCATCATGTATATATTGCATGATACCTATTTCTATTTTACCCACCGACTGATGCACCACCCTAAATTGTTTAAATGGTTTCATTTGCTGCATCATAAATCAACCAACCCTTCTCCTTTTGCCGCTTTTGCTTTTCATCCATTAGAAGCCATTGTAGAAGCAGGAATTTTTCCTATACTCCTCTTTATGATGCCTTTGTGCAAGTGGCATTTGTTTGCTTTCTTTTTGGTGCAAATGGTATATAACGTATATGGGCATTTGGGTTGGGAGGTTTACCCCAAAGGATTTAACAGAAGTTGGATAGGCAGATGGATTAATACATCGGTAACCCACAACCAACACCACCATTACTTTAAAGGCAACTACGGACTATACTTTTTATGGTGGGATAAACTGTTTGGCACCATACGTGCGGATTATGATGAAGCCTTTCAGGAAGTAAAAAGTAGAGCGAAAATATTATGAATATAAAAATTGGTTTTGGGTTTGATGTACATCCTCTACAAGTCGGAAAAGATTTATGGTTAGGTGGAGTTAAAATACCTCATAACAAAGGTTGTGTTGGGCATAGCGATGCTGATGTTTTAATACATGCTATTTGTGATGCCTTGCTAGGTGCTGCTGGACTAAGGGATATTGGCAACCAGTTCCCAAATACGGATGATAAATTTAAGGGTATTGACAGCAAGGTGCTTTTAAAAGAAACCATGACCTTGCTTGCGCAAAAAAACTATAAAGTTGGTAATGTCGATTGCACCTTATGTTTAGAGCAACCTAAAATAAATCCCCATATTACTGCAATGCAAAAGGCGTTGGCTCCGATATTGCAAATTGCCGAAGAAGATATTTCTATTAAAGCTACTACCAACGAAAGGCTTGGTTATGTGGGCTCTGAAGATGGTGCAAATGCATACGCAGTTGCATTAATTTATAAGGAGTAGTGGTACTTTAAAAGTGTAAGTAAAAATCACCGGTTAGTTTTTTATACTCGTCGGTGTAGTTGTGCCTGCCCTCATTTTCGATACTGATGGTTTCTTCAGTAAAAGGCTCTTTAGTAAACTTAAACAACATTATGTGTCGTTTTTCTACATCGTTAGTTGATTTTGTTTTTACGCGCAATAGTTTTACCAAATGCAAATCTTCTTTCTCTGCAAGGATTTTAAAATCAATAGCTTCTTTAGTAGGTAAAATAATATAAAACTTGCCTGTAGCATTCAATACACTAAGCACTCCACGTATCAATTCTTTAAAAGATAGTAAATCAGTATGCCTGGCATGACTGCGTTCTTCATCAGGAGCCTTAGAAGAATCAACAAAATAGGGTGGGTTTGTAATTACCACATCATACTTTTTATTAATCGACTTGGCAAAATCCTGTAAATTGGTATGATATACTTTTATTCGCTTAGCCCATACAGAATAGGTTGCATTTTCTCTTGCCTGTTCATAAGAACCCTGTTCAATATCTATGGCATCAACCTGTGCATGGCTTTTTTGTGCCATCATCAAGGCAATTATTCCTGTGCCTGTCCCAACATCTAAAATATTTTTCGCATCTCTAACCTCTGCCCACGCACCAATTAACACACCATCTGTGCCAACCTTGTGGGCACTTCGGTGTTGGTTAATACTAAACTTTTTAAAAACAAATGTTTGATGAGACATACATTCTTATTTACTTTAAAAACGTTACGTAAATTTAGTGATTTATGAGTTAATATCAAATAATCCATCCGGTGCACAATAGTAAACAGTTTTTGTTTTATGGTCTATCTTTTTAACAAATGCATCGGCATAAGGCAGTAGCGTTTCTTCTCCGTTAATATCTATAGATAAAAACTTTTGTTTAGGTAAATCAATCAGCTCATTAATCTTTCCCATGTTTCCTTTTAACTCATCTATTAAATCATACCCTTGTATATTAATGGATGTATTCTTTTTTTCAGAAACATTCTTCTCGTCTCCGTAAACGCCCCTTCCTACATAGGGTTTTGCTTTTTCAACGGTATCAATACCATCAAAAGTAAGTACCATGTTCTTTCCTGCCATTTTTACTTCCGAAATAAAGAAGGGGGTAGTGATGTTATTTATCTCAATAAACAGAAAGCCCTTCTTTTTCACCTCTATGTTTTCAAGGTTATCACCACTAACTACCAATGCACCTTTTAGTCCGTGTACACGGACTAGTTTTCCTATTTTAATTAGTTGGCTCATTGTTTTTTGTTTATTTTCATTGACTTCGCTTAATGATAAATCATTTGGCTTACGCTGAAATTTCAACTTATATTTGACGCTTCAAATTAATGGCTTTAAACGGTAAACAAAAAATATATTTTGCCAGCGATTTTCATTTAGGAGTTCCTACTTATGAAGTAAGTTTAATTCGTGAGAAGAAAATTGTAGCCTTGGCTGGATAGCATTAAGCAGGATGCTGCCGAAATATTTTTAGTTGGCGACCTTTTCGATTTTTGGTTCGAATATAAGTACACCGCCCCAAAAGGCTTTATCCGTCTGCTTGGTAAAATAGCCGAGATTACAGATAGCGGAACACCTGTGCATTTGTTTACAGGCAATCACGATATGTGGATGTTTGATTATTTGCCTAAAGAGATAGGTATAAATATACATAACGGTTCTATTGAACGTACATTCTCAGGAAAGACTTTTTTTATTGGACATGGCGATGGACTTGGTCCGGGCGACCATAGTTATAA
>CAVXOV010000022.1:0-6009 GCA_963763345.1 uncultured Candidatus Saccharibacteria bacterium
TATGTATGTATGTATGTATGTATGTATGTATGTATGTATGTATGTGTGTATGTATGTATGTATGTATGTATGTGCTGTTTATTGTTTATTGTTAACTGTGTATGCGCAGCAATCCAAATTAGTAGTAGGTATCGTAGTCGACCAAATGCGTTATGATTACCTATATAGTTTCTCCGACAAGTATGGTAAAGGTGGTTTTAAGCGATTAAATAAAAGAAGGTTTCTCGTGCAAAATGCACAGTATAATTATGTGCCTACCTTCACGGGTCCGGGGCATGCTTCTATCTATACCGGTACAACCCCTGCCATACATGGTATTGCAGCTAACGAGTGGTATGATAAAAAAACAAAGAAAGAAATTTGTCCACAGAATAAAAATGTAAAACCGGTGGGTAGTACCAGTGACGCCGGATTGATGTCTCCTGCTAATTTAGACGCAACTACTGTTGGCGATGAAATTAAGATTGCTTCAAACAATAAAGCAAAGGTTGTTGGCGTTTCTTTAAAAGACAGGAGTTCCATACTTCCTGCCGGGCATGCGGCTGATGGGGCTTATTGGTTTGATGGTAGCACCGGAAATTTTATTACATCCACATTCTATAGAAGCGAGTTACCAAAGTGGTTAAATGATTTTAACGATAAGAAACTTGCCAAACAATATTTAGACAAGGGTTGGGAAACCATGTTAACCATTGATAAATATACCGAGAGTCTGCCGGATGAAAATGCATTTGAGAAAGCACCCAATAAAAAAGACAAGCCTGTGTTTCCTTATGATTTTAAAAAGCAGTTGGCTGAAAATAAATTTGACATTATACGCTCTACGCCTTTTGGCAACAGTCTTACTAAAGATTTAGCCATAGCCACTATTGAAGGAGAAGGTTTAGGAAGTGATGCCGTTTGCGATATGCTTTGTGTAAGTTTTTCTTCTACCGATTATGTGGGACATTCATTCGGTCCAAAATCAATTGAGACAGAAGATACTTATCTCCGTTTGGATAAAGATTTGGAAGAGTTTTTTACTTACTTAGATACAAAAATCGGAAAAGGAAATTATACGATCTTCTTAACTGCCGACCACGGGGCTGCAGAGAATCCTACTTATTTACAAACATTAAAAGTAAATGCGGGCTATGTAAACGGAAGAACCCTAGAAAAGAAATTAAAAAAGGAGTTGACTAAAGAGTATGGTGATTCTACCTTAATAATGAAATGTGTTAATCAACAGGTTTATTTAAACGACTCTATTATCATCGCAAAGAAACTGGATAAGTTTGCCATTGAGAAATTCTGTGTGCGTATTCTTTTAACTTTTGATGAAGTGAGTGATGCCATATGCGGAGAGCAGCTAATCCTTCAAACACAAAACGATATACTGTTCAGGTCGCTTATACAACGCGGCTTTCACAACAAACGAAGCGGCGATGTATTAGTTTCTTATAAACCCGGCTTTATAGATTATGATAAAACAGGCACCACGCACGGTACCTCCTTTAGTTATGATACCCACGTGCCTCTCTTGTTTTATGGTAACGGCATTAATGTTGGCAGCACGCTACGTCCTATTTATATTACCGATATTGCGAGTACCATTTGTCAGTTGCTGAACATACCTTACACCAACGGAAACATTGGCAACCCCATTTATGAAGTTCTTAAATAGCGGTGGATGCAAACGCCATACATATTCAAAAAGAGTATAAACCCGAAGATGTAAAGAAAGGTGTTTACTTGGTGCTGCTTTATGCCAATCAAATCCCGCCGCATATTGGTTTGCTGATTGATAATACGTATCATTCCCTAACTGTAAAAGGACAAGAGCTAAACATCAACGGCAATGTATTGCTTAAAAATATTGCACTCCGTAAAATCCCTACTGTATTTATAAAGCTAAAGAAACACCCCGTGTTTAGTAGCAATCATTTAAACGAAACTTTTATAGAGCAGGTAAAGCAGTTTGATAAAGTAAATGATAACACCAACACTTGCCTATCGCCCATACGTTTGTTTTTCGAAGAGGTTTATGCCATCCCAAAAGAGGATATTAAATTGGTGTTCGATTTACTGGCTGCTCTTACCACAAATGATTTTATCCACACAACGTATAGTGCTAATTTAGGTGAATTAAAAGAAAATATTTACTATCTTAAATCCTACAATCAGACCGATTTAAAAAGACAGATTAAAAAAGAATTAGAAAAAATAAAGGTTTGAACTTAAAAGGAGAACATATATACTTGCGTGCTTTGGAGCCAACCGACTTAGACACCCTTTATAAATGGGAGAACAACCCTGCTATATGGACGGTGAGCAATACGCTGGCGCCCTTCTCTAAATTTGTGTTAGAGCAATATCTGGTAAATGCTCACGAAGATATTTTTACTTCCAAGCAAATACGCCTGATGATTTGTTTGCATGATAATACACCCATTGGCACTATCGAGTTGTTTGATTTCGATGCCTACCATAGTCGGGTTGGCATTGGTATTATGATAGACGAAACTTACGAAAACAAAGGCTATGCAACCCAGGCACTTAACCTGCTTGGTAAGTATTGTTTTGAAGTACTGATGGTTAAACAGGTTTATTGCAATATCTCGGCAAGCAACCAAAAGAGCCTGCATCTGTTTACAAAACTAGCTTTTACTCAGGCAGGTGTAAAGAAGCAATGGAACACAATTGCCCCCAATACCTTTGAGGATGAATATATCCTGCAATTAATCTCTTAGTAAAGTATTGAGCCGTGAAGGGAATATGAACAATACCAATTTTTTTGTTCAGTATGTTATGCGTACCTTAGTTGGTCGTTTGGCTTATGTTAAAACATACCCAAATCGGGGGTAGCAATAAAACCTTCGTTTCCGTTGGCTAATTGTATGGCGGTATAATTGGGGTTAATGCTTAACACGTTTACTTTAGTACCCTCGTGCAAACTAAATTTAGATTTAGAAGTAGCATTAGGCTCGCTAAACACCTTTACTTCGGGCGAAATAATAATAGCCTGCGCATTTTTGTTTAAGTTATGCAGAGCAGCATAACCAATTGTTAAAGAAAACACAAAACCAATTAGAAATAAACTGCCCGTCCAAAACCCAACCCGCTTTAATAACACATTGCCCGTGCTTACAAACAACACAAACAATAAAGCCGCTACCAACAAACAAATAATGGTTGCATAAGCCCAGCCGGTAGCGCTAAGTAAACCATACAACCCCGATTTAATGGCATTGGTAAACATATTTTCTTTTGCATCTATCTTATCAATAACCTTGGTGTTGGCTATACGCAGGTTGTTTTTCACATCACCATCGGTGGGATTTAGTTTGTTTGCCAGCTCGTAGTTATAAACAGCCTTGCCCAACTGGTTATCTTTATAATAGGCGTTGCCCAAATTATAATATAAAGCAGCAGAGGTGTTGCCCTCTTTTAAGATGCTTTCATAACAGGTAATGGTTTTTTTATACTCTCTTTTATTATAGGCTGCAACGGCACTATCAGTTAGCAGTTGGCTGCTGTTAGCTGTTAGCAATAAACAATTGGTGATAAGCATAAATAAAGTAATACTTTTAACTGCAAACTGTTTACTGCTAACTGATTTACCCAGTTCGTTTTCAATAGCGGTAATCAACCCGATGGTGTTATTATAAACTAGGTTCAAATCTTTCTCGGCAGCAGCAGGAGCATAGCGCGCATACTCACAATCGTTAAGCGTACCTATTAATTTATCAATGGTTTCAGTACTTACATACTTTTTTATCAGATTTTCAGTAATAGTATCTTTAGATAAATCTGACACGGGTATGTTCAGTTTAAAACTTACATACCTGTTAAGCGCGGTAAGCACCTCGTTATAAAACTCATCTTGTTTGTTTTGGTTTTTAAACTTCTCTGCCAGTGTTAATTGCTTGCGGGCAATTTTCAGCGCGCGTCTCTGTTTAACACTCACCACATCACTTTGCGATTTTAAATAATTATTTCTTACTACCACAAAGCCTACAAACAATATAGTTATTAAACCCAATATACCATAATGCCTCCATGACGAGAAAAACTCCTCATCTACTGGATGCAATCTTAAATCGCCTGTTTTTATATAACGTATATCATTCTCCTCGGTTTGAATTTCATGCTTAGGGTTATATACCTGCGCACTACCAACCGAGTTAGGGTCGGGTGCATCTACGGTAACTTTTACTTCGGCAGAAGGCAGGATAACATATTGCTTTTTCTCTACATCAAAATAAGAGAAGTTAATATCCTTTAAAGCATATTCACCTTCCTTACTAGGAATAACCAAATAATCATATGTTTTAGTGCCGCTAACACCACCAACGGTGTTAATAGTTCGCTTACTTTAGGGTCATAAAGCTCAAAGCCATCGGGGAAATTAATTTTTGGCGTAGAGGCTAAATTAATATTTCCTGTTCCGCTAATGGTTAGTTTAAGATTGATACTCTCATTTGCTTTTACTTTATTGTGATTTATTTTTGCGTTAAAACTAAACTTACCTACTGCTCCTGTATAATTTTCGGGTTTACCTTTTTCAGGAAAGGCATTACTTCTACTGTAACAGGTTTACCTTTTATTTTAACAGCCACATCTTGTCCGCCACCACCAAAAAACTGGTCGAAGAGCGATTGCGACCTTGATTGTTGTCTTACGATGCAATCAATCTCAATAGGTTCTATAGTTAATTTACCTGTACGTTGCGGAAACACATAGGTTTTACTGAACTCGGCAACATAATAGTTTATGCCGTCTAAATTCTCTTGTGTTAACTGAATTTGTCCTTTACGTTCTTCATCCTTACTCCAAAAGCCATTATACTCAGGGGGATTAAAATTTTGAAAGCCACGCAAGGTACCTCTGCAATATACTTTTTGGGTAACTACTAACTGCTCACCTAAGTAACATTGTTTTTTACTTAGATATGTGCGCACAAACAAGTCTTCTCCGCTTACGTTTTTAGGAGCTTGGTTATTATTCCCATAAGGATTTTGACCTTGCTGCATTTTTTGTTGCTGCTCTTGTCTTGTGCTTCCTTTAACCACCTCAATAGCAATAGGAGCAGACTCCGAAGTAGCTCCACCAATGGTAGCCATAGCAGCACCAATAGTAAACTTACCTTCCTTACGGGCAGCTATCATGTATGAGTAGCTAACCGTCTGACTCATACTACCATTGGTAATTTGCATGCTGGTAGATTGGTTAGGTCCGCTATACACATCAAAATCACCCATTGCTGGTGCTCTAAAATTCGACATGCTACCATTAACCGTAAATGAAACCTGAAACACTTCACCCACCGCAACTTTATTCTTACTTACCTGCGCTACTAATTTCTGAGCAAAAGAATTATAGGACAGTAGAATTGCTAATCCTGCTAAAACAAAAGAAAGTATTTTATTCGTTCTAATTCTCACTTACTATTACCAATCTTTATCAATATTTTTCTATTCAGCGTTCTCGTCTTTATTCTTTTTCTTCAATTGCATCTTCTGTTCATTATTCTTTAAAGCATCCAACATACGTTGCGCCTCTTCTTTACTCATTTGGGGTTGCTGCTGCTCAGGCTTTTTATCCTTATCCCCTTTATTATCCATCTTCTTTTTCTCATCTTTCTTATCCTTATCATCTTTCTTTTGTTGCTTATCTTTATTCTCCTGATTTTTCTTTTGTTGTTCCTGTAATTTCTTCAAGGCATAAGCAAGGTTATAACGGGTATCCTCATCTTTTGGATTTAGCTTTAATGAATTCTTATAAGCAGTAATAGCCTCATTATAGCTCTTCGTTTTTAAATATGAATTGCCTAAATTATGGAAAGCCTTTGACAATGTATCCTTATTGTTCGAAGTGCTGTTCTTAATATATGTATCATACTGTCCGATAGCATCCGTAAATTTACCTTGCTTATAATAAGCATCTCCTAAGTTATAATTAGACTTATAGTAATTGTTTTTGGCTTTCAACGCCTCAGAATAATAGCCCTCTGCTTCACTATACTTGCCG
>CAVXOV010000023.1:0-15338 GCA_963763345.1 uncultured Candidatus Saccharibacteria bacterium
TTTGCGCTTCTTCCCTAAAGCTTTGCGGAGTTTACCTAAGCATTTGCGTGATTGTCCAACGCGTTTGCGCTCCTTACCTAAAGCTTTGCGGAGTTTACCTAAGCATTTGCGCGATTGTCTGATACGTTTGCGCGATTGTCCAATACGTTTTCTTCCATGCACCAGTCATTTTCTTTGATGCACGATACGTTTTCTTTGTTGTGCATCACGCTTGAAGAGATGTAAAAGACTGTTTTTTGCCTTACAAAGAGCTTATTTATGCTTCAAAGCCCATTCTTTGGCAAAATAGGTAAGTATAATCTTAGCTCCGGCGCGTTTTATGCTTAGCAAAACCTCATCGCGGGTTTTATCGCCATCTATCCAGCCTTTAGCCGCGGCTGCTTTTACCATAGCATACTCTCCGCTTACGTGGTAGGCAGCAATAGGCAAAGCAAAATTATCGTTCAATAGTTTTATCACATCCAAATAAGCCAGAGCGGGTTTTACCATCAAAAAATCGGCTCCTTCAGCAAAATCAAGTTCGGCTTCCAGCAAAGCTTCCTTGCTGTTGGCAGGGTTCATCTGGTAAGTTTTCTTATCGCCAAACTTAGGTGCGCTTTCCAACGCATCTCTAAACGGACCATAAAAAGCGCTGGCATACTTGGCTGTATAAGCCATGATAGATACGTTGCTAAATCCTGCCTCATCCAATTCCTCTCGTATATAACCCACACGCCCATCCATCATATCGCTGGGGCCTACCATATCGCTACCGGCTTCTGCCTGAGCAACTGCCATGCGGGCTAAAATTTCTAAGGTGTCATCGTCCAGTATTTCTCCGTTTTTCACAAACCCATCATGTCCGTCGCTGCTGTATGGGTCCATGGCAACATCCGTCATCAGTATAGCTTCCGGAAATTGTTTTTTAATTTCTTTGATGGCACGCAAATAAATACCTTTTTTATTCCAGCTCTCGCTGGCTGTTTTGTCTTTTAGTTTTTCTTCAATATTTGGAAATGGAGCAAAGGTTGTAATACCCAGTTTCAAACAGCTTTCAATTTCCTTTAGTAATAAATCTAAAGTATAACGGTAAATACCGGGCATCGATTTTATCTCGGTTTGCTTATTCTTTCCGTCTATTAAAAAAACAGGGTATATAAAGTCTTTAACCGATACGCTGTTTTCTTCTACCAAACTGCGTATGCCTTGGTTCTTACGGTTTCTGCGCGGACGATGTGTTATCATATACAATTAATTTAACGTTCTTTCTTTTACTGCCTCTGCGGGATTGCCTTGGTAAATAGTATACTCATTCATATTTTTAGTAGCTACCGAACCCACCGTTAGCACCGCATGGTTACCAACTGTAATACCCGGACAAACCACAGATTTAGCTCCAATCCAACTTCCTTTTTTCAGCGTAATGTTGCCCGTAATTAAATCAAAACTTGTTTTTTTATAATCGTGGTTACCGCATAAAAGCATAGCCCCTTGCGAAATACATACGTTATCTTCAATAACCACATCAGCCAAATTATCTATCCACACATGCTCACCAATCCAAACATAATTGCCAATAGTTAAACGCCAGGGATATTTAATGTTTACATGCGGTTTAATAACAACCCCTTTACCGATTTTTGCCCCAAACATTTTGAGTAAGGATACCTTTATAGAATTTATTGGAAAGGCAGATTTAAAAAAAGCCGCACTTACAAAGTACCAACTTATTTGATTAAAAACAGATGCACCGGTTTTGTACCAACTGTTGTTAAACGAAGCTAAATCGGTTTCCTTTTTCTGCATCTGATGCAAAGTTAGCTGATTATGTACATAAAAAAAGAGCTTGTATTTAGCAAGCTCCTTTTAATCTTTATAATGTTCTTGAAATATTATTTTCCTCCACGCATTTTCTGCATGTCTTCAGGTTTCATTTCAGTATACCCTTCGGTTGAAACTTTAAATTGAGAATCAGCTACAGGCGAGGTAGTAACTTTGGTTGCAGTCATTTTCATTTTCATAGGACCCTGGTTAGAGTCAAACTCAAGTGGAGCACCTTTTAATCCTTTAAATTGTCCGCCCATTCTTCCACCACCGGTGTATGGTAATTTCTCACAATACCATAAACTTACCTTTTGTGTCTCTCCCTTTTGATCTTTTATTTCTGCAACAGCTTTTTTACACTCATATCCGGCAATTGTTTTCTTCTCTTCTGTGTAGGTATATTTTGGCTCAGGGCTTTTTTTGCTTTCCTTTTCTAAATCGGCTTTAGTCATTTTAACGAATGATTTTTGTCCCATACCATCTATTAAAGTCAAACTTCCGTCATCGTCAGATACAGTAGTAGTTGACATCATAGCTGAAGAAAACTCAACGCGTGATTTTTTATCCTTAAATGACATGGTTAGTTCCATACCTTTCATCATACTGGCTTGTTCAGGCGGGATACCATCTACAGATACGCTGTAAGTAACAGTGCCTTCCTTAATTTGAGCTTGTGCAGCAAACATACCTACTATAGCGGCTGCGGTTAAAAGTATTTTTTTCATTTGATTTGTGTTTTTATTTTTTATTTGAGGGTTAAAATTACAATTTATGTATGAATGTTTAGGTGTATTCTTTTTTAATGGGATAAAAGCAAGGATGAGTGGTTGTTATTGCAAAGATTTAAAAAATTCATCCATTTCCTTTTTAGGAATTACTTTATAATAAGCAGGCAATTCAAATTCATCATTGGCTATTTTCTCTTTTTCCACACCTCTTGCCGTAAACTCTAATTCCAATCCAAATTTTTTAAGGCGGTATTGCATCAGCATCCCTTTTATTTTATCGTAAGGCGTATTGGCATTTGGGTTATTAATATTTAGCTCTTCGGTGTACCAAACATCAAACTTTTTACTGGGGTCATCAGCCATAGTAGCCACAACTTTTTTGCATTTATAACCGGCTATTTCTTTCTTTTCGTCGGTCTCTTCAAACTCTAATTGATAGGCTTTGTTCTCTTCAATAATAGTCTTTTCATCATCAATACAAGCTTGCTTCACATCAAACATTTTTACCAACTGTATCAGGTTTTTCTTGGCAGGGTTAAAAATAAAGGTAGTAGTAAATACGCCCATGGTACTCATTTCGGCGGCAAGCATATTGTCCTTAAATTTCACAGTCATTTTACCCGGAGCAAAACCTGCCATCGGGTTGTTTTCATCAACAGGCTTGGTATCATACTCAATAACACCTTCTTTAATATACTTAGGGTTAGCATACTTGCAGGATGAAGCAAAAAATGCAATCAGTATTATAGAAAAACAAAAAAGTTTTTTCACCTGCTTAATTTACAAAGTCCGCAAGTTAGTATTTTTGTTTTAAACAGCAATTATCCTGAAATAATTCGGGTAATTTTAATATCCCAGTATCTTAAGCATACTTTTATAGCTCTGTTCCTTAGCAAACAAGCGGGTTGTTATTTCTCCTTTTTCATCTCTATCCACTAAAATATGTTTAGGGGCAGGTATCAAACAATGCTGTGTTCCGCCGTAACCTGCTAAAGATTCCTGATAAGCTCCTGTATGAAAGAAGCCAATATATAATGGTTGTTTTTGATTTTCTTCTATCTTTGGTAAAAACACTTGGTTGGTATGCGCCTCGCTGTTGTAATAATCCATACTATCGCAAGTTAACCCACCAAGGTTTACATTTTGAAAAGGTTTATCCCAATGATTAACGGCAAGCAAAATAAAACGCTGGTTAATACCCCAGGTATCGGGTAGTGTTGTGATAAAAGAGCTGTCTATCATATACCAGGTCTCTCTATCATTTTGTTGTTTCTGGTCTATAATCGAGTAAAGTGTAGCTCCACTCTCACCAACGGTATAAGAACCGAACTCGGTAAAAATATTAGGTTCATCAATCTCATTTTGTGTGCAAAAGCTTTTAATCTGCTCCACAATTTCCTCAATCATGTATTCATAATCATACTCAAAGCCTAAGGAGTTTCGTATAGGCATTCCTCCGCCAATATTTAGTGAATCTAAAGTCGGGCAAATCTTTTTAAGTTCTAAGTATATGTTCATACACTTAATAAGCTCTGTCCAGTAATAAATGGTATCTTTTATACCGGTATTAATAAAGAAGTGAAGAAGCTTCAATTCAAACTTAGGGTTGTCTTGAATCTTCTCTTTGTAATAACTTATAATATCGGTATGACGAATACCTAAACGGGATGAATAGAACAAAAACGAGGGTTCTTCTTCGGTAGAGATACGGATGCCAAGTTTAGTTTTAGGTACCTTTATATGTTTTTGGTAATAATCAATTTCCTTTTTATGGTCTAGTACAGGTATTACATTAAAACCTTCATTAATTAATTCTACTATGTTTTGCTGGTATAACTCACGCTTATATCCGTTACAAATAATATAAGTATCTTTGCTGAGGTGTTTCTTTTTATATTGTTCTTTGATAATAGGTATGTCAAATGCGGATGAAGTCTCTATATGCACGTCATTTTTAAGGACTTCGTCGGTTATAAACGAAAAATGGGAGCTTTTGGTGCAATAGCAGTAAAAATACTTGCCTTTGTAGTCAACTTTAGCCATGGCAACATTAAAAAGCTTCTTTGCTTTTTGAATTTGTTGCCCTATTTTAGGCAAATAAGTAATTTTTAAAGGAGTTCCGTACTGTTTTATGATTTCCATAAGCGGAATATCATTAAAACTAAGCTCATTATCAGTTACTTTAAAGCCCTCTTGAGGGAAGTTAAAGGTTTGATTTATAAGGTCGGAGTATGTTTTCTCCTTAAGCTCTTTATATATTTTCGCTTTTGGGTCTTTTATCATGATTCAATCCAAGTGAGTTACATTGCCTATTAAAGTACAAATGTAAGTGAATTACATTAAACATAATATTAATAAATTGTTATTTTTTATATGATTAAACCAATCAAAATCATCGAAGTAAAGTCAGAGATTGGCGCCGGAACCCGTGGTTCCAGTCTTGGAGTTGATGCCATTAAGATAGCTGCTTTAGATTTCGGGAGTAATTTCTTTAAAAAGTATAAAACGGTAGAGATTAAAACCGAAAACCAATTGCTTCTTGAGCCTGTAGTACACGATTATGCTAAACGTATTAAAGGTGTTTATGCATTAAATGAGCGTCTTGCCACTGAAATACAAAAGACTTTAACCAAAGAGAATGCGCTACCTATTGTACTTGCCGGAGATCATAGCTCTGCCATCGGAACCATTTCAGGTATTAAAATGGCATACCCCGATAAGAAGATTGGCGTAATTTGGATTGATGCACATGCTGATATCCATTCGCCTTACACAACTCCATCAGGTAATATGCACGGAATGCCAATTTCTTGTTTGCTTGCTGAAGATAACCAAGACCGCCAGCAGAACAAACTGGATGATGAAACCATAGAATATTGGGAAAATCTTAAGAAATTAGGGGGAATGTCTCCTAAGATTGAGTATAACGACCTTGTTTATATTGCCATCAGAGATTTTGAACCGGCTGAAGATTACTTACTTAAAAAGAACAAAGTACGCATCTTTAACCTACAGGAAATTCGTAAAAAAGCCGTTGAGCGTATTGCTATTGAGGCGTTAAACTACTTAGACCATTGCGATTTAATATACGTAAGCTTTGATGTAGACAGTATGGATAGCCGTATAAGCAGCGGAACCGGAACGCCAGTGCCTAATGGTATTACCGAAAAAGAGGCTGGAAATCTTATTTACTACATTATGCGCAGTAAAAAGATTGTTTGCTTCGAAATGGTTGAGATAAATCCAACCTTAGATAAAGAAAATCTGATGGCTGAGAATGCTTTTGAGATACTTCAAAAAGCAACTAACCAGTTAAGTAACGATTTCTAAACCTTCTTTCCTACAATAATTAAATCTCTCAGGATGCCTTCCATGTCAGCTATTTGTGGCATGTGGGCCCATTTCTCAAAACCGTGTTTATAGAAGAGTTTTAAACTGGGTTCATTATGCCCGAAAATAAAACCCGTTAAAGAAGTAATGTTTAAAGAAGGGCATTGTTTTATGGCGTAATCTAAACAATAGTTGCCTAAGCCTTTGCCCTGCATGTTAGTTTCTAAATAAATTCCAATTTCGGCAGTTTTGTAGTAGGCATGTCGGCTTTTAAAATCGGTAAAACTTATCCAGCCTGCATATTGCCCATCTTGTTCGATTACCCATAAAGGACGGGTTTTAGAGTTATGCCCATTAAACCAAGCGGTTTTACTTTCAACAGTTGCAGGTTCTAAATCGGCAGTAACCATACGACTTGGAATGGTTGCATTATAGGTACCTACAATAGCCGGAAGATCTTTTATATCAGCATTTCTAAAAGTGATATTGTTTAGCATACAAACAGGTCTTTTGGGTAAGATTGAATAATTCCCGCTTCAACGGCCTTATCAAATAATAAAGTAACTGCCTTTTTGCCGGTTTCTTCAAGGTCGATAGAATACTTATTTACATACAAATCAATATGTTTTTGCATCACGCTTTCTTCCATGGCTTGTGCGTGTTGCTTTACAAAAGGCATTACATCTGCTCTATTCGCAAAAGCATATTCTACGCTTTCTTTTATGAGCTGATTGATTAATAATTGTTCAACTTCAGGTAAATTTCTTTGCACTACAATTCCTCCTAAAGGTATAGCCGACTGACTGTATTCTTCCCACCACTCGCCCAAATCTCTTACTTTCGCCAATCCTTTTTGCTCGTATGTAAAACGGTTTTCATGTATAATTAAACCAAGGTCTGTTTTACCAGAAACAACAGATTCTTCAATACCTGAAAAAACAACTTCTGTTTTTTGCGTAAGTTTTGGATAAGCCAGCGATAAAAGAAAATTAGCCGTGGTGTATTTACCCGGAATAGCAACTTGTAAAGAAGAAACTATATCCGAGTTCTGCTTTATCTTTTCAAGTGTTTTGGGCAGGGCAATTAAAAGCGGACCGCAATTAAAGCCCAACGCACTTCCCGAAGTGAGCAAACGGTATGTTTTAGTTAAGTAAGCAAAGGCATGGTAACTAAGCTTGGTAGTATGCAGTTCGCCTTTAAATGCCATGCGGTTAAGGGTTTCCACATCTTCTATCACAGGTTCAAAGCGCAGGTGCTTGGTATCTATTTTATTATGAATAAGCGCATCAAAAATAAAGCAGTCGTTTGGACAGGGAGAAAAACCTATGGTTATTTTTGTGTTTGCCATATATTAATAAAACGCAAATTTAGTGCATATTTGTAGCATGAAGGCTGGCATACTTATTATATTTTTTACGCTGTTTGGTTTTTTTGCGCAGGCACAAAGTACCGATGCCAATGATGTCAAATTAAAAGCACTTAGCGATAAAGCCGCCGAGTATCACCGCAAAACAAACGGAGAAAGCGATGGTTACCGTATTAAAATTCATTTCGGGATGGATAAAACGGCTGCCAATGATGTGAAGCAAAAATTCTCTTCAAAGTATAACAATATTAGTACTTATTTAGATTACCAGCAGCCTAACTGGGTGGTGGTGGTAGGCGATTTTAATACCCGCATTGATGCCTATGAGGTGTTTAAAAAAATACAACCCGATTTTCCGAACTCATTTATCGTAAAAAGTAAAGTAAGACCCACGCATTAATGGCAACCATCATTCCCTTTAAAGGTATTCGTCCGGCAGCTGATAAGGCGCACATGGTGGTTACCCGCAGTGCCGATAATTACAAAAAAGAAGTTCTTAAACACAAACTCGAAACCAACCCTTACTCCTTCCTGCAAATTATAAATCCCGATTTTGAGGATGGAAAACGCACTAAGCCGGGCTCAGTTGAAAGACTAAAGAAAATTAAAGCACGTTTTTTAGATTTTATAAAAGAAGAAACTTTTATACGCGACCATAAACCCTGCTACTATTTGTACCAGCAGTTTAAGGGCGGAAATATTTATACAGGCATTATTGGTTGCAGTTCGGTTGATGATTACGAAAAAGGCGTAATTAAAAAGCATGAGCAAACCATTAAAGACCGCGAAGAAAAACTGAAAGAATATCTGGAGGTTTGCGATTTTAATGCAGAGCCCGTTCTGTTTTTCTATCCCGATAATGCAACCATCGAGGATATCATCAGTCATTATTTGGTAAAACATCCTGCGTATGATTTTACTACTACTGACCGTGTGCGTCATAAAATCTGGATTATTGGCGATAAGAAAAATGTAGATACCATTCGCAAGGCATTCGAAAAAATGGATGCCATTTATATTGCTGACGGACATTACCGCTCAGCTTCTTCGGCAAATTTGGCAAATGAATTAAAGGCCAAGAACAAAAACCATACCGGCAAAGAAAATTACAATTACTACATGGGTATTTTCTTTTCCGAGAACCAACTCAAGATATTTGATTTTAACCGCGTAGTTACCGATTTGAATAACTACTCTACCCACGATTTACTCGAAAAAATAAAAGAGAAATTCCGTTTGCTGGCGCATAACGATAATATGTATAAGCCCGAGCACAAACATAAATTCAGTATGTATCTGGATGGAAAGTGGTATGAATTAATTGCCAAACCCGAAATTTGCGATGGCGATGATGCCGTAAAAAAACTGGATGCTTCTATTCTCTCCGACCATATACTAACGCCCATTTTGGGTATTGATGACTTGCGCACCAACAAACGCATTGCTTTTGTGCCCGGCGTAAAAGGCATGGAAGAACTGAAAGCGCAGGTAGACAGCGGCAAATATAAAATTGCTTTTGGTTTGCATCCCGTTTCTATGACCGAATTAAAGCACATTGCCGATACCAACGGCATTATGCCCCCAAAAACTACCTGGTAGAACCCAAAATACGCAGCGGACTGGTTGTTTACAGTTTAGAAGATTAAACCCTTTCTTTTTTCCTGATTTCTGTGGAATAAACCAAAATCCCGCGGAATAGAGAAAAATCCCGCGGAATAAAGGCTGTGCCCGCGGATTTGAGCAAAATCCCGTGGAATAATGGCTGTGCCTGCGGAATAGAGAAAAATCCTGTGGAATAACGGCTGTGCCCGCGGAATAGAGAAAAATCCCGTGGAATAATGGCTGTGCCCGCGGAATAGAGCAAAATCCTGCGGAATAATGGCTGTGCCCGCGGAATGGAGCAAAATCCCGTGGAATCAAGAAAAACGCCGCCAAATTTTGTTTTTGCCCACAGCTAAAAGAAGCAGGTGGGTGCCACAGAGAAATAATCAGAATTCCGTGTTTATTCTAAGAATTTTACTGTTTTATTCCTGTGTTTATTTCTCATGCTCGGCAAAGGTTAGCACGTAGTTGTTATTGTCTTTAATAGAGAACTCGGTTGCACCGTAAAAGGTTTTCTCCAAGCCTTTAAGCACAGTAACTTTATCTTTAATGCGCTCAAACAAAGCATGTATATCTTTCACATTAATATACAGCAATAAAGATGCGCCATCTTTACGGCTTATTTCGGGTAATTCATTTGCAAGGCTCTCAAAGGTTTGGAACATAAAGGTAACCTTGCCGCAGGTCATCATTACCCAAACAAAATCGTTTCCGGTTTCGGGTACTGTCATGCTTACTTCAAACCCCAAGAGTTTATAAAACTCAATGGTTTTGCGCATGTCTTTTACAAATATGTTGGGTGATAATGTTTCCATAGTACACAAATATATAAAAAGAAATAGCGCCTATAAGCAATCAATGTTTTTGTAAGTTTGTCTTTCTATGACAAATCTATATAGGATAATACTCACTCTGTCTTTTCTTTTTTTTGTTTATGCAGGTAAATCTCAAACAACAATAGTTAGACCATCTAATTGGGCAGAGAAGATTAATCTGTCAACCCTTCATAATTTATACAAAGTAGATGCTGATGTATATAGGTCTGAACAACCCGATAAAAAAAGCATGCACCAGTTAGATAGCATAGGTGTAAAAACCTTGCTCAATTTAAGACAAACCAGAACGGATAATGATGAGGCAAAAAAAACAAACTTAACTCTAGTGCATATACCTATGAAAGCCGGGACTATTACTTATGCTGATATTGTGGCAGGTATAAAAACTATTATGCAGGCAAAGAAGCCGGTGTTGGTGCATTGTAAACACGGAGCCGATAGAACGGGTTGTATTATTGCTGCCTATAGAATTGTGAAATTTGGTTGGACAAAAGAAGAAGCTATAAAAGAATTAAGAGAAGGTGGTTTTGGCTACCATAAGAAAGCTTATCCTAACATTATAAGATTAATAAACTCATTAGATATAGAAAAGTTAAAGAAGGATATACAGTAATTTGTTTTTATAAAATTCTAAGCAGAATGATGAACCTCAGCTAATCCTTTGCTGGTTTTAACTCTTTGCCAAACAGCCAAGCCAGTACCAACTACCATAAGCAAACAACCTAACCAAAGTATGTTTATGTAGGGAAACATATAAGCTTCCATTACAATAAAATCTTTTTGGTTGGTCTTTTTTTCGCTTAGCATAATTTCTACCGAGCCGTTATCAGGATTTATCTTCCAAAAGGTAAAGCGTAAGCCAAGTTCAGGAATAGAATCGGTAACAGGCTCTATGTTGTTTTTTACCAAATGATATTTAGGGTATGTGTGATACACTTTCTTATCCATATCATAGGCACGCAGCACGGCTGTTACCCATAAAGAAGAGTCGTTTTTTTCGTATTGTTCTTTAGAAATATCAGTACGTAAAGAATCTAATATAATAATAGAGTTGGTAGCAAAAAGAGAATCATGCAGATGTATCACATTGTTTTGTGGTTCAGAATAAATATCTTTTGTCGGCATCGATGCTTCTGTTAATGGATAGGCAAATTTCACATCGGTATATACATCATTGCTTAAAAAATGTCGGGTATCAGGCTCAGCAGAATTACCCATCCTTTGATTCATTTGAACACGCGGAAATAACTCAAACTGCTTGATGTATTTATTTTGCTCACGGATAAAATAATCTACTTTAAACAACACATTAATACCCACAATTTCACGTGCGGAGTAACTTACATAATAAGGTCCCATAGGGAGGGTATCTCCCTTTACAAGCAGAATGCTTTTCTTATCATCAAAATCTTTACCTAAAGAGGAAACGCTTTTTTGTGAAGTATTTTTAGAGAGCGTAGCCTTTTTAGAAGTAGAAATTAAAACGCCTATAAGTATTAAGGCAAAACCAACATGCGCTAAAGATGCACCAATGTGTTTTACCTTTCCTTTTAAGATACGAACCCAGTAGGCAGTATTAGCAAACAAAGCAAATGCCGAAGTAATTAATAAGGCAGCATAGGTAATATAATTTGTCTTTTGCGTAGAAGTAGCTTCGCTCCAACCATGAGAGAAATACAAAGCAGATGAGGCAACCAACCCAAAAGCAAGAGCCAATAAAGCAGAAATACGCAGACTTTTAAAGAACTGCTTTTTGTCTGTGTCTTTATACTTAAAGAATTGCCCTATGGCAAGCAACAATGCCACCACAATGGCAAAGGGTACTTGCCAGGCGTTGTATTTATCAATAGTAAAAGGAGCTTTGTTCATGCCAAACATTTTATTGAAGATAGGAATAGAAGTGAAAATGCTAATGGTTGTAGCTGATAAGAACAAAACAAAAGATGCCGCGAATAACCAGAACTCACGGCTATAAACACTCTCATCGGTTTTATCTTTAGGGAAACCAAAGAAGTAAGCCGTGAATAATAAGATAAGCGAAACACTTCCCCATACCGATAAAAGTATAGAAGGCTGAATATTAAATCCGAAAACAAGCAGGAACAATGTAACAGTTAAACATAAGTAAGAAAATGAGAACATCTTGTTTGATTGCAATAAATAGACGCTTAAAAAGACAAAGGTTAAGAGATACAGCAACAGTTGCTTTTGCATACCTAAATCGGTAAAGGCGTGTACCGATGCGCTTCCTAAAATACCGCTACGGGTTAAGAAGGTTGAGTAAAGCACCAATATAAAAGAAATCAATGCCAGCATAAACCCCGAGAAGATAGAATGCCCCCTGCTTTTGTTTACCAGCATAATGTGTGCTGCACCCACTAAGGTTAACCAAGGCACAAGTGATGCATTCTCTACCGGGTCCCATGCCCAAAAACCACCAAAACTAAGCGCTTCGTAAGCCCATGCACCACCCATTAAAACACCTAAGCCTAAAATCATTACTCCGGTAAAAGCCCAGGGTAAGGCAAGCTTCTGCCAGTTGGTAAAGTCGCGTTTCCATAGCGCAGCTATTGCATAACAGAAAGGGACAACCGTTAAAGCAAAGCCTAAGAATAAAGTAGGCGGGTGAATGGTCATCCAATAGTTTTGCAGTAACGGGTTTAAGCCTCTGCCATCTATTTTTTGTAAGTAATCAGGGCTTTTAAACAGAGGAATATTTGCAAAGTCAGGATTCTCACGAAGCATAATAAAAGGGTTGCTTCCTATTTTAGTCTGAAAGATAACCACACCCAACAACATCGTTGCTAAAAATGCCTGTACCAAACTAAGCGTACTCATTACGGCAGCTTCGTAATGCTTAGCCGTGCGTTGTAAAACCAAGCCAATGATGCCATGCCATACCGTCCATAAAAGGAAGCTCCCCTCCTGCCCTTCCCAAAAACAGGAAAAGATATAACGCATGGGCATACTGTTGTTAGAGTGCTGCCATATATACGAGTACTCGTAATAATGATTGTAAAGCATATAAAACAAAGTGCCCATAATGCCAAACACACCCAAGAAATGTAAACGGAAAGAAATACGTGCCAGTTTAAGCCAGGAAACCTCTATAGGGTTCTTCTCGGCAAAGAAATAAGCAATGGCAGCCTGCAACGCGGCAATAAAAGAAAGGATGATAAAGAAATTACCCACATGCCCTGCCCACAAACGCTCGCCTATATAAGTAATCGGTTCTTGCATGAAGGGCGCAAAGGTAAGTTAAAAGTTATGAGATATAAATAGAAGTTAAAAATGGAAAAGTTATGGAAGATAAATCAAGCTATTTAAGTTTTAAAAACTATTGAATAGTTATATTCATTTTACTATAGTTAAAAAATGTTGCAAATAAATAGTTTTTACTACCAAATGTCTGCGGGTTATATTTAGATAAGTTAATATTTATACTTCCTCCACTTGGTGTAGCAGATAGTTGTGTTAAAGAATCTTTAGAAATTGTAATTGATGTAGCACTTGCTGATGCAAATACAGAAGTGCCATGATTAGAACCATCAAGTATTTCTACCTGTATTTGGTCGTAGCCGGAAGCTCCGCTTATTGGGATTACTAAATTTTGAGTTCTATTAACCGTGGAAGGTAAGTTAGTTCCAGTATATACTGGAATTGGAGTACTGCAAGTGTAAGTAAAAGAAGGAAAGGTAGCGTTTCCATTTACGAGCCAAACCGCTGAAGGAAAAGTTACAGTATAAGTTGAATCTGTATAATCAAGTGTATTATATTTAAATTTAACATTATTACAATAAACCGAAGAAACTGTACCGGATGATATAGGTATATTGTTTGTACTTAAACGAATAGCAACAGGTGTATTATAAAATAGTACTTCACTAAATAGATTAGTAGGCGAGCCAAAGGAATACTCGAAAAATATACCACTGTATGTACCACTTGGGTCACCATTAGGCCCAATAGTAAAGCTACTACCTGTTGTTGAACTACCACCTGAAGATGGTGTTGATGTAGTAGCGCTTTTCTTACAACTAATAATGGTTAATGATGTAACTAATAATATAATAGTGCTGGTAAAAAGTTTCTTTTTCATGTTATTTGCTTTTAAATTTATTAGCTAAAGTACTCTTTTAAAAAGGAATTACAAATTAACCTTCTTTTCCAACAAATAGTGGTTACGAACAGAAGAGTTGCGCAGAATAAGCTCGGCAATAAAGCCACTTAAAAATAAAAAAGTACCTAAAACCATAGTAGTTAATGCAATAAAGAACCAAGGATTACTAGCTACTAAAGGGGCGCGTTGATTGTTATATACGCAATACAGCTTTTCTGCACCCAAATAAACAGCTACAAAAAAACCTACTATAAACATAAAGGTACCCATGGTGCCAAACAAGTGCATGGGGCGTTTACCAAACTTAGAAAGAAAGGTTATGGTAAGTAAATCTAAAAAACCGTTAATAAACCTGTCCCAGCCAAACTTAGAAACACCATATTTACGTGCCTGGTGCTGCACAGGCTTCTCGGTAATGTTTTCAAACCCCGCGTTTTTAGCCAATACAGGTATAAAACGGTGCATTTCGCCATATACTTCAATACTTTTTACCACATCTTTGCGGTATGCTTTAAGTCCGCAATTCATATCGTGCAACTTAATGCCGCTTATTTTACGGTTAGTCCAGTTATATAATTTGCTCGGTAAATTCTTAGTAACGGCATTATCGTAGCGTTTTTGTTTCCAGCCACTCACCAAATCAAAACCACCTTGGGTAATCATTTTGTAGAGTTCGGGTATTTCATCCGGACTATCCTGCAAATCAGCATCCATGGTTATAACTACATTGCCCTGTGCAGCTTCAAACCCCACATGCAAAGCAGGCGATTTACCATAGTTTCTCCTAAATTTAATGGCTTTTACGTTGGGGTTGTTTTTCGATAAGCCCTCTATTACACTCCACGATTTATCTTTACTGCCATCATCTATAAAAATAATTTCATAACTGAAGTTGTTTTGTTGCATAACCCGCACAATCCAATCGTGCAACTCGGGCAGTGATTCTTCTTCGTTTAGTAAGGGTATTACTACGGATATATCCATAAAGAGATAAGAGGCAAAGTTTGTCAATTTAATCGGAATAACGAAATCAAATGCTACTTTTGCGGCGGGTAAGTCTTTCACGATCAGCTCCTGTCGAATCCCCCAGGATGGGAACATAGCAAGGGTAGATGGTTGTAGCGGTGCGATGAAAGTAGCTTACCCTTTTTTTGTGCCCAATATTTAACACGGAGTTTCTTTATTTCTCTTGTTTGCCATGTTGAATAGCCATTTTACCTTATAATTGTCTTTTTGAAGTATGGCTATTTCCGTATTCTAATTTTTGTATATTTGCTTGTTTAAAATCATTATAAATAATGCTTAAGATTATAATTGCCGATAACAGTGTATTGATGCGTGAAGGGTTTAAAGCCCTAATGCAAAGTACATACAGCGTTAGCATTAACGAAGTAACTGAAAAAGCAGGGCTTCTATCAGCATTAAAAAATATAAGCCTGAAGTTTTGGTTATAGACCCCGTATCTATGCAAATTACGGCAACAGAATATCTCAAATAAAGAAACAACATAAAGCTTTAGCAATACGTAATGGTGCCAAGTAGGTACACAACAT
>CAVXOV010000024.1:0-18732 GCA_963763345.1 uncultured Candidatus Saccharibacteria bacterium
ACGAAATCATAATTCATCTTGCTGTAGATTTAGCAAACGCTTGTACATCCTTAGGAAAAATATCCGTAACCAAATACCTTGAAATAAGAAACGTTTACCAATCCTGTCATCACTGCCAATACCCATACGTATCATATCTACATCAGCTCCAAGCTTCTCACACAGGTTAGCAATTTCATTGATAAAAGTAATCTTGGTAGCTAAGAAAGCATTAGCTGCATACTTGGTAAGCTCGGCAGATTTCTCATCCATAAAAATAATAGGATTACCCTGACGAACATAAGGCTTGTATAGTTCTTCCATAGTTTTACGAGCTTTTTCAGAGCTTGCGCCTATTACTACTCTGTCAGGCTTCAGGAAATCATCTACAGCAAAACCCTCACGCAAAAACTCAGGATTTGATACTACATCAAATTCAACTTTAGCATTTTTAGCAACTGCCACACGCACTTTCTCTGCTGTACCAACAGGTACGGTGCTTTTATCTACAATTACTTTATAGTCTTTTATAATCTTTCCTAAATCATTTGCTACGCCAAGTATATAACTTAAATCGGCACTGCCGTCTTCGCCAGGAGGGGTTGGCAAAGCAAGAAATATAATACTTGCCTTTTCAATAGCCTGTGCAAGATTGGTGGTAAAACTTAACCTGCCTGCTTTTATATTACGATGAAACAAAACATCCAAGTGTGGCTCATAAATAGGCACCACACCGTCTTTCATCTTTTGTACTTTTTCTTCGTTAATGTCAACACAAATAACATTATTACCTGTTTCTGCCAAACAAGTACCTGTTACTAACCCAACATATCCTGTACCAACAACTGCTATATTCATACTAACCTATAAATTATCTATTTCTTGTTTTGAATATTAAACAACGCGTAAATACTGCCTTTATAAAGGTCAACATTCTTCATGTCCTAACGAATTCTTTACTGCATTTTTATACGAAGCAATTCGGGCCTGATTGTATTTACCCATCAGCTCATACATAATACCGAAAAACTCATTATGAATGGTAGCCATATTTATTTCAGGCACTTTAAGTGCATCGTTTAAAAAGTTTTCTCTAAACCTCATCCCAACGTTTTTGAGTTGATAGAACCAGCTGAGTAATTATAATAAATCGGACTATAATGAGAGTGTAAAACGTTAAAGCCTGACGGTAATGCAATTCTGCATTTTCATAATCTCTCAATTTAGTTTCATATATCCAGCCTAAGTGGTTATGTGCTTTGCTAAAACTTGGGTCTTCGGCTATAATAGCTTCCAACAAGCGTTTTGCCCTTCGCCTATTTGTCCTTTGTTGATTAAACTATCAGCCTCAAGGAACATGTCGTTTATGTTTATATGTCGTCTAATCATGGTATATTATTTTAATTAATTCTAATAATGAATGAAGAAATATAGTTCAATGTATCTTCATCCAACTCTGTATGCATGGGGAAGGATAATACACAAGTACTCAGGTGTTCGGTTATCGGGAAATTCTCTGACGTATGCTTTGCACTTTGATAAGCCTTTTGTCTGTGTACCGGAATAGCATAATATATCATACTCGGAATATCTTTAGCAGCCAATTGCTCTCTTATTTTGTTTCTATCAACACCAACCAATTGAATGGTGTATTGATGGAAAACATGGGTAGAGTTTTTAGCACGTACTGGAGTTTTAATTTTAGGATGGTTGGCAAAAGCCTTGTCATAATAGGCAGCAGCTTTGTTACGCGCAGCAGCATATTCATCTAAATGTTTTAGTTTTATCTTTAAAAATAGCAGCCTGTATAGAATCTAAACGAGAGTTAACACCCACCACATCATGCACATATTGTACACTTTGCCCGTGGTGAGCAATCATTTTTAGTTTTTCTGCTAAAGCAGTATCGTTGGTGTAAATAGCACCACCGTCTCCATAACAACCTAAATTCTTACTGGGGAAGAAAGATGTGCAACCAACTGTGCCAGATACAGCTCCCTGCTTTGTGTTTAGTGCCGTTACTAAAGGTATAATCAGCACCAATGGCTTGTGCTACATCTTCTATAACAAACAGGTTGTGCTTTTGGGCAAGAGCTAAAATAGGTTCCATATCGGCACATTGTCCGTATAAATGCACGGGAACAATAGCCTTTGTTTTAGGGGTAATAGCTTTTTCAATAGCTGCCACATCAATACAAAAGGTATCGGCATGAACTTCTACCAACACAGGTGTAAGCCCTAATAGACCCATCACTTCAGCAGTAGCAATATAGGTATGACTTGCCGTAATAACTTCATCACCTTGCTTTTAAACCCAATGCCATCATGGCTATTTGTAGGGCATCGGTTCCGTTAGCACAAGGTATCACATGTTTTACATGCAGGTATTGCTCTAAATCTGCCTGAAACCTTTACGGCAGGCCCGTTAATAAAGGCGGTGCTGTTAATCACATCCTGAATGGCGACGTCTACTTCTGTTTTAATATTTTGGTATTGACCTTTAAGGTCTACCATCTGTATCTTCTTAGTTATTGCTGTACTCATAATTTATGGGTAGCAAATATAGCTATTTGGTGTAGAAAAACTATCTTCCTATCAACAACATACTACTATTTGGTAGGGCTAAAGAAGTTTATAGAAACAAAAAATCCGCCTTGGCAGGATTTTTGTTCAAAAAGTAGAATTAAAGTTTAACCCTATTAAAAATAAAACCACTTTTAGTTTAAAGAAAGCGGTGGGATTTTCCCTTCGCTTAAAAGCTCTTTACATTTCTTTTTATGATCGGCAAAATTGCCAAAAGCAAGCGCATCCAACATATCGGTAAGACTCATATCAGGCTGCTTAAATTTCTTACGTATCTCATCTGAGCAACGATCTACAAACTTCTCGAAACGTTGAGGAGCCCAAATATATTCTTTTCTTGCATCAACATTAAATTCTTCAGGAAGTCCACCTTCAATCTTAGCCTTAATAGCAAGTCCGTCGTAAGACTTAGGCAACTTTGCGGTTATCAAACACAAAAGGTTTAGAAATCATGATAACGTGTTTCTTGCGCTTTACGTCAATTAACGAAAGACCATCAAAGCGTAAACCATCTTTGGTAAGAGGTTGATACTTTTTTTTGAAGTGATTTAAGATTTCGAACATGAGTTTGGTTTGGTGGACTGCAAATATACGGACAAATTGTTAAGAAGTATTAATATTGGGCTACGTAAAAGGCTTGTTGGTCTAATTTAATATTAGTAAAGGAACTTGTTTAAAACAGGTTAGTATCCTGTTAGGAATAAGTTAATTTGTATTAACAATTACTTTATATAAATTGAAATAAATAACTAAATAACAATTAGTTATCTATCTTATAGTAGCACTTAATTTCTCCTCGAAAACCTTAATAAGTTTATTGGTAGTGTTAGTAATTTGCTTATCGGTTAAGGTGGCTTCATCGTTTTGGAGGGTAAAACTAAGGGCATAAGATTTTTTCCCCGAAGGGATTTTATCCCCCTGATATACATCAAAAAGAGATACTTCTTTCAGGAAATGCCTTTCGGTTTCAAAGGCTAATTTCTCCAGTTCAAAATAGGTAACAAAAATGGCTTGTCAATCAATAAAGCTAAGTCTCTTTTAACTGAAGGGAATTTAAAGGCTCTACATAGGTTACAGGCTTAAAGGCAAGTTTGTAAATAGCATCTAAATATAACTCGGCATAAAAAAACAGGCTGGCTCACATCAAAACTCTTTAAAAGAGGGTTATTAAGACCAATCACCATGCTACTTTGTTCTAACCTGGTATTGGTAGGCACCTGACAAGTAATTATGTTCTGCATTCTGTGCTTTGTAAGCAATACCCAGTTTATGAAATATAGCCTCCACATAAGATTTCAGGGTATAAAAAGTAACCTCACCCGGTTTGGGTTGTGATGGTTTGCTTCATGTTTTTTACCGCTGATAACAAGGGCTATTTGTTATGCTCGGCATCAGGGGAAATCTCCGGTTGGTTTTTTATGATAGGTTTTTCCACTTTCGAAAAACTTTAGGTCTAAATTTCGGCGATTGATGTTATAAGCAACCGTCTCTAACAAACCATAAAGCAAGGTAGGACGAGAACAGATAAATCGCTGCTTAAGGGGTTAAGCATGGAAACCACATCTTCATCTTTTTGAGTATACGTACTTTTTGTAAGCGAGGTATTCATAGCTTCGTAAAAGCCCTGATTGGCAAGCAAGGAGGCAATTTCGGTATCAACTTTATGGGTAATATCCGTTTGGTTGTTGGATAAAGAGAAGCTTATCTTTCCGCTTAAACCCAACATTGTTCATGCCATATATGCGCAGCACTTCTTCAATCACATCAGCTTCGCGGGTAACATCGTATTTATATCTTGGCACATGCAGTAGTAAATCCATCAGCACCTTCCTGAATGATTTCTATGCCTACTGATTTTAATATGTTCTTAATGGTGTTTCTGTCAATGACTTTGCCAATTAAATCATCGCAATTAGAGAAGGAAAAGCAATTTTGTAAGGCTCTATCTTTTCGGGATAGATATCCGTTATGGCAGAAGATATTTGTCCACCGGCAATTTCTAAGATAAGATTAGCGGCACGATTCATCCGTAAGCGTCATTTCAGGGTCGGTACCACGCTCAAAACGGAAAGAAGAATCGGTCTTTAACCCAAATGTTTGGCTGTTCTTCTAACGGAAGTGGCATCAAAGTAAGCCGACTCTAAAAAGATAGCTGTTGTTTTATCACTCACCCCGCTATGCAGACCGCCAAACACACCGGCAATGCACATGGCATCTTTAGCATTGGCAATAACAAATCGCCTGACTTTAGAGTTCGTTCTTCACTATCAAGGGTAACAAACTTTTCTCCTTCTTTAGCACTGCGTATAATAATCTGATTTCCTTCGATAGCATTGGCATCAAAGGCGTGCAGGGGTTGTCCGGTTTCGTGCAATACGAAATTGGTAATATCTACAATGTTGTTGATTGAGCGTAAGCCAATGGCGAGTGATGTAATTCTTTAACCACTGCGGAGAAGGCGCTACCGTAACGCCACTAATAACAACCCCACTATAGCGCTTGCAGGCAGGGTCTTCTACCTTAACATCGATGGTTAAAATACCCGAAGCTTCGGGTAGTTCTTTAATACCGTTAAGGTGTGTACTGGTTTTCGCTGGTATTCTCTCTGCAATTAAGCACGGCAACTAAATCGCGGGCAACGCCCAGGTGAGAAGCCGCATCGCCACGGTTGGGAGTTAATCCAATTTCAAAAACGGTATCTGTATAGAGGTTTAAATACTCAGCTGCGGGCATTCCAACAGGGGTGTTCTCTGGCAATACCATGATACCGGCATGACTTTGTCCTAAGCCCAGTTCATCTTCGGCACAAATCATCCCTTCGCTGGCTTCGCCGCGTATTTTAGATTTTTTAATTTCAATAGTTTCTCCGCCAAAGGTGTGCAGCACAGCACCAACGGTTGATACCAGCACTTTTTGGTTTGCCTCTACATTAGGCGCCCCGCAAACAATACTTAAAATGATATTATTGCCCACATCTACCTTGGTAAGGCTAAGTTTATCGGCATTGGGGTGCTTTTGCTTCTCGATAATATGCCCGGTAACCACGCCTTTTAGCATACCTTTTATGCTTTCAAAGCTCTCTATGCTTTCAACTTCCAGTCCGCAATCGGTAAGTGCCTCGGCAACCTGCTGAGGGGTGATATCCTGTTTATTTATAAGTGTTTTGAGCCAGTTGTATGAAATCTTCATCTCGTTAATTAAGAATTAAAATTAAGAATTAAAAATTAAAGGAACGAATTAGGTAGATTTTGTTGGGTTTTGAGCATGTGAAGTAAAGAAAGAGCTATCCTCGTTAGAGAAAACACTATCTGCACTAAAGAAAGAGCATCTCGTACTAAAGAAAAGGGTATCTGCACAAAAGAAACAGTATCTTACACAAGAGAAATAGGTTCTTGTACAAACGTTTTAGCTACCTGTACTAAAGAAAAGGGTTCTTGTACAAAAGAAACAGGTAGCTGCACAAAAGTTTTAGCTTCTTGTACAAAAGAAATAGGTACCTATACAAACGTTTTAGCTTCTTGTACAAAATGTTTGGGAGGTTTTGTTAAATTTTAGGTGAGGTTTTGTTAAATATTAGATGGAAAGGGCAGCCTTATCCCCAGCCCTTCTCTAAAGGAGAAGGGAGGCAGGCGTGAGATTACCTTAATATTGTTAGTTTTGTATCTTTACTAATGAGTATGAAACCCTCTATACCTAAAGGCACGCGCGATTTTAACTCGGTGGAGATGGCCCGCCGCAATTATATTTTTGATACGATAAAGAAGTATTTCCGACTGTATGGTTTTGAGCAGATTGAAACCCCTGCCATGGAAAACCTGAGTACACTTACCGGTAAATATGGGGATGAGGGCGACCAGCTTTTGTATAAGATACTGAACAGCCGCATACACGAGAGTAAAGATAAAGAGAAGTTGCTGGAAGAGTTTAGACTGAGTCTTGAAAAATCGAAGAATACAGAGTTGCTTACCGAGCGCGCTTTGCGTTATGACCTTACGGTGCCTTTTGCCCGTTATGTTGTACAACATCAGAATGAGATTACTTTTCCTTTCAGGAGGTTTCAGATGCAACCCGTTTGGAGAGCCGATAAACCCCAAAAAGGTAGATACCGCGAGTTTTACCAATGCGATGCGGATATTATAGGCAGTAACTCGCTGGTGAATGAGGTGGAGCTTATTCAACTGATGGATGATGTGTATAGTGAGTTGAAGATACCCGTAACAATTAAGATTAATAACCGAAAGATTTTGGCGGGGATTGCGGAGGCAATTGGGGAGACTGATAAACTACAAGATATACTGGATGTTTTTGATAAAATTGGGAAGGTAGATTTAACAGATTTAATACAAGAAATAAGAAGTAATACAAAACTATCTGATGATGGAAAAGCAAGGTTCGAAATGATATTAACATCTGCTTTTTTTGATACTTCGGATAATTCAAATAAACTGGTTCAACTAAAGCATATTCTTTTAAAAGATAGCGTGATTGGGCAAAAAGGGATTGAAGAATTAGAATATGTTTTAAGTAAGGTTAAAAGGAATGTTGAACTTGATATAACTCTTGCCCGTGGGCTTAATTACTATACAGGTACTATAATAGAAGTAAAAGCTAATGCAGGTACATTTACGCCAAGCATTACAGGCGGAGGCCGGTATGATGATTTAACGGGCATATTTGGTTTACCTAATATGAGCGGGGTGGGTATTTCTTTTGGTATAGACCGAATATATGATGTGATGGAGGAGTTGAACCTGTTTAATGCCGATAAACTGAATAAAGAGCATACACAGGTTTTGGTAATGCACATGGGTGAGGAAGAGCAGCAACATGGGTGTCAACTGCTGTTCAGACTAAGGAAAATGGGGATTAGAGCAGAGATATACCCTGATGTAACCAAAAAGATAAACAAGCAGTTTGATTATGCTACCAAGAAGAATATTCCGTATTCTATTGTGATTGGTTCTAACGAAATGAAGACAGAGAAATATACCCTTAAAACCAAGGACGACAGATACCCTGACTTAACTTTTGAGCAAATTGTCACTAAAATAGCCAATAACAAATAACTTCAACTTATGAAAAAGACATTCATTTTAATGGCTACTATTCTTAGTCTTGGTTGCTTTGGGCAAAACAGAAGAAGAGAAAGCTAAGGAACATCCTAAGACAAAATCTGCTTATTATGTGAATGTGAATATGGATTTTGTTTTTAAGGATAAAGACGGTAATGATTTGCTGGATTCTGCAACGATAAACATTACACCTATAAAGACATTGCGCTTTGTTATGAAGTAAAGGGAAAGAAGGTTAAGATAGATAAACCGCGTATGGATCATCCTAATAATCAGTTTATGTATAAGGATGAAGAGACAAAAACCTACCACCTGCGCGTATTTTTGGAAAGAGAAGTTCTTTTTCTGCAACTAAATGCTACTACCACAGATACCATTAAGTGTATTATTAAGAAAGAGAAAGGCAGTACCAAAATTGAAAAGGTTTGGTATAACGGCAAATTAGAGTGGGAGTTGGGCAAGAGTAAATCTCAGGTAATTACTATTATTAAATAAAAAAAGGGGTCTAAAAAAGCTTGCCTTTGATACCAATTATTTTCCGTTTATAATTGCAAATATAAACTTTATCCTTTTTAAATAACAAAAGGGAGTTTGAGACTATATATTGTCGAACTAAATTAAACACAACAATCTATTTAAACATGAAGAAAATATTAGTAGCAGCCTTTGTATTTGCTTTAGGAATGCAAATTAGTAAAGCAAAACCTGTAACCCCTCAAACGGCGCAACAAGTAGCTGAAAGCTTTTATAAGAGAAGTGCCAAAGTGCAGACTGTAAATATGAGTCTTGCTTATACAGAGAAATCTGCTAACGGTTTGCCTGTTTACTATGTGTTTAATGCTAATGAAGGTTTTATAATTGTTACAGCTGATGATGCGGCACACCCTATAATAGGCTATTCTACCAAAGAGAAGTTTGTAGTTCCTCAGGCTAAATCAAATATTTCAAACTTTCTATATACCCGTAAAAAAGAGGTGGAAGATATTCGGGTAAGAAAGGCGTTAGCTACTAAAGAAATTGCTAGCGAATGGGCTGGCAATAGTGTATCCTTATCTAATAGATTAAGCTCTAACGCTTCGATGAATGCTATAAACATACCTGCACTTTGCCAATCAACCTGGGACCAAAGCGGTGGAGGTAGTGTTGGGTATAATAATTTATGTCCGGGTGGTTCTGTTACCGGCTGTGTAGCCACTGCCATGGCTCAGATAATGAGGTACTGGAGTTACCCTCCAAAAGGTACAGGTTCAAGTTCTTATTGCGATTGTACCACAAGCTCATTGGGTGGAACTCCGTTTACAAATAATTATGGAACGCAATCTGCTAATTATGGTACTACCACGTATAACTGGAGTGCTATGCCTTTAACTTCATCAAACGCTAATGTGGCACAACTGATGTATGATTGCGGTGTGAGTGTGGAGATGGATTATGACCCCAGCGGAAGTGGTGCGTGGGTTATTACGGCGGATGATTCTATTTGTGCGCAGCGGTCTTATGTAAAGTATTTTGGGTATGACCCTTATACTATTCAAGGGTTATACAGGGCAAATTTTGTTGATTCTGTTTGGATACAGATGATGAAGAATGAGTTGATTAATGGTAGGATTGTTGAGTATGTAGGAGCTAATACTGCCGGAGAAGGGCATACCTGGGTTTTAGATGGGGTTGATACCAATAACTTCTTCCATATGAATTGGGGTTGGGGTGGTTCAAGCAACGGATTTTATTCTATTAATAATTTGAATACAGGTGGATATAACCCTTCTATAGATCATGAAGCTGTTATTGGTATTGAGCCAATGCCACCGCTTGCTGTTGATGCAGGTGTTTTGTCTATTACAGCCCCCAACAGTGTAATATGTTCGAGTACGTTTACGCCTAACATTACCTTACAAAACTTCGGTTCAAGCACGCTTACCTCATGCACCCTTAATTTTCAGTTAGATAATGGTACTGCTCAAACACAAAGCTGGACGGGGTCTCTTGCCGGAGGACATTCAACTAATGTGGCTTTGCCTTCTATGACTTCAACTATTGGTACTCATTCTCTTACTTGCTTTACTAGCAATCCTAATGGGGTAACGGATAGTAATGCTTTTAATAACCAATCTATCAGTTATTTCTCTTATGCTACAACGGTAAACCTTACGGCATCTTTTTCTAACGGACTGTCATCGCTTTGCTATGTGCCTGCTCCTATACAGTTTACCAATACGTCTGCAAACGCATCTACATACAAATGGATGTTTGGAGATGGAACAACCAATACCACTACACTTAACCCTATGCATACCTATACAGCATCGGGTACTTATAATGTAAAATTGGTTACAACTGCTTGTGCAGGTAATTTAAAAGATACGGCAAACTCTACTATTACTATTACCACTCCGGCAGCACCTACTGCAAGTGGAATAACTTGTGATATAGCTACAGCTACTTTATCTGCTTCGGGTAGCGGTACCATTGTTTGGCAGGATTCATTAGGTAATCAGGTAGGAACAGGTAATATATTTGTAACACCTACGCTTACTAACAACACTACTTTTTATGCAGTAAATACTAATCCATTTACCTCTGTTTATGGAGGACCTGCCACCTATACGGCTGTGGGTGCCGGTGCATATTTAAATGCAGCACATGGACTTACTTTTAATACCAATCAAGCTGTTATTATTGAAACAGTAGATATCTATGCACAAAATACTTCCGCTCAACCGCAAATACAGTTATTAGATAATATGGGAAACATTATTCAAAGCTATACGCCTGCTATAACAGCTTCAGGCAAAAACACCATTACTCTAAACTGGACTGTACCTCAGGGAACAGGCTATTCATTAGCCGCTGCCGGAAACAATGTTAATTTATACCGCAACTCATTGGCTTCGGGGTCTATTCCATATCCATTTAATATTGGTTCTTTACTTAGCATTACGGGCGATGATGTAGATTCTCTTCACTATTATTATTTCTATAACTGGCAGGTAGCACAAGAGGCTTGTACAAGTCCGGCTGTGCCTGTGGCTGTAACACTACAAAATTGTTCCGGAATTAAACAAATAACAGAGGGTACTACTAGTATTACGGTTTATCCTAATCCTACTACCGGAAATATAACTATTCATGCATCTACTGCAATAGGAATGGTAAGTGTTTATAATAGTTTGGGTGAACTTGTGTATCAGCAAAAAACAAACGATACGGATGTGCAGATAGATTTAAGCCAACATGCAGCAGGTGTTTATATGATACAAGCGCAGAATGGCTTAACCCGAATTATTAAACAGTAGTAAGGAAGTTTTTTCTTTACCAGTCGTCCTTTTTAGGAGCATCGCCGCTAAACTTAGCCATGGTGGCTTTCAAATCGTCGGCAACCATTTTGGCATCGGCAAAAGCACCGGCTTTAATATGTTTCCAGCTTAAATCAGTTAGTTTCATAGAGCCGCACTCGGGTACCATTCCATAAACATCTCCACCACTCGATTCGGCAACAAGGGCTTTGTGTTTAATGTTATTAATGGTATAACGGTATTTACCTTCCTTAGCTTCAATGGTTACTGTCATGGTAATTTCTCCTTCTACTTTATCAGTAGGGTTCAGTTCTTTTATTTTATACGGAAATGAAATCTGGCAAACAACAGCCTTACCATTAGCGCAATTACTCTTGGTATATCCTGTTGGTTTACTATCCATCCATATTTGTGCACGTTTGGCCAATTCAAAGGCAGGAGCAGGTATGGTAGTGTTAGCACTTGTATCTACCGGAGTATCAGTTGGAGGAGGAGTGTCTGCAACTTTCTTTCCTTTTTTATCTACCACAGGAGCAGGCGGGGTAGGGGTTGCCACTTTAAATAATGATTTATCAACACTTACAGGTATTACCTCGCGCACCATTTTGGTAACATCTTCTTGTTTATCCTGAGAATAACCAAGTGTTACCGATACAGTTAAGGCAGAAACTAAAAATATTTTCTTAATCATAATGATTTATAAATTGAATTCAAAAATAAACAAAATTATCAATAAGCAATTATCAGATGTGAGATTCGAGATGTTTAGAATTGAGACTACTCTTCTCAAATCTCATTATCTAACTTCTTAGGCCTATTTAGAAATAACCACACGCTTATTTGCCACACCTTCTTTGGTGGAAATGCTGAGGTTATAAATTCCCTCACTTAAATCGGCTACATTAATTATAGATGTAAGATTAGAAATTACAGATTGCTTTACCGTGTTACCCAACATATCTGTTATTACTAAGGCGTTGTTTTCAGTGTTACCTGAAAATGCTACCTGCAAACTGCTTGAAGCCGGATTAGGATAAACTGTTACCTGAGTATTGATACCTGCAACCTGTTGTATGCCCGCCACCGCACAACCATTGGTATTGCCTGCTGCGCATAGTGGCATTGCTAAATCAGTAGAACCCATTGCGGAAATATAGTTTGGTAGGCAATTATAAGGATTGGGGTCTATGCTAAAATAAGAAGTTTGAGTGATTGCATTAGGAAAAGTTGGAAAACAAGCAATATTATTATGATCACATACTAAAGCAATAAGTGTATTAGGTAGAGCGGGAAGACTTGTTAAATTATTATTATTGCAAACTAACTCATAAAGTGAATCAGGAAGAATCGGAAGGCTTGTTAAATTATTATTAAAACAAGTTAAATAAATTAGTGAATTAGGCAAAGCAGGAAGACTTGTTAAAGCATTATTCCAGCAATATAATTCCAATAATGAATTAGGTAAAGTAGGAAGACTTAATATAGAATTATAACTGCAATCTAAATAAGTTAATGTATTGGATAATGCTGGAAGGGTTGTTAAAGAATTTGTATTGCACATTAAAGCAGTAAGTGAAGTAAAGTATTGAACACCGCTTAAGTTCGCAATACTTCTGCTATTCACATTAATTGTTTGTGTATATGTGGTAACAGCACTACTATTTTTATTTAAAGAATCTCCTTTAAAAGCAGTTGGCACTATGGTTTTTAGGTAATGTACAAAGTTAGAGTCGGGTATGGCAACATAAGGGGTTTGGGCTTTGCAGGTAACAGGTAACAAGTAGCAGGTAACAAGTAGTGCAGCTAAAAGTTTCTTCATCCGGGCTTAATTTTAAGGCTAAAATACTAAAAATAGGGATAAAACCACTTAAATTGAAAGAATAACGGCTTTTGTATCATTAGCAATCGACTAAATCTGCTCTGCAACGGAGGTGTTCTGACTCGCAACGTACACGTTCTGACTCGCAACGTACACATTCTGTACCGAAACGTAGGCGTTCTGCTCTGCAACGTAGGTGTTCCAGTCTGAAACGTACACGTTCTGCATCGAAACGTACACGTTCTGTACCGAAACGTAGGCGTTCTGCTCTGCAACGTAGGTGTTCCAGTCTGAAACGGAGACGTTGTGACTCGCAACGTACACGTTCTGTTCCGAAACGTAGGTGTTCTGAACCGCAACGTACACGTTCCGCATTGAAACGGAGACGTTCCTAGACGGAATAACCTAATAAATAGCCGGATACTGCGCAGGATTTGCCTCGTGCATGAGGTTATAAACGGCATCAAACACATCATCGGCATTGGGTTTGCTAAAGTAGTCGCCATCGGTGCCATAAGCAGGGCGGTGTTCTTTAGCGGCAAGGGTAATAGGCTCGGCATCTAAAAACTGGTAGCCGCCTTGCACCTCTAACACCTGTTGCATTAAGTAAGCAGATGCGCCACCGGGCACATCCTCGTCTAAAAACAATACACGGTTTGTTTTCTTCAACGATTCTACAATATGGTGGTTAATATCGAAAGGCAATAAGGTTTGTACATCAATCAATTCAACCGAAATATTGTGTTCCTGCAATTGCTTCATGGCATCCTGCGCCACGCGTATGCAGGAACCATAAGTAACGAGAGTTATATCACTACCTTCCTGTATAATTTCAGGAATGCCCAACGGAGTTTTAAAGGCACCAAAATTGGTTGGTTGGTTTTCTTTTAAACGATAGCCATTCAAAGGCTCAATAACCAAAGCAGGTTCATCAGCTTCTAACAACGTATTATAAAAACCTGCGGCTTTCGTCATGTTGCGGGGTACGCAAATATGAATACCTCTGCAAGCGCTGATAATCATACCCATAGGCGAACCGCTATGCCACACGCCTTCCAGCCTGTGTCCGCGTGTACGGATAATAACAGGGGCTTTTTGTCTGCCTTTGGTACGCCATTGCACGGTAGCCAAATCATCACTCATCACCTGAAGGGCATACAATAAATAATCTAAATACTGAATTTCGGCAATGGGGCGCAAGCCACGCATAGCAAGCCCTATAGCCTGACCCATAATGGTACATTCTCTAATGCCGGTATCAAACACACGGTGCTCTCCGTATTTCTTTTGCAAACCCTCTAAGCCTTGGTTGACACCACCAATTTTCCCTGCATCTTCTCCGAAGATTAATGTTTGAGGGTATTTACCAAGTATAGCATCAAAGTTGTCCCGCAGAATTTCTCTGCCATCCATTTGCTTTTGGTCGCTGCCATACTCAGCATGTGTAGGAGCAATATGAAGCGCCGTATTAGAATATAAAGTAGAACTGTAACGCTCATCATTTTCAATGCGGGCAAGTCCTAACCAATCTGATAGTTTATGGCGAGCAGGCAAGTTTTCATCTTTAGTTAAGCGCAACACCCGCTTGGCAGCCACGTGTATATCTTTACGGATAGGCTCTTTAATAGCCAGTAATTCATTTTTAATAGCGGTAATGAAAGAACCTTTATTGCTTTGTTCAAGCTCGGTAAACAAAGCAGCAACTTCGGCAACTTCTTTTTTGATAGGCTCTAAGTAGGCTTTCCAGGCAGCATTTTTAGCAGCAAGTACGGCAGCTTTAGTATCTTCTTCAATCTTGTTTAATTCAACTTCGGTAGCTAATGCATTCTGGATAATCCACTCGCGCATTTGTTTGATGCAATCAAAATCAGTTTCCCACTGCAAACGCGCCTTGTCTTTATATCTCTCATGAGAACCCGATGTGGAGTGCCCTTGTGGTTGCGTTACTTCTTCTACATGCACCAAAACAGGTACGTGTTCTTCGCGACAAACTTTAATAGCTTTCTCATAGGTCTCACATAAGTGAGCGTAATCCCAACCTTTAGTAAGCAGTATCTCAAAGCCCGGTTTATCTTTAGTACGCTGAAAACCTGCCAGTGCATCGCTAATGCTTTCTTTGGTAGTCTGGTATTTTTTAGGAACAGATATGCCATGTCCGTCATCCCACACGCTCATTAGCATAGGAACCTGAAGAACTCCGGCAGCATTCATAGTTTCCCAAAATGGACCTTCGGATGTAGAAGCATCGCCAATGGTACCAAAAGCAACTTCATTGCCTTTGTCGGATAAATGCGCAAAGTCTTTTGTTTGAAGCTCTTTATTAATTCTAAAGAAATAAGAAGCATACGCCAAACCCAACAAACGTGGCATCTGTCCGGCAGTAGGAGATATATCAGCTGAAGAATTTTTGCGATTCACCAAGTCTAAGAAATTACCATGCTCATCAATAAACGGCGTAGCAAAGTGCCCGCCCATCTGCCTTCCGGCACTCATGGGGTCATGATTTATGTCGGGGTTGCCATATAATCCTGCAAAATACTGCTCAAGTGTAAGCGCACCAATAGCCATCATAAAGGTTTGGTCGCGGTAGTAGCCACTTCTAAAATCACCCGGTTTAAATACCTTAGCCATGGCAATTTGCGCTACTTCTTTGCCATCGCCAAAAATGCCGAACTTGGCTTTGCCCGTCAGCACTTCTTTTCTGCCCAATAAACTGGTTTGTCGGCTTTCGTTTGCAATACGGAAATCATTTAATACGGTAGTTTTAAACTCCTCAAAACTTAACCCTGTAGTGGTTTTCAAAGCTTCTCCGCTCATGTTGTAAAATTTTGTCTAATATAAAAAGAAATAGCTATTGGTTGAATGACATTTGTCTAAATTGTTGATTATTTTTGCTGGAATGAAGAAATTAACCATTTACCACAATGCCCGTTGCGCTAAAAGCAGAGAAGCCTTAGCCATTTTAACTAAAAAAGGAATTGAAACAGAGGTGGTAGAATACCTTAAAAAGCCACTTACCAAAAAGGTTTTGAAGAACTTATTGATGAAGCTCAACTTGAAGCCTATTGATATTATCCGCACAAACGAAGATATCTTTAAGAAGAAGTTTAAGGGTAAGAATTTTAAAGATGAGGAGTGGATACAGATACTGATTGAAAACCCTACACTGCTACAACGCCCTATTGTGGTGGATGAATACAAAGCCATTATTGCCCGCCCACCGGAAAGTGTGCTGGAGTTTGTGGGGAGGAAGAGGTAACTTACGATGAGCACACAAAAAGACTTATCAATTACTTCCAAATAAATAAATATATACTTTAGCACGTTTTAAAAACGCAAAAGAATGGTTTTTAGTAGTATTGTTTTCTTACTATACTTTTTGCCCGCTTTTCTGCTGGTATATTACCTTGCGGATAGAAAATATAAGAATATTGTAATACTTGTTTTCAGCATCTTCTTTTACAGTTGGGGCGCACCCAAATTTATTTTTGTAATACTTGGTACCACCTTTGTCGATTTTCATGTGGTAAGCTATATGTCGAAAACCGAAAGTATTTTCTATAGACGACTTGTACTGTTTATTTCTGTTTCTATAAATCTTGGACTTTTGTTTTACTTTAAATATTGTAACTTTTTTATTGATAATTTAAATACAATTCTGTCTGTATTTGGCAGTAAAAATATTCATTGGACAAAATTAGCGTTACCCATTGGCATATCGTTTTACACATTTGAAACCATTACATATGTGGTTGACGTTTATCGCAAGGTTCATAAACCACTGAAGAATTTTTGGGATTACCAGCTTTATATTATCTTATTTCCCAAGTTAATAGCCGGGCCTATTGTACGATATAATGATCTTGCAGACCAAATAAGTGATCGTAGTCAAAATGAAACTATAGATAATAGATTAATGGGGTTTTATCGCTTTGTAATAGGTCTTGCAAAAAAAGTATTTATTGCAAATCATTTGGGGCAACAAGCAGATAGCATATTTGCAATGGATTATGCCGGCATGGATTCTTTTACCGCCTGGATTGGTATTTTGTGTTATACTTTTCAGATTTATTTTGATTTCTCTGGTTATTCTGATATGGCTATTGGCATCGCTAAAATGATAGGATTTAAGTTTCCTGAAAACTTTGATAACCCCTATATCTCGCAAAGCATAACAGAGTTTTGGAGGCGTTGGCATATATCTCTTGGCAACTGGATGCGTAATTATTTATACATCCCTTTGGGAGGGAACAAGGTAACTACTAAAATCAGATTGTACTTTAATCTTTGGTTTGTATTTCTTGCCTCGGGTTTATGGCATGGGGCATCCTGGAGTTTTGTTTTGTGGGGCGCCTATCATGGATTGTTCTTAGTGTTGGAAAGAAGTTTTTTGCTTAAATTTTATTCAATAATTGGCAAGTTGCCAAGTACCATAATTACCTTCTTAATTGTGACTATTGGATGGGTTTTCTTTCGCATCGAAAAAATATCAAATGCTTTTGTGTTTTTTAAACGGATGTTTGCGTTCAATTTTCACAGCACACTTTCATTAGATTCTGAATTTTACACATTCTTTTTCCTTGCTGTTTTCTTTGCATTTTTTGCTTATTTTAAACGAGGTCAAACTATCCAAAATGCTGTTTATTATACAGATTATACCACTAGTCGTCATATCGCTCTTACTATAATAAGTGTTTTGCTTTTTACCCTTTCAATATGTTCTATTACTGCTTTTGATTTTAACCCTTTTATATATTTTAGGTTTTAAATGAAAAATATAGCAATCTATATACGCCGTTTTTTATTTTTCTTAATTGTTGTAATATTAGTTGCACCCAATATTCAAAGTAGGTTAAATTTAATTAAACTGGATTCGCTAAATGGTGCTATTGTTAAAACTGATGATAGTTCCTTTAGTTTTAAAGGTTGGTTTTCTGGTGAATATCAGTTACGACAAGAAAAATATTTAAACGAATCCTTTGGCTTTAGAAGTTTATGTATACAAATTAATAATCAGCTTGCTTTTAGTTTATTTAATAAAGCTAAGGCTAATAGTCTGGTGATAGGTAAAAACAATCAATTATATGAAGAAATGTATATCAAGGCCTATTATGGTACTGATTTTATAGGTATTGATAAAATTACTTGAGAGGATGAAACGATTAAAATTTCTACAGGACACCTTAACTAAATTGGGCAAAACATTATTGGTTGTTTTTGCACCTGGTAAAGGTTCCTTTTATCCGGAATTTATCCCCCAAAAGATATAAAGCCCAAATAGATAAAACAAATTATGGATACCATATTAAACTTGCTAAGGAATTTGATATCCATTTTATTGATTTTAATAAATACTTTATTAAAAATAAAACTACTTCCAAGTACCCTTTATACCCTAAATACGGATGCCATTGGAGTTACTACGGAGCTTATCTAGCTGCTGATTCTATTATAAAATATATAGAAAAGGAAAGGCACATAGATATGCCGGATTTATATTGTAATGATATTAAATTGGAGGCAGCACAAGGGTTCGATTATGATGCTGGTAAAGGAATGAATCTCTTATTTAATTTTACAGACGATACGTTAGCCCATCCTGATAATTGCGTCCATGAAATTCTGAAGGTTCGTTGCTTCCATATCAAAGGGAGAAGCTGCAATCGCAGCTTGAACGTGGTTGGATCATTGGGATGAACACGAATCAACCCCCCGATAGATTTTGGAACTATGTTAAAAAAACAAAAACTTGTTGGCTTTGGACCAATAAGCTTAACCATCAAGGGTATCGACGAATATCTATGATCGATCGCGACGGGCACGAGTCGATTTATGGAATTGGCATAAAGATCCTATTCCAAAAGGTATGAAATTGGATCATCTTTGCCGGATTCAGATAAGTACGTAAATCCTGACCATCTCGAAGCCGTTACCCATCACAAAAAATGTTATACGTGGTGAAGGTAGTTACCATCGCGCTCAA
>CAVXOV010000025.1:0-23240 GCA_963763345.1 uncultured Candidatus Saccharibacteria bacterium
CAGTTTACCGGGAAGTCCCGCGCCGGTCATTACGCTCTTACGTTGCACCATTTCACGCGCTTTCTTCGCAGCATACGGGCTGTAGCGGCCAGAATAACTTTATCAACTATTGTACGTGCCTGTTTAGGGTTTTCTTCTAAGTAATTATTTAACGCTTCGCTGATAGCCATATCAACCGCACCCATTACTTCATTATTACCAAGCTTGGTTTTGGTTTGTCCTTCAAACTGTGGTTCTTGTAACTTTAACTGAAATAACGGCGGTTAATCCCTCACGAAAATCATCTCCGCTTATTTCAATTTTTAGTTTAGATAATAAACCGTTCTTCTCGGCATAGTTTTTAATGTACGGGTTAATCCTCTGCGGAAACCGGCTAAGTGCGTACCTCCTTCGTGCGTATTAATATTGTTTACATAGCTCTGCATGTTTTCAGCATAACCTGTATTATACAACATAGCTACCTCAACCGGGAATACCTTGTTTTTCTCCTTCTACATAAATAGCTTCAGAAATTAAATGTTCTTTAGCGCTATCTAAATATTCAACAAACTCAACAATACCTCGTGGTAGAATAAAACTCTTCTCTAATAAAGGTTCCGTTCTCGTCTTTATGGCGCTCATCGGTTAGTGTAATTTTAATTCCTTTATTTAGGAAAGACAATTCACGCATACGATTGGCCAAGTGTACTGAAAATTATATTCGCCACTGGTAAAAATGCTCATATCGGGTTTAAATGTTTGAATATGTGCCTCTATCGGTTGTTACGCCAACTTCTTTTACATCAAACAAAGGTTTCCCACAACTATATTCCTGTACAAATATTTTTCCGTTACGATGTACTTCGGTTTTCATATGAATAGATAGCGCGTTTACACACGACATACCCACCCCGTGCAATCCACCCGATACTTTATAACTGTCTTTATCAAACTTACCGCCGGCATGTAAAATAGTCATTACAACTTCCAGTGTCGATTTTTGCTCTTTAGTGGTGCATTTCGGTTGGAATACCGCGCCCATCATCTCTTACACGAATAGAGTTATCCGGTAAAATATTAACTTGTATATTTTTACAATGACCGGCAAGTGCTTCGTCAATAGAGTTATCTACAATTTCATACACTAAATGATGTAAGCCTCTAACACCTATGTCACCTATGTACATAGCGGGGCGTTTTCTTACCGCCTCTAAGCCCTCAAGTACCTGAATACTATCTGCATCGTACGCCTTACCTTCTGTTGATTTTACTACTTCTTCCATATAAATTGTATATCCAGTAAAGATACTTAATTAAAGGGAATTCACGGCATTAATTGCTAACAATTATAGCATAAAAAATGTTTGTATTTTGCGCAAAAATAAAGTGAAAAATAATTTGCTTCTTTGAACTTTTATTTTGAATAAAATTAAACGAAATATACCCAATGCCATCACTTGTGGAAATCTACTTTGTGGGTGTTTGGCTATTGTAAAAGTATTTGAAGGTAATTTAGTGTGGGCGGCTTATTTAGTGGGTATTGCCGCTGTTTTAGACTTCTTCGATGGATTTGCTGCTCGTTTATTACACGTAAGCTCCCCCATTGGTAAAGATTTAGACAGCTTGGCAGATATGGTAACATTTGGGGTGGTACCCGGCTTTGTGATGTTTAAGTTATTGTTTATTTCTACCTTATTTATGACAAGTAATCCTATCTGGAATTATATACCTTATCTTGGATTGATTATTCCAATATTTTCTTGTATCCGATTAGCTAAGTTTAATAATGATACTCGCCAAACGGAATCTTTTATTGGGGTAAACACACCTGCAAACTCCATTTTAATATGTTCGTTACCCTTAATTATTGGGGGGAATTACCAAAGCCCTTCGGCTGTATTTATATTAAATCCTTATTTACTCATAGGGCTTACTATTGTGATGTCAATACTGCTTGTCTCTGAAATACCGATATTCTCTTTTAAATTTAAATCATTTGGTTGGAAAGGAAACGAGATACGTTTTACGTTTCTACTTTTATCATTACTGTTATTAATAACGCTTCACTTTATAGGCATCCCACTTATTATAGCCTTATATATAGTAATAAGCGTGGCAAATAATTTTCTAACAAAAAATAAAGCGAGCCAATCAAAACAAGCATAATCAGTATATTCGCACTCTAATTTTATTACCATGAAATTTATAGCCGAAATAGATGTAATGCCCCTTAAAGCATTATTAGACCCACAAGGTAAAGCCGTTACAGGCAGCATGAAAAACCTTAACCTGCCTGAAATTAATAATGTGCGCATTGGCAAACATATTTCTTTAGAGATAGAAGCTTCTACAAAAGATGCTGCAAAAACTAAAGTAGATGAGGCTTGCAAAAAATTACTTTGCAATCAGATTATGGAGTTTTATGAGTTTGAACTTCACGAAGCAAAATAATTTATACATATTTGCAACCTTATTATTAAATCAATAATTAACTAAATCAATAAATAATACAATATGGGATATTTATTTACCTCTGAGTCTGTAAGCGAAGGGCACCCTGATAAAGTAGCTGACCAAATATCAGACGCATTAATTGATAATTTCTTGGCGTTTGATCCGCAAAGTAAAGTGGCTTGTGAAACATTGGTAACAACCGGACAAGTTATACTTGCGGGTGAAGTAAAATCTAAAGCCTATTTAGATGTACAGGAAATTGCACGCGAAGTAATTCGTAAAATTGGATATACCAAAGTCAGAATACATGTTCGAGGCAAACTCATGCGGTATTTTATCTGCAATACATGAGCAATCTGCGGATATTAACCAGGGTGTTGACCGCAAGAAAAAAGAAGAGCAAGGTGCCGGCGACCAAGGTATGATGTTTGGTTATGCGACCAACGAAACTGATAATTATATGCCATTGGCTTTAGATTTAGCTCATGCTATTTTGTTAGAATTAGCTGCACTTCGCAGAGAAGATAAACAAATTAAATACCTGCGTCCTGATGCAAAATCTCAGGTTACGCTGGAGTATGATGATAACAACAAGCCTGTACGTATTGATGCTATTGTGGTTTCTACACAGCATGATGATTTTGATAAGGAAGAGAAAATGTTGGCGAAAATTAAAAAGGATATTGTTGATATTTTAATCCCTCGCGTTAAAAAGAACTACCCTAAATACGCTCATTTATTCAACAACAAAATTGCATACCATATTAACCCAACGGGTAAGTTTGTAATTGGTGGTCCGCATGGTGACACCGGTTTAACAGGCCGTAAAATTATTGTAGATACATACGGCGGAAAAGGTGCACACGGTGGCGGAGCTTTCTCAGGTAAGGACCCAAGTAAAGTTGACAGAAGTGCTGCTTATGCAACCCGTCATATTGCAAAGAATTTAGTTGCAGCTGGTTTGTGCGATGAGGTATTAGTTCAGGTTTCTTATGCTATTGGTGTGGCAAAGCCAATGGGTATTTTTATTGATACGTATGGTACTGCAAAAGTAAAGATGACCGACGGACAAATTGCCAAGATTGTAGAAAGTGTGTTTGATATGCGTCCTTACTTTATTGAACAACGTTTTAAATTACGTAACCCAATGTATAGTGAAACTGCTGCTTACGGACACATGGGGCGTAAGAACGAAACGGTTACTAAAACATTTAAAGCACCGGATGGTAAAATAAAAACCATGAAAGTAGAGTTGTTTACTTGGGAGAAACTTGATTATGTAGCTAAAGTAAAGGCCGCTTTTAAACTAAAATAAATATAATTTTTAGAACAGAAAAAAGCCGCTTTGTATATAACAAAGCGGCTTTTTTCTGTTTACATATTGATGTTAAACTATAATATTACAAAGCAATAGCAAGAACTATTATTAATCCCAACAATAGACCCCCAAGAATCACGCCCGCGGCTACACCTTTCTTTTTTGTAATGGGCATATCTTTTTTTGGCTCATAAATACTAACCGATCTAACATTACTCATTTTAAGTAAGGTAGAATCTGCTGCTTTTGCCGACCTGAAGTTTTTATAAGTTGCCGGATATCCGCTAACGGTAACACTTGTTCTCATGCCCAGTTTTTGTATATCAAAATTAGGCTCAACCAACACATCTGCGCTTACAGTTTTTAGTGCTGTTGCCACAGCCATATCTTTCACATAATCTACGGGCATTTCTCTATCATAAGAAGCGGTGCCCACCACTTTTTTATCTTTGACATCTAAATCAGCTATTACGGGGGTAGAAACAACGTTTGCATTAATGTTAGCGGTTTTGGCTGTACTAATATTAGTTGGCGTGCTGCACGATGTAGTTATGGCTATAATTCCAACAGCCATCATAAGGTTTGGTGTATTTGTTTTTTTCATTGTTTTTTGTTTTTAGAGTTCGAAGATAATTAAATTTTTAACAAACAGTGGTTTTATGACACTCCCTGATCTTTTATGAGTCGAATTGGAGACTACTAAAAATAGCAATAGCACAAAAAGAAAGTTTTTATCTTTGAACACCATGATTAAAAGATATTTCTTATTGGCATTCTTGCCTCTTATTTTAAACGCGCAAACCGAGTCGAATGATTATCGTTCTGCATCTAACCCTTACTATTGGAAAAACCGAAAACCTAATGCGGCTTATTGGCAACAAGACGTTAGCTACAACATTAAAGCACAGTTAAACGACCCGCAAAACGTGGTTGCGGGTGATGAAACCCTTACCTATTACAATAACTCTCCCGATGAACTGTCTTTTGTTTATTTTCATTTATACAGCAACGCACAAACCAAGGGCTCTTATTTGGCAGATCTATATAAAAACAATGGCGTAAAACTAAAGTTTGGTCAATATCGCGATGCAGGTTTAGGAACTAACGTTGAAAGTATTAGTGTTGATGGACAACCCTTAAAAACAGAAACAGATTATAGCGTAATGAAAGCATGGTTATCAACCCCACTAAAACCAGGCGAATCAATTACTTTTAAAATAAAGTTTAAAACCTATTTTGATAATGATGCGCTTATACGCAATCGTATGAAGCTATTTGGTGTTTCGGGTTACAAGCATTTTAATTTGGTGCATTGGTATCCGCGCATTTCGGTGTATGATGCTAAGCAAGGTTGGGATACCGACCAGCACATGGATCATGAGTTTTATGGTGACTTTGGTTCTTATCATGTGGAGCTTTCGCTTCCTAACCAATATATCTGTGATGGAACAGGTGTGTTACAAAATGAACAAGAGGTATTGCCCCCATACCTTCGTCAGCAATTAGACATTAGCAACTTTGCTAAAAAACCATGGAACTCCGCCCCGTCAGAAATAGTAAAACCCGATGGTACCTTTAAGACTTGGATATTTAATGCCATTAATGTACATGATGCCGCTTATACATTCGACCCCACTTATCGTATAGGAGAAGTAAAAGCAGGCGATGTGCGTTGCATAGCTTTGGCACAAGAACAACATGCCATGAAGTGGCAAAATGCTGCTGCTTATGTGGCTAAGGTTATTATAAATAATTCTAAAAACATTGGTCCTTATGGTTATCCTAAAATGATTTCTGCTGATGCAGAAGACGGAATGGAATATCCTATGATAACTTTAAATGGTGGTGCCGACCCCACTTACAGAGGTTTGTTTATCCATGAAATTTCTCACAACTGGTTTTTCGGAATGGTAGGCAGCAACGAAACCTATCGTGCATTTTTGGATGAAGGCTTCACGCAATTTTATACTTGTGATGGTTGGGAAAACATCGAGGGTCCTTACAATTTGTATCCTAAAACAAAACATGCTTATGTGCGCAACCATACAGATAGTACACTTTATAAAGAAACCAATGCGTATCTGAGGCATTTTAATGATGTGTTGCGTGGCGATGAAACCACTTTAAACACACACAGCGATTATTTTAACGGAGCACTTGCACATGGTGGTGGCTACGGACAAGTGTATATGAAAACAACGGTTATGCTTTATAACCTGCGCTACGTATTGGGCGAAGATTTGTTTAAAGCGGCTATGCAGAATTACTTTAACCAATGGAAATTCTGTCATCCTTACCCGGAAGATTTTAGAAACTCCATCATACAATTTACCCATGTAGATTTGAATTGGTTTTTTGATGAGTGGCTTGAAACCGCTAAAACCATTGACTATGGCGTTAAGAAAGTTAAACAACTAAAGAGCGCCAAAGACCAGCCTAATCAATATGAAATTACGTTTAAGCGTTATGGGCGTATGCAAATGCCCATAGACTTTTCGGTAAAGACAAGTACACACGAGCAATACAATTTTTATATACCCAACAACTGGTTTGTAAAGAAAACAAATGCAACCGTATTGCCTCGCTGGATAGGATGGGACAAAGTAAAACCTACCTATACAGCAACGGTTACCATTCCTTCCGGGAAAATAAGCAGCATTATAATTGATACAGCACATGTTATGACGGATGTTAATCCTTTCAATAACTACAAACCCAAAAAGATTGATTTCAGATTCGATTCTAAGATTGCAAACATTCCCAACCGTAATAAATACCAATTATATGCGCGTCCTTCTTTGTGGTATAATGGCTATGATGGGGTAAAAGCAGGTGTGCATCTGAATGGAAACTATATGAACTACAAACATATATTTGATTTAACCGTTTGGATAAACACCGGCATAGCGCAAGCAACCGGAAACAATTACTTAGGGCCAAACGTTTCTCTAAACAGTCACGACCACCTGTCTTTTTTGTTTAATTACAAAACCGCCACCGATAAGTTTATGAAGAAGTCGGGGTTTTATACTACCCTCAAATCGCTGGACGGACTCCTTTCTGGGCTTGCCGGTTTTGAGAAAAAAAGCAATAATGAGAAGACCCGTTTTTATGTGCAGTTAAAAGGCATGATGCGTTTAACAGCAGCCGGAGCAGATTCGGGCACAGCAAGAAGCACCAGGCTGCAAGACCCCAGTGCTTTAAATTACCTTATCTATAAGGGTGAGTGGAGTGCTACCGGAACGGTAAACTCTTACGCCTCCTTTGGGGTTGATCAAAACTATACTTACCGCCGTGGGGCAGGTTTTATAAACTTTAATGTGCGCGCACCTTTCTTATGTACCTATGATTTTTCTTCGGCAACGCTTACAGCTATAAACAAAACGTACTTTGGCAGGGTGGGTTTACATACCCGTGTGTTTGCGCAGTATGGGGTAGGTAATAATGTTCCTACAGAATCGATGTTATACGCAGCGGGTGCTAACGGCGAAAGCTTGATGGACAACCAGTACACCCGTGCTATGGGTATTTTTCAACCGTTTAGTTTTGGAGCAGATGTTAGTCACTTTGCTGCGGGCGGTGGTTTAAATCTACGCGGCTATATGGGTTATTTATTACCGCAGGTAGATGCTAAGGGCAATCAGGTATATGCATACAAGGGTACAAGCGGTGCATCGGTTAATGCAGAGTTAGATTTTAGCCGTTTCTTTGGGTTTATAACTAAAGCAACTAAACAAACACTTGTTTTTGGCACCTACTTGTTTGGCGATGCTGGCGTTATTAATACCAATACGAACACACAACCGCTTACCCTATCTACCTTATTGGTTGATGCCGGTGCGGGTGCTACGCTTACCATACAAAAAGTGGGGCACTTTGCAAACCGTAAAACCACTTACCATACGTGCCGACTTCCCGCTGTTTCTTAACCGCCTGCCAAACGTAGAAAACAACTATGTGCAGTTTCGTTGGGTAATTGGGGTTAGCAGGGCGTTTTAGTTTAGTTAGCAATAATAATCTTCTTTGTTTCAAGTACAGTCCCATTAGCTTGCAAGCTATATAGGTATGTACCATTTGAAAGGTCGCTGTTGGAAAGGATTATGTTATTAAACGTATTATCTACTTTGTATCTCCTCACTTCTTTCCCGTTTAAATCTTGTATGATAAGTTCTGCTGTTTGAACCCCTTGTGGAAGTTTATAATCAATAGTTGTATGTGTTGAGGAGGGATTGGGGTAAGCATTGAAAACTGAGGGGGGTGCTTTTTGCATCCTTTGATTTGTTGGGTCTAAAGTACCCGGTATAGAATATACTTTTGCTTTGTTTATACCTGGAAAACTTAAAATCATTTTTGTTCCAGCAGAAGTATTATAAATAGGCTTAGCAACTTGCGGGATATCTCCACTTAAATAAGGGCCAGCACTATCCTGTGTAAAAATAGCAACGCCATTCTCATTATATATTCCGGTAAAGTATAATTTGCACCTCCATTTGAATTAGGAACAAACATGAACTCTACAAGAGGGTCTGAATTAAAAAGACTCTGAGTTACATATAATGCACTGTACATGTATCTTCCATAAGATACTCCCCGCCGCCAGGGATAAATCAAATTTTGGAAAAGAATTGCAATCAATTGTTTTCCATAAAGAATGATTAAGATTGTATAAGTATATAAATCTCTTTCCTGAATCGCCTTGTTGAAGCTTTATGTATTTGTCTCCGTCAATTTCTAAATTTACAATATACAGATAATATGAAGCTGTATCATAAGTAGCTTCTAAAGTAATTTGCGCTTTAGCAGTTGTTACAAACGCAATCAAAGCAATAAGTAATGTCTTTTTCATTGAGTTTAATTTATATCAAAGGTATTTTAAATATTTACCAAAACCAAAAAAGCCCCCTGTCTTTCAACAAGAGGCCTTTCTGCACCCATCACCCCTCAATATTAAGAAATCGATAGCGTCATCATAGCCGTGTAAGGCCCGTTGCGGTGCGGGTTTACACTATCTACCCAACGGAAGTACAAATCAACCACCATGCCTTTGCCTATATTGGCGGGTGTAAAATCTATACTTACAATAGCCTTGGTTGATAACTGGTTCCATTGTGGCATACTATCATCGGGCCCGGTACTTGCCGCGGCGGTAGATGCGCGTAGTTTAGCTCTAATCTCAAGTCTGTCTGCCCCATCGGGTATATGCGATTTTGCCGAAGTAGAATCGGGTCTGCACTGAAATTTAATTCTTCCTCCACCTAGGTAAAACACACTTACCACCACCGTATCTTCGATAGTACCAACGCGTGCAGTGGGCAAACCGGTAACTGCCGGCGAGTTGTGTTCGATATTAAACACCTCAAAGTCCATCAGCACCGCATTGGGGTTTGCGGCAATAAAGTCTAAGAAGTGACTTGTTTTGTTCCAGTCCCGGCAAGCCTTGTTGTTGGCATGCAGCGTGTTTTTAAGGTCTGTGGTTCGGGTGTGCTTATTACTCCAGGTGGGGTAATACGTTCCGTCGGTGGTGTTAAAGCTTAGCCACTCGGCCAGCCATGCAGCAGATATACCCAAGCGTGCCACTACGGCGGCAGTAAGGTAAGCGGCTGTTAAATTAATGTAGGTGTGAAACCTAACTATCCCTCTTGGGATTCTTCCTTGTGGATGTGCCATGGTTTTGTTTTTTTTATTGGTTTATACTTCTTTTAATTCGCAACGGTACACCGTTAGTTGCCTGCGGTACACCGCAGATGATTTGCGGCATACTTCTGGCAAGTTGCGGTAAGCCGTTAGTTTGCTGCGGCATACCGTAAACTACTTGCGGTATACCGCTAATGAGTTGCGGTAAACGTTTAGTAGCAAGCGGTAAGCCGTTAATCAGTTACGGTTTACGGTTACTTAATTACAGTTGTCGGTTGGTTGTCTAAATACGCAGGTTGTCTGGTTGCAGTTGTCTTTAGATTAATCGAATAAGAATGTATTCATGCTGCGGCTGCTTAATTTATGTATAAACGCAGCGTATTATTATTTATTGTATAGAAATAAAAATAAATTTTTTATGCTTAGGGTTTATCTCTGCCCACAAAGCGTTCATCTCCCTGCAAAAACGAGATGGCTCTTTTTATATTTCTATCAACAGATTCCTCTGTTTTTAAAAAACCTATATACCTCACAATTTCTTTCCGGCGGGAAGGACTCAGGGCATCAAAAACAACTTTAGCCTTTTTGTTTTTTGCCAAAGCCTGTTCCAGCTTGGGGTGCATGGCAATAATGCGTTCTCGGGCATCAAACTCAATTTGCACATCGGCTATATCGCCCACATCAATTCCGGCATTTTTGCGCATGGGGGTGTTGAGGTACAAACGCCACTTGCCGCTATATTTTACAAGTGTCTGAATAAATTCATGTCCGTTTAATTTACCTCTTACGGGTATATGCCCTTTTTCTTTTCCTGCCTGTTTAAATAAATCTTTCAATACGGCAGCAGGCAGCAATACATAAGGGTTAACGCCTATCTTATATATTTTAGTGGAGAAGGAATTCATTATACATCACCTAGCTAAACGTTTAGGTTTGTATCACCCCCACATTATATTGCTTGGTAATAGGCGCGTGGTTGGCAGCTTCTATGCCCATGCTAATCCACTTACGGGTCTCTAATGGGTCAATAATGGCATCTAACCACAAACGAGATGCGGCATAATAAGGTGTGGTTTGTGCATCGTAGCGGTCTTTGGTTTTGTTGTATAACTCAGCTTCGTTTTCGGGCGTAATCACTTCTCCTTTTGCTTTTAAAGAGGCCACTTCTATTTGCACCAATACTTTGGCGGCTTGCGCACCACCCATTACGGCAACCTGCGCAGTAGGCCAACCCACAATTAAACGAGGGTCGTAGGCTTTGCCACACATAGCGTAGTTTGCCGCACCAAACGAGTTACCCATAATAACCGTGAACTTAGGCACCACACTGTTTGCCATGGCGTTTACCATTTTGGCTCCGTCTTTTATAATACCACCCTGCTCACTACGGCTGCCCACCATAAAGCCTGTAGCATCCTGCAAGAAAACCAAAGGCACTTTACGTTGGTTGCAATTCATAATAAAGCGTGCGGCTTTATCGGCACTATCGCTATAGATAACACCACCAAACTGCATCTCGCCTTTTTTGCTCTTAACCACTTTACGCTGGTTGGCAACAATACCAACCGCCCAACCTTCTATACGCGCATAGCCGCAAATAATGGATTGCCCGTAGAGTTCTTTATACTCATCAAAATCGCTGTTATCTACCAGGCGTGCAATTATTTCGCGTACATCGTACTGCTTGTCGCGGGTTTCGGGTACTATACCGTAAATTTCTTTGGGGTCTTTTTTAGGCGCAACAATGGCTTCGCGATTAAAACCTGCTTTTTCATAATCTCCTACTTTACTAAAAATGTTGCGAATACGTGTAAGGCAATCTGCATCATCTTTACACTTATGGTCGGTAACACCTGATATTTCACAGTGCGTGGTAGCCCCACCCAGCGTTTCATTATCAATGTTTTCGCCAATGGCAGCCTTAACCAAATAAGATCCCGCTAAAAATATGCTGCCTGTTTTATCCACTATCATGGCTTCGTCGCTCATGATTGGAAGATACGCGCCACCCGCCACACAGCTTCCCATAACGGCTGCAATTTGCATAATGCCCATACCACTCATTACGGCGTTGTTCCTAAATATGCGCCCAAAGTGTTCTTTATCCGGAAATATTTCATCCTGCATAGGCAGGTAAACGCCTGCGCTATCCACCAAATAAACAATAGGCAAACGGTTCTCAATAGAAATTTCCTGCGCGCGTAAATTCTTTTTACCTGTAATAGGAAACCATGCTCCGGCTTTTACCGTGGCATCATTAGCAACTACAATAGCTTGCTTGCCCGAAATATAGCCAATAACAATTACCACACCTCCACCCGGACAACCGCCATGTTCTTCATACATTTCATAGCCCGCAAAGGCACCCATCTCAATACGCGGCGCATCCTTGTCTAATAGAAAATCTATTCGTTCGCGGGCAGACATCTTGCCCTGCTCGTGCAGTTTATCAATGCGGCTCTTGCCACCGCCTAAGTATATTTTATGTAAACGTTGCTCCATCTGAGAGATGAGCAGGCGCATTTTATCTTCGTTCTTGTTAAATTCTATATCCATAACCACTAAATTAGTTGGGCTTAAATATACAATTTAAAGAAAAACAGAAGGGTTAAAGATGCTTGTTTAAAGTTAGGAAACCCTAATCCCCTTAGCCAGTTTAATGGCTTTATCTTTTATGGTGTTTACATCTACCCCTACTTTATCATAAGTAAGCACCACTGCCATACGTCTGTATGGACGGGTAGTGGGTTTATTAAAGATGCGCACATCAGTTTGAGGTTGTTGTAATACTTCTTCCACACCTGTATAGCTTGGGTTCTTACCCTCTTGGGTGGCAAGCACCACGGCAGATGCTCCTACTCTTTCTAATGTAATTTCAGGAATGGGCAAACCTAAAATAGCACGGGCATGCAATTCAAATTCACTCAGGTTTTGTGTGCCGGCAAGGGTTGCCATCCCCGTATCATGCGGACGGGGAGATAACTCCGAAAAATAAACTCCTTTATCCGTTAGAAAAAACTCTACGCCCCAAATGCCATTACCTGTAAGCGCTTTGGTAACCTTAGCTGCCATATCCTGAGCATCTTTCAAATCGGTATCGCTAATGGCGCAAGGCTGCCAGCTTTCCTGGTAATCGCCGCGCTCTTGCCTGTGTCCTATGGGCGGACAAAACAAGGTGTTGCCGTTTTTTTGTGTAACGGTAAGCAGGGTTATCTCCGAATTAAACTTAATAAACTCTTCTATAATCACTTCTTTATAATCTCCGCGAGAGCCTTCCATGGCATAGTTCCAGGCTTTGGCAATATCCTCTTTTGTTTTTACCACGCTTTGTCCTTTGCCGCTACTGCTCATCAAAGGTTTCACCACGCAGGGTATTCCTATCTCTAAAACCGCCCGGGTAAAGGCTTCTAAGGTTGTTGCGTATATGTAGTTGGCGGTTCGTAAGCCTAATTCCTTCGCGGCTAAATCGCGAATGGCTTTGCGGTTCATGGTAAAGTTGGCGGCTTTGGCACTTGGCACAACGGTAATGCCCTGCTTCTCGTACTCATAAAAACGCTCGGTGCGTATGGCTTCAATTTCGGGTACAATCAAATCGGGTTTGTGTTTGGCAACCACTTTATCCAGCGCATCACCATCCAGCATGTTAATCACTTCAAACTCGTGCGCTACCTGCATGGCGGGTGCACCTGCATAACTGTCAACCGCTATAACGTGCTGACCCAAACGCTGCAAAGCAATTACGAGTTCTTTACCCAACTCGCCACTGCCCAATAATAAAATTTTCTTTTGCATATTTTTAATTGAGGGGGCAAATTACAAAAGATTATACGTTATGATTAAATGCCATAAAAGGCATAGATAAACAATATAAAAAAGTCTGGAATAATTTATCAAAAAACGATCCTAAAACACGCCAATTTGACATTTTTATGCATCCGGTTACACTTTTTGTAAAACCATACAGATGGTTTTAAAAGCCGTTTATACTTTTTGCAAAACCATGTGGAAGGTTTCTCAACCCGTTTACATGTTTTGTTAAACCATGCAGATGGTTTTGAAAACCGGTTACATGGTTTTTAAAGCCGTGAGCAAGATTTGTTAACCCTGTTAAATGGTTTTGAAAGCCGTTTACATGTTTTGTTAAACCATGCAGATGGTTTTGCAAATCGGTTACACTTTTTATCAAGACGTGCGTAGTTTTTGTTAAATCAGTCTGATGATTTCGCAAACCAGTTACATTTTTTGTAAAAATAGGGGATAGTTCCGCAAACCTTTTTCTTGCGGTAGCACGTTGCAAGGCTGCCCGCTGTGTTAAAAGAAGATTTTGGTAGATTTGTTTATTAAAACTAAATATGGTATGGATTTAAAGGGTTTATAATGGAAAAGAGGAAACCACACTTTTATGATATTTATGAATTAGTGACTGATTCAGATTCAGTAAAAACATTTTCTAAAACAATCGTAAATAAAATATGTAGATTTTGTGCTAAGAGCTCAAACGATACTACATTTAATAATATTCCGCATTTTGTTCCGCAATTATTAGGACGAAACTCTTATTCGAGCAATTGCGAATGCGATAATTGCAATGAAATATTTGCTCGTTATGAAACAGATTTAGCAACCTTCATTTCACCGTTTACAACCTTATTAAATATCAAAACAAAAAATGGCGTTCCGACCTTTAAATCAAGAAAAAATAGTGAAGAAAAAGGCACAACCGCAAAAATAGTAAATAACCAAAGAAGTTTTCTTGTTGATAATACTTCAGACTTTGTAATCAATAGGGAATTAAAGGAAGCGACTTTTAAAGTTCGTAGACAAAAAGCTAATCCCATAAACATATATAAATCGCTTGCTAGAATTGGAATTCGATCAATGCCAGAAGAAGACATTCCAAATTACAAGGAATTTATAGACTGGCTAATTAATAAGAACGATAATTATCATAAAATACCGTTGTTAGTTTCTAGAAACATACTCGTAAATAAATATTACAAAACTCCATCGGTACAATTATATGGAATTAAAAACACAAACCTCATAGATTGTATAAAACCTCAATTTCATCTCATTGTAAGGGCTGCAAACTTAATTTTTCAGCTGCCTTATCCAATGTTCGTTGGACTTGACCCTAAAGCAAAACTAGAGTTGGATTTGCTTCCTGATGTTATTGTACATAATAAATCTGCGTTTTATAAACTCTTCGACTTATCTACAAACTGCCAAACACTTGACGAAGAGATTAAATTTTCTTTTCAAAACTAATACCTACATTCTGAATTTTAACTATGTAAAGCGTTATGGGATTGTAGTGGAAAGCCCACAGCCGTAATCGGCGAGGACTTGGAACGGAAAGCCCGACCTTTGTAATCAAAGGGAACGCCCAAATAAGTTTTAGAAGTACTTATTTAACACAGCCGTTTTTATTCTACTTTTGAAACAAAGAAAACTATTCGGTGCTAAAGTCTCCTTACCTAAAATATGTGTTGCCTGTGCTGTTGCTTGCCTATATTTTGTTGGAAACAAAGCAGCACCAGGATTTTGATATTTTTCTGCTGGCATCGAAAGATTTTATGCAGGGGGGCAATATTTTTGTGCATCATTACGAAGATGGTTTTAGGTTTTTTTATAGTCCACTGTTTGCTGCGGTATTAATTCCGTTTACTTTTTTGCCTGTGTATGTGGCGCGTGTATTATGGCTTACGCTGAATGTGCTTGCGTTTGTGCGGGTGTTTAACTTGATAAAGAGCTACCTGAATTTTGATGCTTTTGGGGATAAACAAAAGCGGTGGTTCGATTTCTTGTCGGTAGTATTTTCGGCCAAGCTGATACTGGATAATTTTCATAACGGACAGATGACGATATTTATGTTGTTGTTTATGCTGGAGGGGCTTAGGTTAATTAATGCCAACAAGGTATTGTGGGGTGCGGCGTTGATAGCGCTGGGTATTAATTTTAAGTTTCTTCCGTTGGTGTTGCTGCCTTATTTGTTTTATAACAAGCAACTGAAAGCTTGTGCGTTTATTGTAAGTTGGTGTGTGCTGTTTTTGTTTCTGCCCGCGCTGGTTTGCGGTTGGGAGTTTAATATGGTGCTGCTTAAAGACTGGCTATTGGCTATTAATCCATCAAACACAGAGCATTTGATTGATACGGATGAAACCACGCTGAACGGCTTAACCACGCTTATACCTACTTTATTAATGGATAAGGTGCCCGACCCACATGAGCTTATGTATAAAAGAAATATTGTGAACGTTGGGGTAAGCACGGTAGTTGCCACAATTACGATAGTACGATTGTTGTTGCTTTGTTTGGTGTTTTATTTTTTGCGCAGGAAGTTGTTTACACCTCCGCCCAATAAGCTGCAAGCGCTTTGGGAGCTATCGTATATTTTTTTGCTGATACCGTTAATCTTTCCGCACCAGCAGCATTATGCTTTTTTGATGATGATGCCGGCAAGCATGTATGTGATTTACGGTTTGTTTGTTTCTAAGATACATAGGCATAAAATGGATTGGGGTATTCTTTCGTTACTGATTATAATTTACCTGCTTACGAATGCACATTTGTTATTGGGTGAGTTCAGGCAGTACTATGACCATTATAAAATAATAACATACGGAGGTTTATTAATGATTGTGTTGCTGGCATTTTTAAAACCCGCTAAGCTTTTAAAGGAAAATTAATTTAATTTTGGGGGAAATTATTTAGAACAATGGGACGCGTATTTGAAAAGAGAAAACACACCATGTTTGCACGTTACGCAAAAATGGCCAAGGTATTTACCAGAATTGGAAAAGATATAGCCATGGCGGTGAAAGCCGGTGGTCCACACCCCGACACGAATGCCCGCCTGCGTATTTGCATACAAAACGGCCGGGCCGCAAACATGCCTAAGGCTAATATAGATGCTGCCATTAAACGCGCATCAGATAAAGATGTATCTAACTACGAAGAGGCTATTTATGAGGGTTATGCTCCGCATGGGGTGCCTGTGTTGGTAGAATGTACTACGGATAATCCTACCCGAACGGTAGCAAACGTACGCATGTATTTTACCCGCAACGGCGGTACGTTGGGTACCAATGGTTCTGTGAGTTTTATGTTTGAGAGAAAGGCCATGTTCAAGGTTTCTTCAGTGGGATTAAATAGAGAAGAAACCGAATTTGAACTGATAGATTTTGGTGCGGAAGAGTTTACCTGGGATGATGAGAATAATGAATTGATTATTCAAACTCCTTTTACCGAATTCGGTAATATGCAAAAAGGTTTGGAAGACAAAAAGATTGAAATTAAAGAATCATCTAAAGTATTTATTCCTACAACCTATAAAGAGCTTACCGACGAGCAGGAGTCCGAAGTGCTTACCATGATTGAGAAAATGGAAGACGATGATGATATTGTGGCTGTTTATCACAACGCACGATAGCTATTTATCATGCGCCGTAGACTAAAACAACAACCCGATACCGATGACATTAATGCGCTGGCTTCTGGTATAAACACAGACAGAGTTAATGTCACCCTGCTTTTGCAAAGAGGCATTACTGATTTTAATTCGGCAAAAGAATTCTTCCGTCCTGATTTAAGTTTGTTGCACGATCCTTTCTTAATGAAGGATATGGATAAGGCGGTAGCTCGCATCATTACGGCCATAAATAACAAAGAAAAGATTTTAGTGTATGGAGATTATGATGTGGATGGAACAACCAGTGTGGCATTATTGTACGGCTATTTAAAATCTATTGGCGCTGACGCGTGGTATTATATTCCGGATAGGTATGCAGAGGGTTATGGCATTTCTTTTAAGGGGATTGATTATGCAAAAGAGAATAAGTATGCGCTAATAGTCAGTTTAGATTGCGGCATAAAAGCCAACGATAAAATTGACTATGCAAATAAAGTGGGTGTTGATTTTATTATCTGCGACCATCACCTTCCGGGAGAAGAGCTTCCTAAAGCCTTTGCTGTTTTAGATGCTAAAAGAAAAGATTGCGGATATCCTTTTAAAGAGCTATCGGGTTGCGGGGTTGGTTTTAAACTGGCGCAAGCCCTGCAGAGTAAACTAAACAAACCTTTTGAAGAATTAATTCCCTTACTTGATTTGGTTGCTGTTAGTATTGCTGCTGATATTGTACCCGTTAACGGAGAGACAGAATACTTTGTTACTACGGCTTGCAGGAGCTTAATAAAATGAAGCGGGCTGGCATCAGGGCTTTATACCAGTTAAATAATTTAAAAAAGGAACTTACCATAACCGATATAGTTTTTGTTATAGCACCTCGTATAAATGCTGCGGGACGTATTGACCATGCTATGCGGGCGGCAGAACTATTGCTAACCGACAACGAGGAAGAGCTGCGCGATTTGCAGGAGGCATTAACCAAACAAATACCAATCGTAAAGAAATAGACCAGGGCATGACCGCTCAGGCTTTTGATATGATTGATATTAACCCGCAATTGATAGCTAAGAAAACAACGGTTGTTTATAATGAAGAATGGCATAAAGGTGTGGTAGGTATTGTTGCATCAAGGTTGATAGAAAAATATTATCGCCCCACTATAGTGCTTACCAAAGCAGACGGAATGCTGGTGGGGTCTGCGCGTTCCGTTAAGAATTTCGATATACATACAGCTATAGAATCCTGCGCTGATTTATTAGAACAATTTGGCGGGCACAGGCATGCGGCGGGCTTAACGCTTAAACCTGAAAACTTAGAAGAGTTTGTAAATCGTTTTGAGGAAGAAGTAAGTAAAACAATTTCTGAGGAAGACCTTATTCCTGAAATTGACGTGGATGTAAATATTCATTTAAATGAAATAAGCCCTAAGTTCTTTTCTGTGTTAAAACAATTTGCCCCGCACGGCCCCGAGAATATGACACCTGTTTTTGTTACCGATAATGTATTGGATACCGGTTGGGCAAGAGTGGTGGGCACCAATCATTTGAAATTAGAGTTGTACCAGCAGGAAAACCCTACCGTAAAATTTCATGCTATTGCCTTTGATAAAGGTGATTTTATATCTTTCTTCCAAAAGAAAGTTCCGTTAAGTATTTGTTATACCGTTGCCGAAAATCATTATAACGGAAACACTACACTACAATTGGTAGTAAGAGATATACAGATGAATTAAATAAATAGATAAAAACAGTATTTTTGCATTTAAGTATAGATTAAATCGCATGAGAAAGATTAAGATTGAGGCGAAAGACCAAACACCCATGGTGATTTTGGACAAGGAAAGTTCCATTATGGAGATCAAAGGATATTCTTATCCGGATGAAGCTCATAATTTTTATGATGATATAATAAATTGGGTTAAAGAATATTCTAGCGATCCAAACCCTAATACAAAGTTGATTTTCGATTTTGCGTATGTCAATTCTACTTCAATAAAATTTTTTAATGACATCTTAAAAAAACTTGACAGTATTGCTGCTGCAGGAAAAACAGTTCAGGTTGAATGGTATTATGCCGCCGATGATGAGGATATGCAACAGCTAGGCACTGTATTAAAAGATTTTCATAAAGTCCCCTTTAGCATCTTACCTAAAAAGATTGCCAAAGAAAATGGTAAACAAAAATTGTTCTAATCTATAACATTTTTTTGTATGCTCTTCTTTTTGTGCACAAAAGCAAACAGCATAAACAACAAAAGGGTATAGCCCCAAACTTCTCCACGTGAGGGAACAATATCGCTTAATATATAGCAATGCAGAAAGAATGATATGGTTATTATTGCAAACACCCCCAACACAACAATTATATCCTGCTTAGTGGGTTTTAGATTAGAAAAATCTGTATCAATAAAAAATAAAAAAGTAATCAGGGCAAATAAACGCAACGCTATAAAACGGTATTGCATAAGCGGCAACGCAAATGTATGCGCCGTGTTTTTAATAGATTGTGGCAGGGTAAAATTAGGAAGGCTGTTCATGCGACTTTCGTAGCCTCCTGAAAGAACATTAACGGCGAGAGATATGACAATGATTATTATAGCCAGCGACATATTTAGTTTACTTAGTTTAAGTTGTGGGTAATAAAACTTTTGTAAGGCAAATAACCCAACTGTCGCCATTGCACAGCAAGTGGCATTAACTTCGTTCAACCCGCCAAGGGCAGCAGCGAGTATACAAACCCAAATGGTATTTAAAATGCTGTTGGTTTCTTTTATCAATGATGAGAAAAGAAACACAGAAAGTATTACGCTAAGCAAATGGTTGTTGGCAGAGCTTACCCAAGCCCACGCCTCTTGCCTGCCCACAAACAATAAAAAAAACAAAGCGGCAGTAAACACCCATGCAAACCCAAACGATTTTAAAACAGATATATTTTCTTTGTAAAAAGTGCGCTGGTAGTTTTTGTACAAGGCACTTATAGACACTACAAACAAAAGCATGATGCCGGTTACATACATAACGTAATACATGTAGTTATGTTTTAAAAAAGCAAACGTAATAGCGGTAATAACATGACTAAACCACCTTCCGTTTATATTAGAAAAAAAAAGTTTAGCCGCTTCTACAACACCTAAATTACTTACATACTCATCATTAAACCCGTCATCTTTGTTGGGAATATAATGTAGGGCATCATAAAAAAAGAAGCATAAAAAACCCGCAACCAAGGCTGCGGGCAAAACATATTGAAATAGTTTTTTTTTCATCCGAGTTTAATCTGCAAACAAAAGGATATTTGCTCATCATTGTATTAATTTTTGTTTTAGTTTTTGCCAGTTCTTTAGCGTTGTCTTTATTTTTTAATACATGGTCTATTAATCCGACAATCTTCACACAATCTTTTTCTTTTAATCCGCGCGAGGTAATGGCAGGAGAACCGATACGAATACCGGATGTAACAAATGGCGATTTATCATCGAACGGAACCATGTTTTTGTTTACGGTTATATCAGCTTGCCCTAATGCATTTTCTGCATCCTTTCCGGCCAGGTTTTTGTTGCGCAAATCTATCAGCATACAATGGTTGTCGGTTCCACCCGAAACAATTTTATAACCTAAGTCGGTAAATGTTTTTGCTAGAGCCTGCGCATTTTTAACCATTTGCACGCAGTAGTGCATATACTCATCGGTTAACGCTTCGCCATAAGCAATAGCTTTTGAAGCAATAACATGTTCAAGCGGACCGCCTTGAGTACCAGGGAAAACAGCAGAGTCAAGCAACGCACTCATCATTTTCAATTCTCCTTTAGGTGTTTTTTCTCCCCATGGGTTTGGAAAGTCATTACCCATCATAATCATTCCGCCTCGAGGACCGCGTAATGTTTTGTGTGTAGTAGTAGTTACAATATGACAATGAGGCAATGGGTCGTTCAGCAATCCGCTGCTATTAAGCCCGGACGGGTGAGAAATATCTGCCATTAACAAAGCGCCAACCTCATCGGCAACTCTTACGCAGAGCAACATAATCCCAGTCTCTGCTATAAGCTGATGCACCACAGATAATTAATTTTGGTTTTTCTTCACGATGCAGTTGCTCTAAGTGTATCGTAACGTGATTTGTCCGGTTTTTTCTTCTACACCATAAAAATGTAGCGCGGTATAATTTTTCCACTAAAATTTACCGGAGAACCGTGTGTTAAATGCCCTCCGTGAGAAAGGTTTAATCCCAAAATAGTATCGCCCGGCTTTAAGCAGGCAAGCATTACCGCAGCATTTGCCTGTGCGCCCGAATGTGGTTGTACGTTTGCCCAAACAGCACCAAACAATTCTTTAGTCTGTCAATAGCAATTTGCTCTATTTCGTCAACCACCTCGCAACCGCCATAGTAGCGCTTGTGCGGTAAGCCCTCGGCATATTTGTAGGTAAGAACAGAGCCCATAGCTTTCATCACATCGTTGCTTACATAATTTTCTGAAGCAATTAATTCTATGCCGCGAGTCTGGCGATCAAGTTCTTTTTTTATTAAGGTAAAAATTTTAGAATCCCTTTTCATATATTATTGTTATTAGTTTATTCGCTCTTTATAATTTTTTTGTGCTCATGTATTCTCTTTGTTCGGCTGTTTGTAAAGATACATAGCCGGAATTAAAATCATGCAGGGAACGGGAGAGTAAAAGACCCATAAACAAACGACTAAACGTATAACCATCATTTGTTTTTCCCAAAAGCCATCCCGCTGCGAAAAAATTCCTGCCAGTAAAAATAGAGAAAGATATAATACGCCTAACCAGTATACAATTCTTTTTTGGTTGGAAAAGTAAAAGTAAAAATCTTCGCTGAATAAACCAATAAACCAATACAAACAAGGGGGTAATAAACCATTTGGCAACATAAATAGTTTGATAAGAAAACAGATTTAAAAAAGACAAAAACACACCACACGATTATTATTTTCGTGATAAAACTTATCATACAAAGCACTATTAATGCTTACAAAAAGCGTTTCTCTGAAAAACCCCAGCAGCAATAAACCTAAAACAAATAAGGCTATTTTAATTTTTCGGTTCATTTGTTTTTTAATTTCCTTTAAGGAAGAATTTACCACATCCATAACAAAAAAATAATGCCGTAAACTAAAATGGTAAAGGTGTAGGTGTGGTTAAATTCAATGTGCTGTGGCGCATAAAAGTTTATGGTTATTAAAGCTACCACACGCAAAACGTTAGCAATATGTATTATGATAACCCCCAGCGGAATAGACCACTTTTTTTTTAATACTTCCCGGAAATACCATCACAAACAGTGAGAAAAACATAAATAAGGTAAGCGCATTACAAGGGCTACCAATTCGTATGGGTAGCACCATCAATACCAATAAGCTGCATATTGCTGTCTTCTAAACTTTAATTAACTGGAGAAGCCTGCTAGTTTTAATATAAATGCAGCATTTGCTATAAATAAAGCTGATAAGCTTCTCATATATATAAAGGTGTGAGGTTTTATAACCAACTCATGCAACAAATACATCCTAAATAAAGCGCCGAAGCAAAAACAAAAAAACGTGTAGTTTTATTTTTAAGATTTATACCTATGATTAATACATTACATCTTTTTGCCCCGTTAATTGCTTTAGTTTTTTAACAAACTGATCTTTTTTTAGTGGGGCTAAACAAACGTTAAATTAAAAATCACAAAGGCCCTTATACTGCTTTTATTTTCTTTTACTTCTTTCACATCTGTATTAAAAGCCTGATTACTGGAAACAACACTTAATACTCCTTTAAATAATTAAAGTAATACCATGTGTTCTGATCTAATTCAAAATACATATCCAATATGTCTCCTGATTTTGTTCCTGAATAATGCCCGGAACATAACGATAAATACTCCATTCTTAAATAAATCCGCAACACAATTTGCCCTTTTCAAGAAAGGATTTTGTTTTACTGTTGTAAACCATTTGCACGTCACCAAGGAAAATAGATTTTCCAATTCATCCGGAAACTTCTTATCAGCTTTTTTACCATATAGGTTTAATTCTGATAAAGCCTTATCACCACGTTCTTTTCCTAATATCTCAACAGACTTTTTTCCTTTTTCAAAAGTTTTGCGCCCAAAATCAAGAGGAGTAAATGTGTTGTTGTAAGTCTCAAACTCCGTTGCCATTTTTTTCATAGCGCTTTTGTCAAAGAAAAACTCAATTGCCATTAATAAATCAAATTGAGCGCTATAGTTAATGGTATTATGCGTAGCATTTCCAGCTGTCATAATTTTTACTTGCCCTAAATGACCGCCAATATCTAGTTTACCTTCTCACTATATTAAACAGTTGGTGGTGCCTAGGCTTGAGTCGTTTTTTCATATCGCAAAGTTACTTTTGTCTAACTTCTCCTTAGAAGAAATCTGATATTCTTTCTTCTCTACCTGTGGAAGACTTAAAGACCAGTCA
>CAVXOV010000026.1:0-12247 GCA_963763345.1 uncultured Candidatus Saccharibacteria bacterium
TAGTAAAGAGAAGGCGTTTTGCTAGCATCATCTATCATAAAGAAGAAATAGTATTTACCTTGCTTTATTAAGCGCTTAAATTCCAAATGAGAATAGCTAGTGATATAATCTTTTAGGGAAGAAGAAGATATATTTTTTTTATATTGTTCAATAAGCTGTTGCTCAGATTTCAACCACTCGGTTGTTTCGATAGAAGTAATATTCTCCATCCACCTGTAAGGGATCTTTAATTACTTTGCCCCAAGTAGTATCAATCTGATTTGATGCCTTTGCAATTGGATATATAAAAGGATTTTGCGCAACTAACCTACATGAAAAAAGTATACTAATAAAGAGTAGTGGCCTCATATGTTTTTACCCCTTATAAACTTCTCCATTGAGTATAACAGTCTCCACAAGGTTACTACCAAAGGAATAAGAAATAAAATCAGTAGAAGGAATGGCTTTGGTAATAAATAGGTTTGCTTTTTTACCTATGGTAATGCTGCCCAATTCTTTCTCAATGTGCATGGCATAAGCACTATTTAAGGTTGATGCGTTGATAGCCTCGTTTGGAGTTAACTTATATTGTATGCAGGCAATGCTTTGCATTAGGTTCATATTACCTGTTGGGCTTGTACCAGGGTTAAAATCACTGGCAATGGCAAGTGGCAAACCAGCATCAATCATTTTGCGTGCAGGAGGATTAGGTAAGCTTATAAAGTATGCAGCACCCGGCAATATAGTTGGCATAGTAACGGAGTTGCTTAACAGTTTTATATCTGCATCATTCACATATTCCAGATGGTCAACACTAATAGCTTTGCATTTTACACCTGCTTCTACACCACCCGTATGACTCATTTGTTCAGCATGTACTTTGGGTATTAGTCCGTGTTTTCTTCCGGCTTCTAATATTTCTATGGTTTCATCAAAAGAGAAATAGTTTTGTTCACAGAAAATATCAATAAACTCAGCTAGTTTTTCTTGGGTTACTGCCGGAATCATTTCATTAATAATAAGGTCTATATAACCGCGCTTGTTTTGTTTGTATGCTTGTGGAACAGCATGTGCCCCTAAAAAGGTTGATTTTACAGTAAGTTTGGTTTGCTCTTTTATCTTTTTAATTACGCGAAGCATTTTTAATTCGCTTTCCAGACTAAGCCCATAACCGCTTTTAATTTCTACCGCACCTGTACCCTGCAAAATAATTTCGTGTAAACGAGGCAAAGCCTGTTGAAGCAATTCTTCTTCGCTGGCATTGTGCAACTTCTTTGCTGAGTTTAAAATACCTCCTCCTCGTTGTGCAATTTCTTCATAAGACAAACCTTTTATCCTATCCGTAAACTCCTGCTCGCGGCTGCCTGCATAAACCAAATGGGTATGACTATCAACCCAACTTGGGAACACCATTTTGCTCTCAGCATCAATAACCAATAAATCTTTCCAATCTGCAATACCGGGAAAATCACTCATACTTCCATAATCAGCAATCAAACCATTATCAATTGCCAGCCAAGCATTATCCATACAAGGCAAGATATCCATATCCTTACCACAAATTTTGTTGGTTTGTGCATCGCGCAACTGAACCAGTTTCTTTATGTTCTTAATAAGTATTCTTTGCACAGAGAAGCTATTTAACAGCAAAAGTACGTTTTTCTCTTTTTAAAGATATTTTATGAGAATTATTGTGGGTAACCTATTTACTATTCGTAATACTTACTACAGTATCAGCTTTAGGTAATATCTTTCCGATTGGTTTAACAAAGTCTTTCAGATTGCTTTCTCTTAGAAATGTTTCATATTCTTTTTGATGAGAAGCAGAAATGGTAACCAATAACCCTCCATTCGTTTGTGGGTCACATAAAGTGAAGAATGATTCCGCACCTATGCCCTGCACTTTCTTCTCGTAGCTATTCCAGTTTCGGTAAGCATTATCCGGTACAATCATTTTAGCAATGTAATCCTGTAAGCCATTAATTAAAGGAATAGAAGCATAATTAAGTTCTGCAGACAGCTTAGCCCCTTCGGCCATTTCAATAAGATGTCCTAGTAACCCAAATCCGGTAATATCTGTCATGGCAGTAACGTAGAATAATTCACCGAAGTGTTCTCCAATCTTATTTAGTTGTGTTAAGTGAGTAGTAAAAACAGTTTTGTGTTCTTCTTTTAAAACCCCACGCTTTAAAGCAGTTGCCAGTATACCCACACCAATTGGTTTAGTTATATAAATAAGGTCTCCTTCTTTAGCAGTAGAGTTTTTTTTGAGGTTCTTAATATCTATCAAACCATTAACAGATAAGCCAAACATAGGCTCTAAGGTATCAATGCTATGTCCGCCAGCCAAGGGAATACCGGCTTCATTACAAATTGTTTTAGCTCCGTCGAGCACTCTTTGTGCCACCTCAACACGTAATTTGTCTACAGGCCAGCCAAGTATTGCAGTTGCTAAAATAGGTTTCCCACCCATGGCATACACGTCGCTTATGGCATTAGCAGAGGCTATCCTTCCAAAATCAAAAGCATCATCTACAATAGGCATAAAAAAATCTACAGTGCTTATTAGGGCTTTACCATTACCTAAGTTGTAAACGGCCGCATCGTCTTTAGTATTATTTCCAACTAACAAATTGGTATTAGAAACAACGCTCACACTCGACTTTAATATATTCTCCAACACAGCAGGTGCTATTTTACATCCGCAACCTGCGCCATGACTATACTGTGTAAGTTTAATTTCTTCCATCTGTTATTTGTACTTTATTAATTCGTTCGCAATTAAATCAATATCTAATTTATCAAAATCAATTTGCTTAACACTTGTCTTCTCTCTTTTATTCATTCCATGCTGATATGATTTATCGTAATAACTTAAACATATCCGGCATGTAGTTTTTAAATCATTCTCCTCTAAAGCTATCAATGCATGCTGCGCCTGTTGATGTCCCAATCTCTTCGTTATTTTTTCAATAGATATTTTTAATTCTTCTTTAGAGAATTTACCATATTCTTCTGTGAGATATTCTACTCTATCCTCAAAAGGAACATTCATACAAATGGTTTTAGCCAAACGCATTTGCGTCCATAATCCATCCGGTATAACTTTATTACCGATCAGCCTGCTTTCATCTTCTAGCCAAAGAGGTTTTTCCTTGTTTATGTTTTGTAGAGTTGTTGCCAATTCATTCTCAAATTGTTCCTGAGAAGGTTGTTTGTTCTCTCCTAAAGCCCCAAATGCAGAGCCTTTATGTGCAGCTAATTTTTCGAGATTAATAACCTGCTCGTTAAGCGCAGCCAACTTTTCTAATACCAATGTTTTTGCAGAGCCTGTTTTACCTCCCAATATTAAGATATTGTATTGTTTAGCAAAACTATCTAATACATATCTTCTAAAGGCTTTATACCCACCTTTTAGTGTAAATACTTTTATACCATACAACTCCAATAACCAAGCTACACTTCCGCTACGCATACCACCACGCCAGCAATGCACATAAATAGTATTATCTTTTGTAATGGCTTGAGCTTTAATTATTATGTCCGTCATTTTTGGACCAACAAACTCAAGTCCTTTTAGAATAGCAGGTTGTTTGCCTTGTTGTTTGTATAAAGTGCCTACAATAACTCTTTCTTCATTACTGAAAAGAGGAATGTTTACAGCGCCGGGAATATGACCCTGTTCAAACTCTTTGGGAGTACGAACATCAATAATTGAATTGGTATTTGATGATTGCTGAAGAAACTTTTGTATGTCGATAGGGCTTGGCAAAGTAATTTAAATTACTTTATAAGTTGTTCCTTCCTGGCAACAAGGGTATTAGAAAAGAAAGGTTGAGCCTCTTCTATAAAACCATCAGTATTACCATAACGTGCAGAGAAATGCCCTAATAAGAGTTGTTTTACATTAGCTTTACTTGCAATAGTGGCAGCCTGTTCAGCCGTTGAGTGGAATGTTTTCTTGGCACGTTCAAGTTCTGCATTTAAAAAGGTAGCTTCATGATACAGTAAATCTACTTCTTTCACATGCTCAACAATATCTTCAAAGTAATTGGTATCGCTGCAATAAGCATAGCTACGCTGAGGATGTATAGGTAAAGTAACATCTGTATTAACTACAGTATTCCCTTTATCATCAATGGCATCCAATCCTAAACGTAATTTGTTTATTTCGGATACAGACACTTTAAACTCCTTTAATTTTTCTTTATCAATATTCTTTAAATGAGGTTTTTCTTTAAATAAGAAACCTGTGCAGTTAATACGATGTCTTAATGGGAAAGTAGTAACTTCTATCTTATCATCTTCCCAAACCTTTTCTGCTTGCTTAGGGTTAGTAAAGATATATTCAATCTCATAAACCATGGTGTTTTGAGAGTGTTTGTTTTGCAAGTCAATTATCTCTTTTAGTTCGGGCGGACAAACCAACGTAAGCTTAGTCTTTCTTCCTAACAGGTGCATGGTTTGCATTAACCCAAGTAAACCAAAATAGTGGTCGCCATGCAAATGAGAGATAAATACATGACTTATACGTTGAATTTTAATATTATTTTTTCTTAATTGAATTTGTGTTCCTTCTCCGCAATCAATTAAAAAAAAATGCCCGGCTGCATTAAGCAACTGGGCACTTGGATTTCTTAATAACGATGGTGTTGCAGAACCGCAACCTAAAACAGTTACTTCAAAATCGTGCATAGGCTATTTAGCCACCACCATTCTGCGTATTTGCTTTTGTCCGTTAAACTCTATAGAATAAAGATAAATACCGTTTTCTAAAGTTGTAGCGTCAAAATCATAACTATTCTCACCACGTTGTACTAAAATATCTTTATCAACAATCTTTTGTCCTGTAATATTAAATACACTCATCTTAGCTTTACCATCTGTGGGTGTAGTAAATTTAACAGCTGTAGTATTATTAACCACAGGGTTAGGGCTGTTTTGCATAACATTAAATACAGAGTTAACAACGTTTGTTTCAATGCCAGTAGCTGCATTAATAATAATTTTATAATAAGAAAGTGTCTTAGTACTTAAAGCTGTACCCGGTATTTGAGTACAATAAACACCTATAACAAAAGTTAAAGAATAGGTACCAGGTGTAGTAGGAGTTCCGTAGATAATCATACAGGTAGAATCATTACCCGGAAATTGCCAATTAGGATGAGCTGTACAAGCAAGGTTAAGCCCTGGAGGTAAACCATAATTACTACTGCCTGAAGGGGCGTTTAATTCAAAATAACTATATGTGCAAGTAAACCCTGACACAGTTGTATCCAAAGGCACATTAACAGTAATGTTTTGTTGATAAGGTTGCCCAACTGTCCCACTCACAAAGTTCAGAGCGCTATCGGGCCAAATACCTTCGCCATGATTATGGATAAAAGTCGGGTTTAATGAACACGTTGGTACCTGTGCCTTTAGACTAAATAAAGGCAACAACATTAATAATACATAGATTTTCTTCATAATTATTTGTTTTAAGTTTATACGACAAATCTACTAATTTGAATCTAAAAGTGCAAATAGAGTTATTAATATCTTATTTCTTAACCTCTACTTTCATTTGGCGCAAGAAGCCAATCATACTATCTACGTTAATATCATCGGGTTTTACATCTTTTGTTCTTAGCAGACAAACGTGCTCCCATACTTCCAGTATATCTTTAGGTTTTACCTGATAAGTTTCGTATTTTGGGTTATCAGAATGTAACTCCAAATGCCCTGCATTTCTAAATACTTTTGAGTAAACACGCTTATAAACTATTCCTTCATCTTTGGTAAGAAGCACATAGGTTCTTCCATCTTTAATTTCGGTTAAGTTTTCTACATATTTACCCACCACATAATCTCCTGAATTGGCAGGTGGCATGGAATCTCCCTGAATAGGAAACGAACGGTGCTTACCTACTATATTAAAAGGCAATGTCATGGTAGGCAGATTTTCTATAAACTCAGGGTCGGCATAACCGTTTAAGTAACCGGCAGATGCCTTAAGCGGAACAACCTCTATGTAATCGTTTCCTTTTTTATCTACCATAATAGGAAACAGGAATCTGTTCTTACCAATCTTTAAAAGATTATCGGGGTCGGACTTAGAGAAATCTCCGCGCAAAAGCGCATCAATAGATACGTGGTAATATCCCGCTATCTTTATCAGCATACCGTAAGGTGGCTCTGCCCTACCCTCTTCATACGATGCAAACCTCGAACGGGGAATGCCCAAATCATCGGCGGCTATTTCCTGAGAAACGCCTTTTACCTTTCTTAAAAATTTAAAGTTTTCGGCTACTTTATCCATTACTAAATATTTTAGCACAAAAATGCTAAATATATTATTAACTGCAAAATAAAATTACCTGCAATATTTATTTATTAAGACATAAGTATCCTTAATGCCTAACTCGCCTGCTTTTTTCCAATCTTTACAAGCTCCTTTTTTATCTCTAGCGTTTTTTTTAGCAAGCCCTCTCCACATAAAACCCAATACTTACTAAGCATAAGAATATAACCAAGAGGCGTTTCATGGCTTAAATATAGTTATTTAGTGAATAAAGCATGCTTTTTAGGCTTTATACTATAAAGCAAAGCTCCCATACTATTAAGCGAAACCCTTATACTACTTAGCGAAGCTTCTATACTAATAAGCCAAAGCATTATACTAATAAGCCAAAGCATTATACTATTAAGCAAAGCTCTTATACTATTAAGCGAAACCCTTATACTAATTAGCAGAGCTTCTATACTAATTAGCAAGAGCTTTATACTATTTAGTATAACCCTTTCACTATTTAGCGAAATCTTTAGACCAAAGGGTGAAAACCTTAAAATGTAAGGTAAAACTACTGATGGTGGTATTTCTCTCCCTTTATGATAGTAAAAGCACGGTAAAGCTGCTCGCAAAACAACAACCTTATTAACTGATGAGAGAATGTGAACTTAGAAAAGCTAATCAGGGCATGTTTTTTGCGTAAAGTATCGGTAAAGCCATATGGACCTCCAACAACAAAACACAGGCTCTTTTTACCCGAATTTAAAATGTTCTGTATTTGTGTAGCCAGTTGAAGTGATGTGAACTCTTTACCCGTCTCATCCAACAGAAAAACCACATCATACTTAGTTAGGTGAACATTTAGTTGTTTTTCTTCTTCCAGCTTTTGCTCTTCAATGGTTTTGTTGCGTATGGTTTTATTAATGGTAATGGTTATGGTTTCAAAAGGCACATAGCGAGTAAGGCGTTTACAGAATTCATGCACACCTTGTTCTACAAAGCTTTGGTCGGTTTTATCTATTTGAAGAAGAATTATTTTCATGTAATTCAGTTGGTAATTTAACGTATCAATATACAACCCCACAAATCTACAATTCTATAATTGGCTAACTCTATAATTGTTATTTTTGCAGCATGGCTAGAAAAGAATACACCTATTCACCTAAAAAACAAATACCACCAAAATTAGAGCTTCTCCTTTTTGCTATTTTGACCTGCATTATTATTGGCCTTGTTTATGCTATTTTAAAATAAGTATATGATACCCTCCTTTATAGAGCAACATAAGGCACATTTTAATTTTAATGATTTTATACGAGAGGCATTTGCCGAAGATGTAGGCACAGGAGACCATACCACAAGAGCAACCCTTACGGATAATAAAACCGGAAAGATGCATTTGTTGGTAAAAGAAGATGGTATTATTGCCGGAATTGAAGCCGCCCGTTTTATATTTGACGATGTAAGTGATGAAATAAAATTTGACGAGAAAATAAAAGACGGTACACGCGTTAAAACAGGAGATATTGCTTTTACGGTAAGCGGACCCACCAATCAACTACTTACTGCCGAGCGACTTGTTTTAAATATTATGCAGCGCATGAGTGGTATTGCTACCAAAACAAATTATCTGCAAAGCCTTTGCAAAGGCACAAAAACCAAAGTTATTGATACCCGCAAAACAACCCCACTATTTCGTTTTTTCGAGAAATGGGCTGTGGTTATTGGCGGAGGAGCCAACCACCGTTACGGGTTGTTTGATATGATTTTAATAAAAGATAATCATATTGATTTTGCGGGGGGGATTACTCAGGCCATTGATGCCTCAAACAAATACTTGAAAGAGAATAACCTTACACTAGCTATTGAAGTAGAGTGTAGAACCATAGATGATGTAAAAAAGGTAATGAAGCATGGCAAGGTAAACCGTATTATGCTGGATAATTTTACTCCTGAGTTGGTAGAAAAAGCGGTTAAGCTTATTAATGACAAATATGAAACAGAAGCTTCGGGGGGCATAACTGAAAAGACCATAAGAGATTATGCCTTAGCAGGTGTAGATTTTATATCCATAGGTGCACTTACCCATCATGTTAATAGCCTTGATTTAAGTTTGAAAGCCATACAGTAAATGAATCAATCTAAAGCATTAAATAAACTGATTATTGTAGCTGCACTGGGCTATTTTGTGGATATATATGATTTATTACTCTTTGGTATCGAACGCACCCATAGTCTTAATGAGATACTTCCCCTACAATTTCAAAACCTTACAGCAGAGAAATTAGCCGAGTTAAATGCCTATTATGGCAAACAATTACTAAACTGGCAAATGGCAGGTATGCTTGTTGGCGGTTTGTTTTGGGGCATTCTCGGAGATAAAAAAGGAAGATTATCTGTTTTGTTTGGCTCTATCTTAACATATTCTATAGCCAATATAGCCAATGGTTTTGTGAACTCAACCGACTGGTATGCAGCTTTACGCTTTGTTTCGGGTTTTGGTTTAGCAGGTGAGTTGGGTGCAGGCATTACCTTAGTAAGCGAAACCATGAGCAAAGAAAGACGGGGTTTAGGTACCATGATGGTAGCTACCGTTGGCGTATTTGGTGCAGTAGTGGCAGGTTTTATGAGTGATATATTTCCCAGCTGGCGCTATTCTTTCTTCTTTGGCGGAATAATGGGTTTGATATTACTGTTTCTTCGCATTGGTGTGTTTGAATCGGGCATGTATAAAAACATCAAAGAAGATAAAGTTAGCAGAGGTAACTTCCTTCTTTTGTTTAGTAACCGAAAAAGACTGGTAAAATACCTTTGCATTATCTTCTTAACTGTACCCGTTTGGTATGCTATGGGTACTTTAGTCATATTTTCTCCCGAAATATTTGCCAAACTAAGCGGAAACCCAGCCAATGCGAAACTAATAACCGGCGGAAAGGCCATTATGTATGCTTATGCGGCCACTACCATGGGTAATTTAACTTGCGGGGCTGTCTCTCATTATCTTAAAAGCAGAAAGAAAACCCTGTTTATTTTTCTATCTCTAACCGTTTTAGCTATAGCTGTATATTTTCTTATCGGGGGCAGGTCAGTGTCTGTATTCTATGGATGTATTGTATTTATAGGTCTTGCAACCGGCTATTGGACGGTTTTTATTAGCACTGCATCAGAGTTGTTTGGTACAAATATCCGCTCTACAGCAACTACTACTGCTCCCAATTTTGTAAGAGGTTCAACTATATTAATTACTTATTTACTTACTTTAATGACTATGATTTTTGGTAAAGAAGGTTTAACAGCAACTATTGTAACCGGAGTAATTATTTTAAGTATTGCCTTTTTTTCACTTTATCATTTAGAAGAGACTTTTGGCAAAGATTTAAACTACATAGAAGAGGATTAGGGTAGAATTTGACCGTTTTTTTTTAAAATCGACCGTTAAAAAAATTCTTTACCCATTTATTGGCTACTATTTAATTTTTACCTAAAATTGCACTCTAAAGTAAACATTTAAAGAATCTTATTTTAACAGTTATTATGAAGAAAATATATTACTCAGTTGTTGTACTTACTTTGCTATCAATATTCTTATTTACAGGGTGTAAAAAAGTAAATGAAGGTCCGTTTCCTTCTCCTCCTAATGCGGGTGGTACTTACAATGATTTGGTTTACATTACCCCTCTTTTCCAAGTATAATAATGGCGCCAAGTGCTATACTAATTGCAGTACAGGTGCACGATAAAAAACAGTTATTGTAACTCCGTTTCAGAACAACTACGAATATGGAATGGCTAAATTTGCAAGTCTCCCGGGTAGTTTTAGTAGTTTAATAGATGCTGACTCTGTTTCGTTCAACAGTGCTGAATCTTACGGCTCAAATCGAGTACTTACTCTTATTTATCATCTGCTACAAATTATAGTATTGGCCTTTCGGGTTCAACATCATGGAAAATAAAAGGTAAAGGCGGCATTGGGTTTTAATTATACATTTAAACGGAGTGTACCCTGTTCTATACAAATTCTATTCCAAAATTGAGATGATAATTCGTTACCAATTTATCCAAAAACTTTACCTACTAGTACCCGCCCAACCTACTGTATACCCAATTATGGAGTCCTACTTTTTAAGCAAATCCTAATTACTCTGCAGATATTGCCTATTATAAACATAATGTTTCGCTATAAATACCTATTTAAGTGATTCGTTATTGTATGCTACCAATTTTGCATATAATAAAACTGCGCAGTGGATAGTGCCTATAAGGGGTTATGTTTTCAATGCAGATTCTGTAAATATTATATTAAAGGATGCTACAGGGTTTTTCTATACCAAACAACCGTAGCAGCTACAGTTGATTCCGTAGCATTTAAACCAAATACTTTTACGGGGTATCCAAGTAGTATGATGTTACAAGTCTTATCTTGCAAATAAATGCTATAAAATATAGAGATACCATTATTAGTGGTGGTAAGTATTACTTCCTTAAAATGGGTAGTTATATAAAATACTACGGAGCCACCAAGTAAAACCAAATTTATAAAAATAAGAAAGCCGTTCTTGAGTTAAGAGCGGCTTTCTTATTTAAACAGTTTTTGGTTAGAGATTAGAAATTAGGTTTCAATAAATACTTAGCATAAAACTGGGTTATTACCTGAACGGCTTCATCTGCCGTATCTACTATATGCAAGCGTTGTAAATCTGCCTCATTTACATTATGCTCAACCTCCATCATGGTAGATCTTATCCAATCCAATAAACCCTGCCAGTATTTTTTACCTACCAATACCACAGGAAACTCTCCTATTTTATTAGTTTGTACCAAGGTAAGAGCTTCAAACAACTCATCCATGGTACCAAAACCACCGGGTATGGCTATAAAGCCTTGTGAGTATTTTAGGAAGATGGTTTTTTTACAAAGAAATAATGGAAATTAATACTCTTATCTCTATCCACATAAGGGTTTGGTTCCTGCTCAAAGGGTAATTCAAAATATTCAAATCCAATTAATTTTCCATTACCACCTATGGCCCCTTTGTTAGCGGTCTTATGTAACCCCGGCCCACCGCCTGTAATAACGCCATATCCTTCAAGCGTTAATTTATAGGAAAAGCGATTTCTTCGGCAAGCAAATAATAAGGGTTATCAGGTTTAGTGCGTGCACTACCAAATAGCAGATACGCACGGCCCAATAGTGCCATGACGTTCAAAGCCATCTACAAACTCGCTCATTATTCGGAATATCCGCCAACGTATCGAGGGAGCTTTTATTGGCTCTCAGTCTTTATTTTAAAGGCCTTTCTTATTTTCTCTTCGCTATGTTCAGTCATCTTTTTATGATTAAAGTAAAAAGGATTTACACATAAATATGCAAATCCTTTTAAAGTAAAATTTAACAAAGCTTATTTATTGGTTGCTTTGTAAAGGTTATCGCTTACCTCACCCCAATTAATTACATTCCAAAAAGCGCCTACGTAATCAGGGCGACGGTTTTGGTAATGCAGGTAATACGCATGTTCCCAAACATCTAATCCTAAAATTGGAGTGCCTTTGCAATCTGAAATATCCATTAAAGGATTATCCTGATTAGGCGTAAAAACGATACGCCAATGTCTTATCACTTTTCACACAAAGCCAAGCCCATCCACTACCAAAGCGTGTTGTAGCTGCAGCTCCAAATTGCTTTTTAAACTCTTCCAAACTAGTAAAATGCTTATTAATAGCCTACTGCAAGCACTCCCTGTTGGGCTGCCGCCACCATTTTTGGTTTCATTAATTTCCAAAACATAGAGTGGTTAAAATGACCGCCCCCATTATTAGACAGGCATAGGATATTTAGAAATATTTTTACATATTTCTTCTATGCTTAGTTTTTTCAGCATCAGTGCCTGCGATGGCAGCATTTGAGTTCGTTACATAAGCCTGATGATGCTTACCGTGGTGAATTTCCATGGTTTTTGTATCAATATGCGGCTCTAATGCGTTTGTTGCGTAGGGTAACG
>CAVXOV010000027.1:0-12146 GCA_963763345.1 uncultured Candidatus Saccharibacteria bacterium
TCAATAATAAGCAGGCCTAAATCTTTAAACTTAATTTGGTTACTAAGCAACTTATGTGTGCCTACTAAAATATCTACCTTGCCTTCTTCTAATTTCTTAGGGTTTCTTTTTGTTCTTTGGCAGATTTAAAACGATTCACATAATCCACCCGCACCGGGAAATCTTTAAAGCGTTCGGCAAATGTTTTATAATGTTGTAGTGCTAAAATAGTTGTAGGAACAAGAATGGCAGTTTGCTTACCATCACAGGCTGCTTTAAAGGCGGCACGTATGGCAATTTCGGTTTTACCAAAACCCACATCTCCGCAAACTAACCTATCCATAGGATATGGTTTTTCCATATCGCGCTTTACATCGGCCGTTGTTTTTTCCTGGTCGGGGGTGTCTTCATAAATAAAAGAAGCCTCCAGTTCATTTTGTAAATACGTATCGGGTGCAAAGGCATGTCCTTTTGATGCTTTGCGTTTGGCATACAGCTTAATCAAATCAAAGGCAACCTGCTTAACACGTGTTTTGGTTTTTTGTTTAAGCGTTTGCCAGTGCGTAGAGCCCAGCTTATCCATACGCGGCACCTGTCCTTCTTTGCCGGTATATTTGGCAATGCGGTGCAGCGAGGTAATACTTACATATACTGCATCATTATCTTTATACACCAGCTTAACAGCTTCCTGTGTTTTATCGCCAACCTTTATTTTCTCTAAGCCTGCAAAGCGACCAATACCGTGGTCTATATGCACCACATAATCTCCGGGGTTAAGGCTTTGCAGTTCTTTAAGGGTAAGCGCTTCACCTGTTTTCTGAAACGATTGCGGAGCTTTGTATTTATGGTAACGTTCAAAAATCTGGTGGTCGGTATAGCAGGCTACTTTGTTGGTGTAATCAATAAAACCCTCATGTATGCTAAGGTGTATGGTTTCAAACAAATTTTCTACCACACGGTTGGTGTTCGATACATCACTTAGTATTTGCCGCAAACGCTCTGCCTGCTTCTCGGTATCGGTATATAAAAAATTGCTGTAGCCCTTTTGTTTGTTTTCCAACAGGTGTTTAAAAAGCAATTCGAAGTTCTTATTAAAAGAAGGCTGGGGCTGCTGATTAAACTCTACCGTATCATCCGCAAACAAAGGGTTGGTATTTGTTTCAACCGTTTGCTTTTTTTGCAGCGCATCTTTCAATTCATCTGCTTTGCAAAATAAGTTTGTGTGGTGCCTGCTGAACGGTTTCTGTCAAAGCCTCATAAGCCGTAACGGCTTTATCAAACAACTGCTCTGTTTTTTGCAACAGGTAAGCAGCATCTTTAATAAAGAGCAAGGTATCGGCATCGGGCAGGGTATCTAAAAAGCAAATCTTATTGTCCGATAAATCTTCGCTGGTAATGTTGGGTGTTATCACCACCCTGTCGTAACGCGCTATAGAGAGCTGCGTAACGGGGTGAAGCTTCTGATAGATTCTATCTCATCGCCAAACAACTCTACGCGGTAAGGCGTGTTAGACGAAAACGAAAACACATCAATAATACCGCCGCGTATGGCAAACTCGCCGGGCTGTGCCACAAAATCAACACGGTTAAAGTTATACGAAAACAAAAACTCTTCCAGAAACTCAATAGACAGTTTTTCTTTTACAGCAATCTTAAACGTGTTTTCGCTTAGCGAATTTTTGTTGGGTATCTTTTCAAATAGCGCTTCGGTGTAGGTAACAATAATATTCCGTTTGTCGCTCGATGTTATTTTCTCCAGCGTTTCTAATCGCTGCTGTTGCGATGCCGTTTGCGTCTTTTCAAAATCGTAAGCGTTTATATAACTATAGGGCAGGTACAAGGGTTTTTTATCCTGCAGTGCCTGCAAATCATTCAGCACATAAAGGCATCCTCGTTGTTGTTGCAAATATATAACTTAGGTTCTTTTCAAAATCCTGAGCGCAATGGGCATACAAAAAGCTCCAGGCCGAGCCGCACAATCCCTTTACCGAAAGGTTTTTTCCTTGGTTTACTTTTTCCGCTACGGGGGTAAAAACTAACTTACTCTCAGCACCCATTTCTCTTTGTTGGCAAGCTCAAGCAAAAGTCGGGATTATTTTGCAGATAGAGTAAATTATACTTGCGAGATTAATATAATGACCCTACATTTAGACTATGCTAAGTAAAGTAAAACCAGCAACAAATAAATTCTATTTGCTAAGCTTTAATACCTGCCCTGCGGATAGAATAGCATTTTTGTTAAGCCCATTTAATTGAAGTAGATCATCTACGGTTATATTATGTTCGCGGGCTATCTTATAGAAGTAGTCTCCTTGCTTCACAGTATAGGTAGTCTCATTAGTTATGCCGACAGAGGCGTTGTTGCTTATATTTTCAGCCAATTGCTTTTTATCTGCTGTTTGCTGAGTTGGCGTTATTCATTCTTTTTATTTGCCAGTGCAGAGTCTTTAGGCACTATAGGTTTTTCTGTTTTATAAATAACAAGTTTTCTACCCGGTTTCAATCCTTTTTTACCCACTAAATTCCAAGTGGTAATATCACTTACAGAAACTCCATATTTACGTGCCACAGTACTCAGCTTATCACCGGGCTTTACTACATAAGTAATTTGTACTTCTTTAACCTGAGTTAGCGCCAAGTTTTTTTGTTCTTCGTTTTGTTTACGAAGCATGGCGTATATCTCTTCTTCATTAGTAACAAACTTTCCAATTACATTTTTAGGCATAGTAAGTACATTGCCTCCTGCGGGTATAATTTGCTTTTTATAAACCGGGTTAAAAAACTGTATCTCTTCTACGGTTACATCTAAAACACCTGCCAATTGCGCAAAAGAAAGAGGTTCTTTAATAATAACCGTATCTAACTCAAAATAGGTTTTACGTGGAACATCGGGATAGATATTATGTTCTGGATAATAATTCATTACATAGTTGGCGGCTATAAAAGCAGGGACATAAGCTTGCGTTTCTAAGGGAAGATAAGGGCGTATTTCCCAATAGGTTTTTTTACCTCCGCTGCGGCGTATAGCGCGGTTAATGGTTCCCGGACCGGCATTATAAGCAGCCAATACCATTTGCCAGTCGTTAAACATTTTGTATAAATCTTTCAGGTACTCTGCTGCAGCTATAGTTGCTTTATAGGGATCAGAACGCTCATCAATATAGGAAGTTACGTTTAAACCATACAGCTTTCCGGTGGGGTACATAAACTGCCAAAGACCTGATGCGCCTGCTCTTGAACGGGCTATAGGACTTAATGCCGATTCTATGACAGCCAGATTTTTTAACTCTAAAGGAATGTTATACTTATCAAATATCTGCTCGAACATGGGGTAGTATAGTTGGGACGAACCCAGTATTTTGCACATTAAGCCTCTCTTTTTAATGGCATATAGCTCTATATAAGGCTTTACAGTGGCATTAAACTGCAAATCAAAGGGAGATGCCGCATCAACTTGGCTAAGCGGTTTTCATATACAAAATCCTCAAAGCGGGGTATAGAATCAGGTGCATAATTGTATTTGTTCTTTTGTGCAGAAGGCTTGGCATATAGTTTATCCAGTATTTTTTGAGTAGAAAGGCTGTCTAATGCAGCGGCAATAGGGTCATCCTGCATGGTTTGTTGCGCAAAGGCCTCACCCCCAGCCCCTCTCCAAAGGAGAGGGGAGAGCATAAAAGCAAACAGATATATAATAGAGCCCCTCATTTATGTAATAACGCACATTCTTTAAAAATGTTGTATGTGCAATGATATTAATATAATCTTAAATATACGACTTTTTTAGCTGTACTTATCAAAGTAAGAGTGTTAAATAACCTTATTCGCTTATTAATTTCATTAGAAAACCTCTTATATTTTCTTTTCCTTGACGAAAAGAAACAAAAAGTTAAGAGAATCTGTAGGTTTTTTGGGTATTAAAATGCTGAGGAATAGCGCCTTTAAATCAAATTATTTAATTGCAAATTATTTTAGCACATAATTTTGTTGTAAAACAATGATAAAATTAATTATACTGATTATCAATTATATATAACTATATATTGCTAATATTTTTAGTTTTTTAAAATTCGTATTGTTCTTTAGCATACCTTTGCCAAACCAAAACTTAACAGCCGAGCGAAGCGAATACATGAGTGCAAATAAAAAATTAATAATTAAAAACGAATAAACATGGCTAAGAAAAACGAAGAAGTAAATGATGCAAAAAAGGTTAATGTAGAAAAGCTAAAAGCCCTGCAACTTACTTTAGATAAACTTGAAAAAACATACGGTAAAGGTACCGTAATGAAGTTAGGCGATACCCAAACCGAAGCCATGGAAGTTATCAGTACAGGTTCTCTTGGACTTGATATTGCACTGGGCGTTGGCGGTTTACCAAAAGGACGCGTAATAGAAATATACGGGCCGGAGTCGTCGGGTAAAACTACCATGACTATACATGCTATTGCCAATTGCCAAAGAAATGGCGGTATTGCTGCCTTTATAGATGCAGAGCACGCTTTCGATCGTTTTTATGCCGAGAAATTAGGTGTTGATACACAAGGCCTTTTAATCTCTCAACCCGATAACGGAGAGCAGGCTTTAGAAATTGCCGAAAACCTAATCAGCTCGGGGGCTATAGACCTAATTGTGATTGACTCTGTTGCCGCACTTACCCCAAAATCAGAAATTGAAGGGGAGATGGGCGACAGCAAAATGGGTTTACATGCCCGCTTAATGAGTCAGGCATTGCGCAAACTTACCAGTGTTATCAGCAAAACTAATTGCTGTGTTATTTTCATCAACCAGTTGCGCGAAAAAATTGGTGTAATGTTTGGTAACCCCGAAACCACTACCGGTGGTAATGCGCTTAAATTCTATGCTTCGGTACGTTTGGATATACGCCGTATAGGACAAATTAAAGACGGAGAAAACGTGGTAGGTAACCGCGCCCGCGTAAAGGTTATTAAAAACAAAGTGGCTCCTCCTTTCCGTCAGGCAGAGTTTGATATTATATTCGGAGAAGGTATCAGCAAAACAGGTGAGATTATTGACTTGGGTGTAGAGCTTAACGTTATTAAAAAGAGCGGCTCGTGGTTTAGTTACGGCGATACCAAACTTGGACAAGGGCGCGACTCGGTTAAACAAATATTTAACGATAACCCCGAGTTAGCTGCCGAAATAGAGCACGTTATTAAAGAAAAAATAGTTGGGCATGCCGAACCTGTTTTAGCAGCAGTAGAGTAATTATTATCATTGCCATGGTAATCTTTATATAAAAGAACCCTTGCTTCGGCGAGGGTTTTTCGTTTGATTACCCCTAAAGAGATATTTATTGCTTCACAAACTTCTGAATAGTAGTACCCACTCGCACAAAGTAAACACCACTGTTTAAGTCACTTACATCTACTTTACAATTTTGAGTTTTGATGTCAGAATTTTTAATTACAGTATTGCCCAAAATATCTGTAACCTGCATTTCTAAAGCCAACTCATCAGTCGCTGCCAACTGTACATTAATAATTGAATTAGTTGGGTTGGGATACAATATAAAGTTTCCTGTTTGATTATTAACGTATTCTATTCCCATACCACAAATACTGGATATACAGAACTTGAAAACATTACCAAAAACAATACCACCATTTTCAGCCACTCCATACAAATACGTTCCATCAGAAATTAATGACCCGTATGGGTTTGCACCATTATTGCCATTGAAATCTATTAATTTACTATAGCTAGAGCCATCCGGTTTTATCTTAAATATTACCCCATTTCCAAGCGTCCCACCAGATTCTGTCATTCCATATAAATACGTTCCATCGGAAATTAATGACCCATGTGGGTTTGCGCCATTAGTATCATTAAAGTTAAGTATAATGCTATGACCTAAACCATTAGGTTTAATTTTAAAAAGTACTCCAGCATTATCAGTTGCACCCCCCTCGTTTGTCATCCCATATAAATAGGTACCATCATAATAAAGAGAACCATATGGGTTTTGACCATTTGTGCTGCTGCCTAGATTGTATATGATTTGGTACCCAGTTCCATCTGGTTTAATTTTATACACAACTCCATTTAGATTCGAACCTCCCGCACTTGTCATTCCATATAAATAAGTGCCATCAGAAATTAACTTTCCATAAGGTCCTGCTCCGTTTGTACCAATAAATGTAAAAATATTAGAAAAGCCAGTACCATCTGGTTTTACTTTAAATATGTTGCCATCCTGACTTCCTCCACCAAAAGGACTTACCCCATATAAATAAGTACTATCATAGTAAAGAGAACAGTTTGGGCCACTACCATTTGTGCCATAAAAATCTATCAATTTTGTATAATTAGAGCCATCTGGCATTATTTTAAATAAAACCCCCTTACTATATTGCCCACCTACTTCAGTCATCCCATAGAGATAAGTTCCATCCGAAATTAATCCACCCATTGGATTACTACCATTTGAATCATTAAAATTCAACAATATAGTAAGCCCTGTCCCATCAGGCTTTATCTTAAATATGTTGCCTAAACTATTTGTACCTCCAATCTGGGTCATCCCATAAAGATATGTCCCATCAAAATACAAATCCCCATTTGGAGCATTTCCATTAGACCCATTAAAATTTAAAATTGTTGTTATTTGCCCGCGCGCGCCAAAACAAAATACTATGGCAATAAGAAGTAATACTTTTCTCACGCTGTCTGAAATATGGTTAAAAGTAAATGTTTTTTACAATATAAACAATAAAGCACGACCCTCTGCCAATTTTAAAGCAAGCAAGCTGTTTTAGAGGCATAAATAGTGGTAAAATCAACGCTATGCTTGCATCGCTCGTTAGCATCCTTACATCGCTTCACGCGATGCTTGAATGATTGAAGATTTTGCTTGCATCGCTTTCAATTATCCTTGCATCGCTTCATGCGTTGCTTGAATGATTGAAGATTTTGGTTGCATTGCGTTCAATTATCCTTGCATGCTTTAAAGCTATCCTTGCATCGCTTTCAATCATCCTTATATCGCTTCATGCGTTGCTTGAATGATTGAAGATTTTGGTTGCATCGCATTCAATTATGCTTGCATCGCAACAAGCTGTTCAAGCATCGCGTTAAGCGGAGAGAGGTTGCTGCAAAATTATGCTTGCATCGCATTCAATTATGCTTGCATCGCAACAAGCTGTTCAAGCATCGCGTTAAGCGGAGGGAGGTTGCTACAAAATTATGCTTGCATCGCGTTCAATAATGCTTCCATCGCCGCAAGCTATGCAAGTATCGCTACGAGCTATGTGAGGTTGCTTCAAACCGATGTCTGGTTGGGGTTAGAGCATTAACGAAACGTTAAAGAACACTTCAGCATAGCTTCGGATGATGTTTATTCTCAGCTACGTGATAAGGGAAATGCATAAAGCTATCGGCAAGTTGGATTTAGGGATGTTTTTTACCTATCTTTGCCCTAAGCAGGCCGTTCTATCGCTGTGGGAATACCCGCAGAGGAAAGTCCGGACAACACAGGGCACCTAACCTTTTGAAAAAGAGGGTATGCAACAGGTAACTTAGCATAACAGACAGTGCCACAGAAAATATACCGCCATGCCTTGGTATGGTAAGGGTGCAAACGCGAGGTAAGAGCTCACGCACAGCGGCAGCAATGCTTTGTGAGGAAAACCTTAGGGGTTGAAAAGCCAAATAAGTTGCGGTTTAAGCAGCTCGTTTATGTGTTACTTGTAACACGCCGCAATGGGTAGGCCGACCAGATAAATGATAGAAGCCGCGCAAGCGGAACAAAACCCGGCTTACAGGCCTGCTTATTTTTTCTTTCTAGGATAGTTAAAACTCTACTTGCTTCAAAGCGTTTAGGGTTTCTTTACATTCTTTTATTAATTCTTCTATCACTACGGCAACAGGTTGTATTTTTTTTATAGCACCACTAACTTGCCCAATTTCAAGTTCACCTTCTTCTAAGTCGCCTTCAAACATGCCTTTTTTGGCACGGGCACGCCCTAATAGTTTTTCTAATTCCTCATTGCTTGCCCCACGCTTTTCGGCATCATCTATTTCTTTAAAGAATTTATTTTTAATCAATCGCACAGGGGTGAGCTGTTTTAAGGTAAGCTGCGTATCGCCTTCATTACTCTTAATAATAGCTTCTTTAAAATTTTGATGTGCGGATGATTCTTGAGTAGTAACAAACAAGCTGCCTATTTGCACCCCATCGGCACCCAAGGCAAAAGTCGCTGCCATAGATGCTCCTGAACCAATTCCGCCTGCGGCAATCATAGGTATTTTTATAGCTTTCTTTACCATAGGCAGTAAAACAAGTGTAGTAGTTTCTTCACGTCCGTTGTGTCCACCTGCTTCAAAGCCTTCAGCAACAATAGCATCTACACCTGCTTCCTGGCATTTTAGGGCAAATTTTACGTTACTTACCACATGCACAACCGTTATTCCATGTTGTTTAAGATGCTGGGTCCATGTTTTAGGATTTCCTGCTGAGGTAAATACAATCTTAACCCCCTCTTCAATAATAATTTTAATGTGCTCTTCAATATTCGGGTAAAGAAGTGGCACGTTTACCCCGAAAGGCTTGTTGGTTGCCTGTTTGCATTTTTGTATATGTTCCCTCAATACTTCGGGATACATACTTCCGCTGCCAATAAGTCCTAATCCACCAGCATTACTAACTGCCGAGGCAAGTTCCCAGCCACTGCACCAAATCATGCCGGCTTGTATAATGGGGTATTTTATGTTGAATAAATTGCAAATAGCAGGCTTCATAATAGTGTCTTTTTAAGAAAATGTCCGGCTAAAATTATATCAATTTTTTGTTTCGCCGATGACTTAATTTATGGGCATTAGGTATTAAGCTTAATAAATTGAAAAAAGTAGCTTCTGCTTGATAAAAACAATTATTTTTGGCGGATTAAATCTCTGAAGAATGAATATCCATGAATATCAAGGCAAAAGTATATTAAAGAGTTTTGGCGTTACTGTACAAGAAGGTATCGTTGCCGAAAACTCCTGAGCAAGCCGTTGCCGCTGCCAAAGAAGTAATGAGTACTTACAAATGCGATGGCGTTGTAATTAAAGCGCAGGTTCATGCAGGAGGACGTGGTAAAGGAGGCGGGGTTAAATTTGCCCAAACCTGAATAAAGCCAAAGAAATTGCTACTAATATTATAGGTATGCAATTAGTTACCCCCCAAACCAGTGCCGAGGGCAAAAAAGTACATAAAGTATTAGTTGCTCAGGATGTGTATTATCCGGGTGCAACACCAACCAAAGAGTTTTATATCAGTATTTTATTGAACCGTGCCAATGGTCGTAACATTATTATGTACAGCACCGAGGGTGGTATGGATATTGAGCATGTAGCAGAAACTACTCCTCACCTTATTTGGAAAGAAGAAATAGACCCTAAAGTTGGCTTGCGCGATTTTCAATGTCGTAAAGTAGCTTTTAATTTGGGTTTAAGTGGAACTGCGTTTAAAGAAATGATAAAATTTGTAGCTAACCTTTACAAAGCTTATGATAGCATTGATGCTTCTTTGTTTGAAATTAACCCAGTTCTAAAAACATCCGATGATAAAATTATTGCCGTAGATGCTAAAGTAACTTTGGATGATAACGCCTTGTTCCGTCATAAAGATATTGAAGCTATGCGCGATGAACTAGAAGAGAACCCTATTGATGTAGAAGCCCGCAAAGCAGAACTTAACTATGTGAAACTGGATGGTAACGTAGGTTGTATGGTTAATGGTGCCGGCTTAGCTATGGCTACTATGGATATTATTAAACTATCGGGTGGGGAGCCTGCTAACTTCTTAGATGTGGGCGGTACTGCCAATGCAGAGCGTGTGGAGAAAGCTTTCCGTATTATCTTAAAAGACAAAAATGTAAAAGCCATTTTGGTAAATATATTTGGAGGTATTGTTCGTTGCGATCGTGTAGCACAAGGTGTGGTAGATGCTTATAAAAACATGGGCAATATACCTGTGCCAATTATTGTTCGTTTGCAAGGCACCAACGCGGTAGAAGCTAAAAAACTTATTGAAGATTCGGGTTTAAAAGTATTTTCTGCCATTCAATTGCAAGAAGCTGCTGATTTAGTGAAACAGGTAATAAATAATTAATTAGATTTGTCATAAATTACACATACCTAAAGGATGAAAAAAATAGTTATTACAACACTTTCGGCAGCGGCACTAAGTAGTGTTTTTGTGCTGACTTCTTGCGGAGGAAGTACTAAAACAACGGATGCCGATAATATTGGTGCAGATAGTACTAAAGTTGATACTACGGCAGCAGCTAAAAACAATGAGTCGAGTACTGAAATGAGCTATCAGATACCATCTCCTAAAGAAATGTTTGTTTTTATTAAACAAGTGGCAAGTAAAAATAACAAACGTACGGATATGTTGAATGACCCGGATAATGCTAAAAATTATACCGATGCAAAAACACAAGCTTTAAACTTTGGCATTTATAGCTGCGATTTAACCTATTGCTCTATTTTTGAAATAGGTGCCAATATGCTAAAATACTTTAAAGCCGTAAAGCAATTGGGCGATGCTGTTGGAGTTTCAAATACTTTAAGCCCGACTACACTTAAAAGCTTGGAAAAGAATATGAGTAACCCCGATTCTTTGGTTGAAATAGCTGATAACTTGTACTTTTCTTCTTTTGAAACCATGCAAAATTCACAGCAAGGTAATATACTTGCCTTATCTGTAGCTGGCGGATATATTGAAGGATTAAGTATTGCTTGCAGCTTAGTGAAATACGATAAAAAGAATCCGGCAGTAGAACGTATTGCTGATGAGAAGTACACCCTTGATAACATTATTGATTTCATGAAAAAATATGAAAGCGATGCGGGTGTAAAAGAAACTATTAGTAAACTGGAAGAATTAAGAATAACCTTTAATCAGGTATCTGAAAAGCAAGAAGGTAAAGTAGCTCTTAAAGAAGAAAAAGGCACTAAGGTATTAGGTGGAGGTACTGAGCTTGAAATGACTGAAGCCCAATACAAAGCATTAACAGAAAAAGTAGCTTCTATTAGAAATTCATTTACAGGTAAATAATTAATTATAAAAGGAATATTTATGAAAAAGATAGTTGCAGCATTAGTAGTTCTTATAAGTTTAACAACAAGTAAGGTTATTGCTCAGGCAAGTTCTTGTGGTGATTTCCACAGAAAAGCTTGTTATATGGACGGTACCCGAAAAGATAAGCGTGCTTTTATGTACAACGCCCAATCAAAAAGTGGTTTGTTTGCGCAAGGTTCTGTTTCTAAAATGCGTTGCGTTGTTTACAAAGGAATGGATTATCGTATGACTGTTTGTTGCGAAACCATCTTAGGCGACAAAGTAAATTTTAAAATATATGATGGGCGTACTAATGAATTGCTTTTTGATAATACGAAGAATGATGATTCACAGCAATTCGAGTTCCAATCTACTACTACTAGACAATTGATTATTGAAGCTACTGTTCCTGCAGGAGATGTGAAGGAAGAAAAAGGTAAAGCCGAAACCGCAGCTTGTGTAGGTCTTTTAATAGAAAACAAAGTTTCTGAAAGAACCGGTTTCTCTCAGTATTAATAACTAAAAGAAAACATTACAAGAAGGTTTACTATTCAGTAAGCCTTTTTGTTGGTTACTTATTATTGCGAGGAGGTACGACGAAGCAATCGCTATAATTAATTTAGATTACCACGCTTTGCTCGCAATGACGAAATATCTAAAGGATTTCTTCAATAACATACTTAGTAGAATTTATTTCAACAGATGATTTTGCTTTTAACCCCATTAACTTCAAACCTAAAGGTGATTGAGGAGAAAGAACGATTACCTCCGTACCCTCTATATTAATTTTACCTATGGCAACACTCAAAAACAAATAGCCTTTATTGGTTTTAATCAAACTTCCGTTTGTTATTTGTTCTGAAGTTATAGTACTATCAATTTTTTGCAGGATGGCTTTTTGAGATAATACCTCATCTAATTGTTTACTTATTTTCTCCTGTTCTAATTGCATCATAGCACGCGCGGTTTCGTGTTTATCTCCGGCCGAGCTTTTACCATCGCTTATGGCACCCTCACTTAATTCGTGTAAGGTATTTTGTAAAGAGTTTATTTTATTATTTAGTAGTTGAAGGCAGGTATTATACACAGATTGCTTTAGTTG
>CAVXOV010000028.1:0-10851 GCA_963763345.1 uncultured Candidatus Saccharibacteria bacterium
TAAAAAAGAGAGCGGACTTAAACTACCTTTGCGTCGCGTTGGCTGCTTCTACCAAAAATATTACCACTAACCTTATAAAAGCGTTTATAGGCATGGGATGTTTGGGGCTTTTGGCACAACGGCTTTACCAGTCTTACTCGGCAGAGAATATGGCATCGGTAGCCACTATTTTTAACCAACATAATACCCTACTGATATTGTTGGCTAGTGCACTTATGTTTTTAAACTGGGGCATTGAGGTATATAAATGGGGCCTGATTACGCAACCTATGGAAATTATACCTACCCGAAAGCTGTGGCAAGGGGTTTGGATGGGTGTTTGCATTGGCAACCTTACCCCAGGCAGGTTGGGCGAGTTTGCCGGACGCATACTTACGTTTAAACCCCACAACCATGCCAAGGCTACTACGCTGCATTTTGTAAATGGGGTTACCCAACTGGTAGCCAATATTGTGGTGGGTTGTGCAGGCTTACTTGGCTTTTCATCGCTAATAGATAAAAGTTATTTTGCTCTTATGCTTATTGCAGAAATACTGATACTTATTGCGTTTTATTTTGTTTTTAGTAAGGATAAACTATATAGTAAAATGGCTGCAAAATTTGTCTTTCCTTAAGCGCTTCGACTTCACCAACCTGCAAATAGATAGAGCGCTGCTTATTAGGTTACTATTTCTTTCTACCATCAGGTACTTTGTGTTCTTCTTCCAGTTTTATTTATTACTAATTGCCTGTGGCGTGCATGGTAATACGTATCACATTTTTGGAGCCATTGCCATTATGTATTTATTGCTTAGCACCATCCCTATGATTAGCGTGATAGAAGTTGCCGTTCGCGCCTTTATAATTGTGTTGTTATTTGGCAGTTTCGGCTCTAACGATTGGGAACTGTCGGTTGCCTCTACACTACTCTGGGTTATAAATATTGTACTTCCGTCGGTAGTGGGTTATGTGTTTTTGGTACGGAATAAGTTTACATTCGGCACAAAACAACGTAAACATGACCTGGCTTGATATAGTAGTTATTGGAGCACTTTCTGTTTACACGCTATTCATCTTAATACCCATTTTTGTTTTACTGTTTGGAAGAAAGAAGAAGGGAATTTATCAACCTTCATCCCAAAAGAAAAGATAAGCATTATCATTCCTTTTAGAAACGAGGCACATACTATTATTAATTGTTTGAAAGGAATAACAGAACAGGAATTCCCTAAAGAGTTAATGGAGCTTATTTTAGTGGATGATAATTCAGAAGATAATACCGTGCAACTTGCTGATAGCTTTTTAAAGGAAAAGAAAATGTCTTATAAACTAATTGACTTAAAAGAACATAATCTTTCAGGGAAGAAGACGGCTATTGAACAGGGAGCTTCTCAGGCATTAGGAAGTATTATCATTACCAGAGATGCTGATACTTACACCAAAACCAATCTATGGCTAAAAAGTATAGCCTATCAATTCAATGATTCAAACATTGATTTAGTATTACCACCTGTTATTCTTTCTGGGACTTCCTTTATACAAGTCTTTCAGCAGTTTGAAAACATGGCGATTACTTCTATTGGTTACGCCTTTGCAAAACTAAAACTGCCTTTTGTTTGCAGTGGAGCTAATCTGGCTTATAAAAGAGAAAGCTTTCTTAAATCCAATCCTTATAAGGATAATAAACACATTGCTTCAGGCGATGATATGTTTTTATTACAAAGTTTTATAAAGGAAGGTTTATCTATATCAACTACAAAAAACAGTAACACTGTAGTTTATACGGAAGCAGAAGCCTCTTTTAAATCTTTCATAAACCAACGCTTACGTTGGGCTTCTAAAGCTAAAGGGCTTAAATTAAAAACAGCTTCAAGCATTGCTATTTTGCTGTTTTTAACTAATATCTTACTCTTGGTTTACTTTATTTCGAGTCTATTTAGTAGTGCTAATATTAACTTTTGTCTATTTGCCCTATTATACAAATGCATAATTGATTTTTTGTTGTTATTTTTAGCCGCTATTATGTTTAAACAAAAATCAAACTTTGTATTTTATATCCCTGCTTTTATTTTTAACCTGTTTTACGTACCTTTTATATCAATGGCATCTATTACAGTAAAACCAAGTTGGAAGGGACGTAAAATTAATGGTTAAAGAAGAGACTCATATAGAAAAAGCGCGTTCGCTGAGCCAAATGGCATGGAAACGTTTTAAACGAAACACGCTTGGCATGTGCGGTTTGGTAGCTATAGGCATCTCTGTATTTATTTTTATTGCCGGTTATTTAATAACTCCTGATTCTACTCCTGACAGTAACGACCAAAAACCTGAGCTTCAAATTAAACCACCGGGCTTTAGTACCCGTATGCTTAAAATCCGTAAGAATGAAGAAGTACATCATGTAAACTGGTTTATGAAAATGCTATTCGGGCAGCAAAGTGACTATACGTATGTTACCATGTATGACTATACTTTTTCCGGTAACGATGTTGTAGTGGAAGAATATACCGGAAATGAACCGAACCGTGGCACAAAATTGCGTTATAATCTGGCAGATGTTGTTTATGATATAAACTACAACCTTCCTGTAAAAAATGATGAGCGCACAGGGATGATTGAGTTTTATCAATATGGCACCAATCAAAAGTTATCTGCATCTGTGGCCGATTTAAGAAACGAGGTAGAAAAGAATAATATCGTTACCAAGAAATTTGTTTTAGGTACCGACCGTTTAGGCAGAGATATGCTTAGCCGTATGCTTATTGGCACACGTATTTCATTATCTGTTGGGTTTATTGCAGTAGTTATCTCTTTATTTATAGGTGTTGTACTGGGTGCAATGGCAGGTTATTACAGAGGATGGATTGACGATGTTATTATGTGGATAGAAAATGAATATGGGTCTATACCTACCATGTTACTAGTGATTGCTATTACGCTTGTTTTAGGGAAAGGGTTTTGGCAGGTGTTTGTAGCAGTTGGTTTAACAATGTGGGTAGAAGTAGCCCGTATTGTACGCGGACAGGTAATGAGCCTACGCGAAAAAGAATTTGTGGAAGCAGGCAGAGCACTTAGGCTATAGAAACAGAAGATTAATCTTTAAACATATATTGCCTAACGTAATGGGCCTGGTAAGAGTTATATCTGCATCAAACTTTGCCAATGCTATTTTAACTGAAGCGGGTTTAAGTTTCTTAGGTATTGGTGCGCAGCCGCCAATGGCAAGCTGGGCAAAATGATTAATGACCACCGTCCGTTTATATTTACACCCGATGCTTTTTACCTTGCTTTTATACCCGGTATAGCCATTATGGTTTCGGTACTCGCATTTATGCTGGTGGGTAATGCGCTGCGTGATGCCATAGACTCTAAGACAGTAGAGCCTCTCACCGAGCGTTTAATTATTAAGAGTTAACCTCTCTTTCCACTCGGCAGGTATTTCTATGGTTTGCTTTTTGGTATAATCCATACAAACTAAAACAGAAGTAGCTATAGCACAAATAATATCTTCCTTATTAACGGTCTTTACCAAAAGATGTTCTACATCAAAACTCTTAGTGCCTGTTTTAGCAATACGCACATAGGCTTTAACCACATCTCGTAAATAAACAGGATTATAATAATCTATATCGGTATGCGCTATTATTAGACCTCTTTCAAACCAATTATCTTGCCGCCCTATTACATCATCAAAAAAATTAGTGCGGGCAATTTCGAAGTAGGACAAGATAGTAGCATTGTTTACGTGTCCCATCTTATCAATATCTACAAAGCGTATTTGTATAGGTGTGCTGTGTTTATAATCGGCAATTCTTATCAGAGCAAAGTCTCTTCTACCACTCATATACTATTTTGCAATAATCATACGGGTTTGAATTTGCGATACTTGAGTATCTCTATATTTAATCGTATATATCCCATTAGGCATCCCATTTATACTAATTGTGCTATACAAACCATTAGCCTTTTGCGTAAGCACAGTTCTTCCTAAATCCGTCAATTAGTTCAAATTGTCCGTTAGCCGATTCTACTCCGTTGATAGTAATGTTTACATTATCCTGTGCAGGATTGGGGTAAGCCATCATAGTAATTGAATTATTTTTTGGAGCAATGCTATGAATACCTGCCAAGCTTCCACCCGTAGTAAAATACTGAACTAAACCGCAACCAAAATCATTGTTATAAGTACCTGAATAATTGTATCCGTTCATGGGTATTGGTGTAGGGGGAGATATTTTTTATTTCAAGTGAGCCACTAGTTATTCCCGTACCTGAATTTGCCCACCAGTTTAACCCATCACAACTACCATCGGTTACAGTTAAATTATAAAAAGCACCGGGAGGTAAGGTAATAGATATCCTATGAGTGCGTATTTGTATTAGCATTAATTCGGTTAACAAGTACGTTGTTATACATATCAGTAATTTGCCAGCTTGTTTCGCAGGGGTTTGTTCCAAGTCCGCTAACACCTTGGTTATTTGTAAAAAAAACAATAACAAAAGTAGTAGGCCATGTTGGTGCAGCTATAAAAGATGAACGAAAGTTATTATTGGTAGTATCTTCATCCACCGTGCCATTTACAGAAATGATTTGTGCCACAAAAGAATGAACTCCGGTACCACCCGACATAGACATGTACATTAATGAATTTAATGGGTCAAGAGTAATATCAGTATCGTGCATAGAAGCTAAAGCGCCATTCCAAGTATATTGGTTGGGAACAGAATCTTGCACAAAATAATTGAACACAATAGAATTAATAACCGAACTACCTGAATTACGCACATGCACCACGGGATTAATACCCGAAGGGTTTTCTCTGAAATGATCTGCAAAATTATTAGGTGATATAATATCTTCTATAGAAGCATCTAAAACATGGTTGCAATTACCATAATAAAAAACATGTCCTTCTATATCATAATCGCCATAGTTTCCCGTGGTAGTGTAGGCATCAAAACCTAAACCCAAGGAGTATGAACTGCTTGCCGTAATATCGGTTAAAGGGTGCGTATTTACATACACATAATCGCCGGGGCACCAACCGCCACGGTTATAAATCCAGGTGACCGCCCTGTGGGTAAAGTTCGTTTAAGCCGCAATCATCACGCCAAACAGCTTTTGAAGCAAGCACACTATTATTTAAGGTAACCGAATAGTTATGTGAGGCAAATTCGCAGCATTGGGTAGTATTATCGGAACCATGCCCTGTAACAGTAAGTTTAAGTTCTGAGGTTTGTGTATTGGCAGGAGCTGTTGCCAGCAATGTAGGAAGGTGATTTGCAATAGGGTCTGAAGCATTGCCATAATTGTAAGAGCCTTTCCATAATGGAGTTATGCCATATACATTTCTTTCAGGAACGCCTTCTATAAAAGCAAACTTAACATTGGCGGTAAAACCACCTGAATAGCCTGAATATAATATGCGAATGGTTGCCGAATCTTGCAGCAGGTTATAAAAATCGGTTACGTTATAGATATATACTTGTTTCCAAGCAGCCGTAAAACGAGGCGTGCCTGTAGTAGCAAAAGGAGTTATAAAACGACTAAGTTCTATAGTATCCGTATGCGTCATTACATAATTGGTTACGGTATAATCCCACTGGTGGCAATAGGTAGAGCCACTAGGGCAAGCATATTCGCCCAAAGTAAAGTACATTAATATCTTACGGTAAGTTTTGCTACCATTAGGAAAAGCAACTGCCGTATCAAAATTGTTATAATAATTTAGTTGCACGTTGTTTGCCTGTATCCAGGTCGTATCGCCCGGATTGGCATGCAGGTTATACGCAGATAGCACAATGATAATGGATAGTACTAATTTTTTCATGAATTGTTAAATTAAAGTTAATGCGCTAAGGTATTAAAAAGTGCTATTTTAAAATCAATTTAGACAAAAACCTAAACAAATTAGCGGTTAATACCCCATGATATGAGGTTAATAAGCAACTATCCAATACAACATAAGAATATCACTATTTAGTGAATTGATCATTAAAGGAAACGAAGTAGATATTGTTTAAAACTGAAACTTAAATACGATAGTTCCTTTTTGTTCTTCGTATTTATCATCTGGGCTAAACTTGGCTTGCAGAGCAGCCTGTCTTGCTTTAGATTTTAATACCTGACTGGATGTGGTTGTTCCTTTCCCATTAGGATCAGCGTTGGTTACGTTACCTTGTTTATCAACCGTAATATGTACAACTACTATACCTTCTTCTTTACCATCGCTAACCTTTGGTGGAGGTACTAATATCTTTCTTCCTTTCAAGCTAAAACCACTACCGCCTGGACCTTTACCATGTCCTGTAAAATCAGGGTTATTGCCTGTGCCTCCCTTTCCATGCGTATCAGGGTTTCCATCGGGAGAACCTTCATTACCTGCCTCACCAGAATTGCCATCTCCCCCGCCCTTTGCTTTATCCTTATTAGTTTTGTAGGCATTAAGTAATTTCTTGGCGGCTTCTTCCTCTTCTTCTTTCTGTATTTCTTCTTTGGTTTTGGTAGGAGTAATAACCGTTTTATTATTCTTTATTTTAGGGTTATTATTTTTCTTTTCTAAAACTGCATCTCCAGTTTTGTAATCATCTTCCTGTGCTTCACTATCTTCTGATTTCGAAGTAGAGCTTTTATCCACTACAACGCTTGTAGCATCACCAATAGCAGGCCCCTCGACATTACCTGTTCCTTCATTATATATACCAAAGTTAATTTCTTCGCCTCCATCGGCAGCCATAGGAAAAGGAGGATTGGGCGTTATTATCTTATACAACAATAAAAACAAAAACAGCAATGCCATAATAAGCAGGGTTATTAGTCCGGCTGTGGCTCTGTCTTTATTACTGGGTGTGGCAATCATTCTTAATTACTATTTGTTGGCTTGGTAGCTAATACGGGTTTGCATTTTAAACGATCGCATACCTGCAAAATATCTACTTCATCCTGTATAGATAAGTCTTTATCAAGGTGCATAACCAATACAGGTTCTACTTTTCCTTTTATTTTATCGGCAATCACGGTTTCTAAATTAGATAAGGTTACTTCTTTGTTATCTACATAGTACTTTCTATCGCTAGTAACGGCAAGATGTATCGGTTTATTGTTCTTACTGATATCTTGTCGTGGTTTTGAGCTAGCCAGGTTTACCTTGATGGAGTTAGGGCTAACCATGGTTGACAATATCAAAAAGAAAAGCAACAGAAAAAACATAATATCGTTCAACGAATCGGTAGAAACTTCTGCTTCTCTGTGTTTGCGGCGTAAACCTCTCATACTTGTTAGTTTTTAAGCACCCGGTTCGTTAAGAATATCTAAGAATTTCATTTTGGTTTCTTCCATGCGGTGTGCCAGTTTATCTAAGCGGGAGTTTAACCAATGATATGCCACAAAGGCAAGTACACCCACCACCAAACCACTGGCAGAGCTTATCATTTTTTCATATAAACCGGTTGATATAACACTTATCTCTACTGTACCGGCAAGGGCTATTTCATAGAATATTTTCACCACCCCTATGATAGTACCTATAAACCCAAACATGGGTGCTATACGACCCGTGATGTTTAGGATGTTTAATTTCTTTTCTAGGTTACCTAACTGAACAGAAGCACCTTCCGTCATGGCTTCGCGGATTTCGTCAACAGGTTGGCCGATACGGCTAATACCTTTTTCAAGCATAAAAGATTCGGGAGTGTTTTGCCCCTGACACATGGCTTTTGCTGATTGCAGGTTTCCTTGTTTGATTAAGCCTTGTAAGCCTGCTAACAAGCCATCATTTCTTTTTGAAGCTTTACTAATAACTAATAGTCTTTCTATTAATACATAAATACTTAATACAAAAAGGAATGCCATGGGTATCATCATGGGTCCACCTTTCATGACCATAGATAATAGAGAGAAACTATCAGGCGGAAGAGGTGTTGTAGTAGGTGCATTGGTTGCTGCCTGATGGGTTGTATCTGCTACGGCGGTTGTAACGGTTTGTACGGCAGATGTTATTTGCAATAATATAGGATGCATATTTAATTTTTTTGCTAAGGTACCCTGTTGAGATAGGAGTTATGAGTTATGAGTTATGATTTAATAAACAGTAGTTTGTTAGTTTAACGGTAAAATCTCTTATTTATTTTTTCGTCGGATAATTTTAAGTGTTAATAATCATTAAATTAGCTATTATCGGTAAAATTTAACATTTTGGAAGAATAATTATTTGAATTATAGTATACTTTTACTGAACAACTAAAAAACAAATAAATCATGAAACACGATCATCACGAAAAGGCCGCTGCTCACCACGAGAAAGCCGCTGCACATCACAAACACGCTCATGCTGCACACGTTGCAGGAGATCATGCAAAAGCTGCGCACCATGCACATGCTGCACATGGACATCACTTGCATGCTGAGCACCACAAGCATGAGGCTGCAAAGCATCATACTGAGCACCACGGTAAACACTAATTAAACAATTAGTGAAAAAATTAAAGGCTGTGTAACCCACAGCCTTTTTTATTGAATGATTTTAGGAGGTTATTTTAATAGTATTGTGAATAAACGTTAAAAAGTGCATGAGCGGACCAAAGAAATTGATGATCGGGATGAAGAAATGCATGAACGGCATTGAGAAATCATTAATCGGAATAGAGAAATTCATGAACAGCGTAGAGAAATCATTGATCGGGAGAGAGAAATTCATGAACGGGAGAGAGAAAATATTGCTCGGGATGAAGAAATTCATGAGAGGGATAGAGAAACTCATGAACGGGATAAAGAAATCATCATGCGTCTTACAGAAATGATATCTTCTCTTTAAAGAGGTTTAGTACATTTGCTAAGAAATAAAACAAAGTGGCTGTAAAACTTACATTTTTAGGGACAGGGACTTCGCAGGGTGTGCCGTTAATTGGGTGCGAATGCAGAGTTTGTAAGTCGGCTGATGAAAAAGATAAACGGTTGCGTACTTCTGTTTTAATAGAAAATAACAACCATACCTTTGTTATTGATACGGGACCTGACTTTAGACAGCAAATGCTTAGGGAAAAGGTTAAGAACCTTAATGCAGTGATTTTTACGCATGAGCATAAAGACCATATTGCGGGGTTAGATGATGTACGTGCTTTTAATTTCTTCCAAAAGAAACCGATGGATGTATATGCTACCGAGCGTGTGCAGAACGCTATTAAAAGAGAGTTTTCTTATATATTTTCGGATGAACAATACCCCGGAATACCTAAAATAGATTTACATACCATTGCCAGCGAACCCTTTACTATTGAAGGCACTACTTTTATACCGATTGAAGTAATGCACCATAAGTTACCCGTTAAAGCATTTAGAATAGGAGATATTACTTATATAACAGATGCTAACTTTATTGCCGAGGAAGAAAAAGAAAAGATAAAAGGCTCGGAGGTTATAATTGTGAATGCCCTTAGAAGGGAGGAACATATTTCTCATTATACACTTAATGAAGCGATAGATTTGATGTTTGAGTTAAAGCCAAAGCGGGCTTATTTTACCCATATTTCACACCAATTGGGTTTACATGAGGAAATAATAAAAGAATTACCAAATTGGATACAACCTGCTTATGACGGGCTTAGCGTGGAAGTATAAAAACAATTGTTAGTTTTGCAGAAGTTTAGCCTTTAAGATTTACGTGAAAAAAATCATCTCATTAGTAGTTGTACTTGCCCTAACAACAACCTCTTGTAAAAAGAGTTACAATTGTGTTTGTGCCATTATTGAGCCAGGTGCAGCAAATGTAGCAGTTCCTATTGTAATGAATGATACAAAATCGAGAGCTGAAAGCGCTTGTATTAATATACCAAAGTCTTTAGATGACGGAGGGAGATTTGTTTTTTGTTCTATTCAGTAATCTATCTTATTCCTTTTTATTTGTTCAACCAAAAAGAGAAATAACTAAATATCTATTGTAGGTACTTAAAATAAGTTTTGTATTAAAAATAAATTAGTTTTGTGGGTTAATTAATCACTTTAAAAGTAATTTTTATGAAAAAAGTTATCTTATCCATAGCAGTAGTAGTTAGTTTATTAACTTCTTCTTGCAAAAAGAACCACACTTGTACTTGCACAACTTCGGGTGGAGGCATTAGCGCATCAGCCTCATCAACTATTACAGATACTAAGTCTAAAGCTAAAAAATCTTGTACTTCGGAAGATGCCAACATAAATGGAACTACCACTACTTGTACGCTTCAGTAAATTAAGGTTTTTTATAAATAGTTAAAATAAATTTTGCACTTATTAAAACTAATCTTAGTTTTGCCTCATATTAACCAATTAAAAAAACAATTTTTATGAAAAAAGTTATTTTATCATTAGTAGTAGTAGCTGCTTTGTCAACTGCTTCTTGCAAAAAGAATTACACTTGTACTTGCACAGTAACCATTCCTGGTTTAGCGAATGAAACTGTAAGTTACACTATTGATGATACTAAATCAAAAGCAAAAACTGCTTGTACTGCTGAACAAACTACAGCAACATCTGTTTATGCAGGTACTGGTGCAACAGCAACTTGCGCTATTAACTAAGTCATTTAGTTATTAAAAACAAAAAAGCAGCTAAGCAATTAGCTGCTTTTTTTATTTACAGAGGTTCTTAACCTAATTGGATGCTTGTTTTCTTAAAAGACCTAAACAAATTTTGTGGCTTTTAATATATACTTACTTTTGCGGCTTAATTAAACCTAATTTAAACAGTTTATGAAAAAGATTATACTAGCGGCATTTTCGTTTGTAATTATTTTGTTTTCGTCTTGCAGAAAAGAGCATACCTGTACCTGTGTCTTTAATAACCCGGCGGTTGGACAAACACCACAAGTAACTGCATTAACATATTTGAAAGATGCA
>CAVXOV010000029.1:0-92996 GCA_963763345.1 uncultured Candidatus Saccharibacteria bacterium
GATGTACAAGAACCAATCAACCCAACCTTAACATCCATTGGCCAGCTCTTTTCGGTAGCAACAGCTTTTAACTGAGAGATAGGTGTAGCCAAATCAGGAGTGAAAGGACCATTTACATAAGGCTCTAACTCTGATAAGTTGATTTCAATTACTTCGTCAAAATATTTCTTAGGGTCGGCATATACTTCTGCATCGCCTGTTAAGTCGGCTTTAATGGTGTTAGCTAAATCAGCTACATCGGCTCTGCCTGTAGCGCGTAAATAACGCTCCATGCTTGCATCATAACCAAAAGTAGAAGTAGTTGCACCAATCTCTGCACCCATGTTAGCAATAGTTCCTTTACCTGTGCAGCTAAGCGATTGCGCGCCTTCGCCAAAGTATTCTACAATTTTATCGGTACCACCTTTTACGGTAAGTATACCTGCCACTTTTAAGATAATATCTTTTGCAGAACACCATCCGCTAAGTTTGCCTGCAAGTTTAACGCCAATTAGTTTGGGCCATTTTAATTCCCAAGCCAAGCCTGCCATTACATCACAGGCATCAGCGCCACCCACACCAATAGCCACCATACCTAAGCCACCTGCATTAACGGTATGACTATCTGTACCAATCATCATTCCACCGGGGAAAGCATAATTCTCTAACATTACCTGATGGATGATACCTGCACCTGGTTTCCAGAAACCAATGCCGTATTTATTGGTAACAGAGGATAAGAAATCATACACCTCTTTATTTACTTTAATAGCTCTTTCTAAATCGGGCTTAGAGTTATCTTTTGCAGTAATCAAATGGTCGCAGTGCACGGTACTTGGTACAGCTACTTTTGGGCGACCTGCCTGCATAAACTGCAATAATGCCATTTGAGCCGTTGCATCCTGCATGGTTACTCTATCGGGAGCAAAATCTACATAGGATGTACCGCGTGTAAAGTTCTCGAACTTTTGATCGGCGTGTAAGTGAGCATATAATATCTTTTCAGATAAGGTTAACGGACGACCCAATGCTTTGCGAGCTGCTTCAATGCGTGCAGGCATAGCTGCATACACCTTTTTAATCATGTCAATGTCGAAAGCCATAAGTATATTTTTTAATTGGTTATCAATGAGTTACATTTTAAAAAAACAACTATTTTTAGTATATCTGTGGCGAATTTTTGGTGAATTATTTTGATTACAATTTCCTACCATTTTCCTGCCTTGTTTTTCAGATGTCAAATCTACAAAATTAAATGGGAAATCCTGCTTGATTATAACCCCTATTTTTGTACTTATTAATAAATTTCTTAAACTTGATAGTAAAACCAGTTTCTTAACAATTAATTAAAATGATAGTTAACAAAACAATATTTACAGACCAGAACCTGAATGCAGAAATAGAAAAGTATGCGAGATGTAAGGTTTTTAAAAAGGGCGAAATTTTAATAAAACCGGGTGATGATGTTTTGTTTATTCCTATAGTAATTAAAGGTAATATTCGCATTATAAGGCAGGATGAAAGTGGGCAAGAAGTATTTTTGTATCACTTATATCCCGGACAAACTTGTGCCATGTCTTTAAGCTGCTGCCAAGCAGGAAAGAAAAGTATGATTAAGGCGATTGCTGAAGATGATACAGAGATATTGCAAATCCCAATAAACCTAACCGAAGACTGGTATAAATACCCTGAGTGGAAAGCTTATGTAAGTAATAACTATAATAACCGATTTAGTGAATTAATGCAAGTTATAGACCTTATTGCCTTTAATAATATGGATAGGCAATTACTGCATTATTTGCAGGAGCGTTCCAAAGCATTAAATACAAGGGTTTTAGATATTACACATCAAGAAATTGCAGATGAACTTCATGCACACCGTGAAGCTATAAGTCGTTTATTGCGAATAATGGAGCAAAAAAAGTTAGTTCGTTTAAGTAGAAACAGTATTGAACTGATTGCCGAAGCCTAATGAATGTATGATATAAATCATAACCTTATCCAACAAATGTTCCTAAGCTTTATATAAGCCCTACATACCTTTGCTCATAATTTAAAAACTAAAAGTTATGAGAAAGAACATGGGTAATATAGACCGCGTTATTAGGATAGCGGTTGCAGTAGTAGTATTAGCTTTATACTTTACGCATCAGATAAATGGAACACTGGCTGTAATTGGCTTAGTGGTTTCAGGTATTTTTATCCTGACAAGCTTTATCGGCTTTTGCCCGCTTTATTTCCCTTTTGGAATTGCTACCCGCAAAAAAGAATAATAAAATGGGGTTTATCCAACAAATGTACCCAACAAACAACTGATTAACTCCGAAATTTATATCATAAATGAAAGACCTTTTAAGTAGATATAAATCGGAATTATTAGGTGCTATACTTGGTTCTATTGCCGGATGGTGCTATTGGTATTTTGTGGGTTGTGCATCCGGCAGTTGTACCATTACATCAAACCCATTGAACAGTTCCTTATATGGAGCCATGATGGGAGGCATTTTAGGCAGCATACTTAAAAAAGAAAAGAAAGAAGAAAACGCAAAGCAATGAAAAACATAGAAGAGTTAATTAAAACAGGAAAGGCAACTATAGTAGATGTAAGAACTCCGGCAGAATTTAGGGGTGGGAATGTAGTCGGCAGCATTAATATTCCTTTGCAGGAAATACCGGAGCGTTTAGATGAATTTAAAAAGATGCAAAACATTATTCTTTGTTGTGCTTCGGGAAACAGAAGCAGTCAGGCAACTATTTATTTACAAAGAAATGGTGTTGAGTGTGAGAACGGCGGCTCTTGGATGGAAGTAAACTGTTATTGCTAAAAACATAAAATAAATAAAATGATACAAACTATAAAAAACATATTAGGCTTAGGAACTAAAGTTGATTTAGGAGAATTGATAACCAACGGTGCTATTATTATAGATGTGAGAAGTAAAGGAGAATACGCAGGTGGGCATTTAAAGAACTCTGTAAACATTCCGTTAAATCAATTATCAGGTAATATAAAAGGTGTTAAGAGCAAAGAACAACCAATTATAACTTGTTGTGCATCAGGCATGAGAAGTGCTAACGCCAAAAGCTTTTTAAAAGGCGAAGGCTATACAAATGTACATAACGGAGGCAGTTGGTTTAGTTTAAAAAAATACGATAAATGAATACTATAAAAGCAACTCTGTTTTACAACTGGCATTTTATGCGTTGGCTTCGCTTGTCATTGGGTATTTTTATTGCTGTACAGGCTTATAAAATGCACGATACTTTTTCAGGAGTTATTGCTACCTTCTTTTTATTTCAGGCAATAACCAATACTGGCTGTTGCGGAAGCGGTGGATGTGCAGTTCCTGCCCAAAAATCAAATGCAGATAAAATAGAGGATGTAGAATTTGAAGAAGTTAAACTGGATAAACATTAAATTAAATAACTATGGTAATCCCTGAAATAATATACTCGGTAGCAACGAACACATGCCCTCATTGTCATAAAGGCAAAGTGTTTGAAAACTCTAATCCATATAGTTTTATAAACGGATTAAAAATGAAAGATGCCTGCTCTGAATGCCAATTAAAATATGAACGTGAGCCGGGTTTCTTTTATGGCTCCTTATACGTTAACTACGCTCTGTCTTCAGGTATTTTTATTGTTTTATATCTATCTGATGCTCTATGGATACACATGGAAACTTGGTTGTTGCTTACCTTGGTGGTAGTATTGCTTCTTGGCTTATATCCTGTAACCTACAGATGGGGCAGGCTTTTTTGGATAAATTTCTTTATCAGGTATGATAAAAAATACAGCAAGAACAAACAAAAACAAATTACAGTTACTTCTTAAAAACAAATTACAATGGCAACATTTCAAGAACTTATAAACTCGGATAAACCCTTACTGGTAGATTTTTCTGCCGAATGGTGTGGTCCGTGTAAAATGATGGCTCCCATTTTAGAGCAGGTTAAAAGTATGGTAGGCGATAAGGCTACCATTATTAAAGTAGATGTAGATAAAAACCCGGCTGCTTGCAAGTTCTTATCAGGTACAAGGAAGTCCTACTTTAATCATATTTAAAAAAGGAAAAACTTACTGTGGAGACAATCCGGGGTTGTACCTGCCGACCACTTAAAACAAATTATAGAACAAAACCAATAAACTAAAAGATATGGAACATGTATATGAAGTGTCAGTAAAGTGGCAAGCGGATAGAAAAGGAGTAATGAGTTCTCCAGTATTAAATGAAAAAATGGAAGTAGCTACACCTCCTCAGTTTCCAAAAGGGATGGAAGGGATATGGTCTCCAGAGCATTTATTTGTTGCTGCTATTAATAGCTGTTTAATGACCACTTTTCTTTCCATAGAGAAAACTCAAAGCTTGATTTTATAAGTTTCGATTCAAAGGCAACCGGTAAATTGGAACAGGTTGATGGTAAGTATATGATGAGTGAAGTAACCTTAATGCCTGTAGTTACTATAGCAGATGAACACAACAAAGAAAGAGCGGAAAGAGTGTTGCAAAAATCAGAAGCAAACTGTTTAATCTCTAATTCTGTAAAATCAACCATTATCTTTAAACCCGAAATTAAAATAGCACAACCCGTATGAAGAAAATAATTTTATCAGGCTTACTTTTGGTAGGTATTTCAATTGCATCTTGTCAGAATCAAACAAATAATAGCTCTTCCAAGCAAATAAATGTGACCATTCCCGTAGATGAGTTTGATAAGAAATTAACTGAAACCAAAGATGTACAGTTAGTAGATGTGCGTACTCCTGAAGAATATCAGGAAGGGCATTTAAAGCGTGCGATTAATTATAACCTGAATGCCAATGATTTTGACAGTAATCTTAATAAGCTAGATAAAAATAAACCTGTAATGGTATATTGTTTGGCGGGTGGGCGCAGTGGAGAGGCAGCAGAGAAAATGAAAGAAAAAGGTTTTGCACAAGTGTATAATATGCAGGGCGGTATGATGAAGTGGAATGCAGCTAATAAACCTGTAGAGAAAGGAACTTCTGCCCCTGCAAGCAAAGGTATGTCGTTGGCTGATTTTAATAAACAAGTTACTTCCGATAAATATGTACTGGTAGATTATAATGCCAAATGGTGTAAGCCCTGCAAGAAAATGGTTCCTATGCTGGAAGGTGTAGCCGATAGGAGAAAGGATAAAGTAATTCTTATTAAAATAGATGCGGATGAGAATAAGGGCTTATTGAAAGAAAAAGGCATCGATGCCATACCCGTAGTTGAATTATATAAAGACGGCAAACTTATTTGGAAACACAGCGGAGAGATTGACGAAGCAACACTCTTGAAAGAAACCAAATTGTAAGATTAAAGTAACCATACTTCAGACCGAAAAAAAGAAGGTTTTACGGTACCAGATTTTTGGAAAAAATGTCGAAAATTTGGCGAATCAGTCTAATTCGCCACAAGAGGCATATTCGGCTAGAATAGTGATGCCCAGTGAGATTAACTCCTTAAAAAATTATGTAACACATTAACCATTTGACCAATGTCTAATGCCATAGTTATATGTTTTAAGTTAAAATTGCGCGTTTAATTAGGACTTCAAATTTAGGTATTATACTGTAAATTGAAGCCTAAATTGTGATAAATTAATTAACCAAATAGCAGGCAAGTACTACATCACACCTTCGAAAAACCCTATTCATAAACCATGGGTTTTAGTTTTTTGGGGTTAGAAAAAGAGTTGCTAACTCTTAGGTGATAGCTAAGTTACCCGATGCATCTAATGTGTTGCCTCCACCGGAAAAACCCTATGCTATATAGACTAAAGCTTTTGATTATATTTGTTTAGCAAACGAAGAAATTTGTTTACATACTTTTTATAACAACAAATAACTCTACTAAAAAATGAGAAATAACTCTTTACTTTTTATTGCACACGTATCGGTTGTAATGCTATGCTGTTCCTGCTTAAACAAAACAACTAAAGAAGAGAAAGAAACACCATCCAGCTACTTTGATAATACTGAACAAGGCATTCAAACCGGAGGTGTGAAAATGATTTTCATAAGAAACTCCGAAGGGAAAATTTAAGGTATGGACAAAGCAGGTTGGCAACAATCCAACCATAAAAGTGCTTTTGCTTAATGGGGGCCCCGGATGCACACATGAGTACTTTGAATGCTTTGAAAGTTTTTTACTGAAGGAAAGTATTGAGTTTATTTATTACGACCAACTCGCCTGCGGTAACTCTGATAATCCTAAAGACACTCTCTTTTTGATTTAGCCCGGTATGTAGAAGAAGTAGAACAAGTGCGCGTGGCTTTACATCTTAATAAAAATAATTTTTATCTATTGGGGCATTCCTGGGGCGGCATAATTGCCATGCAGTATGCCCTTAAATACCAAGCTAATTTAAAAGGGCTCATCATCTCGAACATGATGGCAAGCTGCCCTAAATATGGGAAGTATGCAGATTAGATGTTTTGGCAAAACAGATAGATGGTAAGGCCTTAGATACAATAAGAGCTATTGGAAAAACAGGCGATTTTAAAAACCCAAGATATATGCAATTGTTACAAACAAATTATTATGCACAGCATATTTGTCGTTTGCCTGAATACCCCGAACCTGTTAAACGTTCGTTTGATAAATTGAATAGTGAACTTTATACCATTATGCAAGGTCCAAGTGAGTTTGGCATTTCAGGCAAGCTTACCAATTGGGATGTGAGTAATGAGTTGAAAAATATTCATGTTCCTGCGCTTGTCATTGGTGCAACTTATGACACAATGGATCCTACTTATATGGAATGGGTGAGTAAGGAAATCCCGGAGCTCAATTTCTGCTATGTGTAAATGGCAGTCACATGTGTATGTATGATGACCAAAAAACCTATATGAAAGGGTTCATACAATTTCTTAAAGCTCGATAACAAACCCCAACCAAAAAGGCTTACAAAGTGTAAGCCTTTTTATTTATATCTACTTGTGTAGTTTAGTTAGCGTATTCACTTAAGAACTTAATACGCATCAAACGTATCTCTTCGTCGGTATAATCATCCGAGCCAAGTTCTTTAATAGCTGCATCAATAGAGTCTGTCTCAGATTCACGGAAGTATTCGATTACCTCTTCCTGTTTCTCCACATCCATATTCTCATTCAAATAATAACTGATGTTAAGCTTTGTACCAGAGAAAACAATAGTTTCCATTTCCTGCAACAAATCAGTAAAACTCATTTGTTTGGATTTGGCAATGTTCTCTAAGTTTATTTTGCGGTCAACATTCTGAATGATATAAATCTTATTTCCCGATTTATTGGCAACCGATTTAACCACCATGTCCATAGGGCGCTCGAGTTCGTTTTCTTCTACGTGCTTTTTAATTAAAGCCACAATAGATTTACCAAACTTCTCTGCCTTACCTTGCCCTACACCATTTATATGGGTTAGTTCGGTTAAAGTAATAGGGTATTGCGTAGCCATTTCCTCTAAAGAAGTTTCGGCGAAGATTGCATAGGGAGGAAGTTTTTCTTTTTTGGATATTTTCTTAACCTCATCTTTTAACAAGCTATAAAGCAACTCATCTGTAGCGCCTGCACCTTTTGCGGGTGAAGTAATAAAATCATCATCATCGCTGCCTTCAGCACCGCTATAATCATGATCTCGAGACACCATAATAGAGTATGGTTTTTTAAGGAAGGCTTTTCCTTTATCAGTTATTTTAAGTAAGCCATAATTCTCAATATCCTTTGCAATTAAACTGTTTACCAATGCCTGACGAAATACTGCACTCCAGTAACGCTCGTCTTTATCATCCTGAACACCATCTCCAAACACATCTAAATCGTTATGCTTGTATGTTTTTCCGGTTGAAGTAAGTGTACCCATCAACACATTAATAACGTCTTTTGTTTTGTGTTTTTCCTTAACGGCAACTACCGCTTCAAGGGCAAGTTTAACGTCTTCTTTACCTTCAACTTTTTGCCTTGGATATTTACAATTATCACAAAGGCTATTACAATCTTTTTCAGCAAACTCTTCACCAAAATAATGCAATAATACCTTACGGCGACATGATGCAGTCTCAGCAAAAGAAACAGTTTCATTTAAAAGGCTTTTACCTATTTCCATCTCGGCAACAGGTTTACCTTTTAAGAACTTCTCTAATTTCACAATATCATCATAGCTATAGAAAGTAACACAATTGCCCTCTCCGCCATCACGCCCTGCGCGCCCTGTTTCCTGATAATAACTTTCTAATGATTTAGGAATATCATGGTGGATAACAAAACGAACATCGGGCTTATCAATACCCATACCAAAGGCAATGGTAGCTACAATCACATTCAAGTCTTCCATTAAGAAACCATCCTGCACCTTTGCACGCTCTTTGGCATCCATACCCGCATGATAAGGCTCTGCTTTAATACCGTTAACTTTTAATGCCTCAGCAATCTCCTCTACCTTTTTACGGCTTAAACAATATATAATACCAGATTTACCCTGGTTTTGTTTTACGTACTTTATAATCTCTTTGTTTACGTTTACTTTCGGACGTATATCATAATATAGGTTAGGGCGGTTAAAAGAAGACTTATACATATTGGCTTCCAGCATGCCTAAGTTTTTTTGAATATCAAGCTGAACTTTAGGTGTTGCAGTAGCTGTAAGTGCAATAACAGGCACTTTTTTATTCATGCGCTCACTTACCTTATCTATAATAGGGCGAAGGCGACGATATTCCGGTCTGAAATCATGTCCCCACTCAGATATGCAATGCGCCTCATCAATACCAAAAAAGGAAACATTAAACTCTGTAAAGAATTTTATGTTGTCTTCTTTAGTTAAGGTCTCAGGAGCTACATATAATAACTTGGTTTTACCTGCAAGCACATCTTTCTTCACCTGCAACATATCTGCCTTATTTAAAGACGAATTAAGGAAATGTGCAATGCCATCTTCTTTACTAAAACCACGAATGGCATCCACCTGATTTTTCATCAGTGCTATAAGCGGGGAAACAATAATGGCTGTTCCTTCACTTACTATAGCCGGTAGCTGATAGCAAAGAGATTTACCTCCGCCCGTAGGCATAATTACGAAGGTATCTTTACCATCTAATATAGAGGTAATAATTTTTTCTTGGTTGCCTTTAAATTTCCCGAAGCCGAAAAACTTCTTAAGGGTTCCTGTTAGTGATAATTCCATTGTTGCACTCATATTTTATATATTGAAAATGTATGTTTCTTTTGTTATTGTAACGTAAAGATATACTAAAAATTTTGAACGTATGAAAGAAAGAATCATAAAAATCAAAAAATTATACGAACTGTAAGTTTTGAACGATGAATGGCATTAACTAACTAAATGCATAATGATAAAAACATATTTAAGGTATATATAATACCTTATCATATGGTATGTTTTTACTTTGCATTTATCTTTATCTTTGTAGTAGATATGTTTTGTTAATTAAATATATACAAATGAAAACAATTAATGTAAGTTTAATTCTATCAGTTCTTTTATTTACAGGTTCCCAAAAGTCACAAGCACAAATTCATAAAGCTGAAAACAAACAAGAAGTTAAAATAAAAGAAGTCGAGCATATGGAATCTTCTCCGATTAAAGAAATGGAAATTAAAGAGAGACCTAAAGAAGCATCGCAAATTCCCGAACACAAAGAATCTGTTCCTGTAAAAGAGGAAGAAGTAAAAACTGAAACTCAGCCAACAACAGATACCCCAGTTAAAAACACCACAACTGAAAATAAGGCAACGAAAGAAACTCCTGCCGCAACTAACATCCAAAAAAGTTCTTTACCTAAGAGTTTTACGATAAAGCATGCTGTTATGCCTGTAAAACCTATCATTAAGAATATACCACAAAAGTAGATTTACTTCGTTTATTTCAAACTCAAATCAACATCCCTGCAATAGTTGCAGACAGGTAAGAAGCCAAAGTTCCGCTTATTAAAGCACGAATACCCAATTTAGCTAAATCGGCACGGCGCTCGGGGGCTAAAGCACCAATACCGCCTATTTGCATACCCACCGAACTGAAGTTAGCAAAACCGCAAATAGCAAAGCTTACTATTAACAACCCTTTATCACTTAGGGGTACTAAAAGTTTATGCGTCAGGGTATCAAAAGCTACAAACTCGTTAATGGTTAGCTTTTGTCCCATAATGATAGCTACCTGTTGCACATCTGCAGTGGGGACACCCATACACCAGGCAAGGGGGTAAAACAGTTTCCCGAATATATAGTCTAACGAAAGAGGCGCATATATTTTACCTAATCCATAATTAACAAATGCAATAAGTGCTATAAACCCAATAAGCATAGCAATTACATTAATAGCAATTTTCATTCCATCGGCAGCACCATGAGAGATGGCATCAATCAGGTTGGTATGCTCTTTCTTTACCTCTAAGGTTACTTTACCTTTGGTTACAGGTTCTTCTGTTTCGGGGTAAATAATTTTAGAGATAACCAATGCAGCCGGAGCAGCCATTAAACTGGCAGTTAGCAGATACTCGGCACGGGCACCCATGTTTACATACACAATTAAAATACCTCCAGCAATACAAGCCATGCTTCCTGCCATTGATGAAAGAAGCTCACTCTTAGTCATGGTGGCAATATAAGGACGTATCATAACCTGCGCTTCAACCTGACCAACAAAAGCACTGGCAACATTACTAAGAGCTTCGGCTCCGCTAACACGCATCACAAAATTCATAATCTTAGCAATAAAAGCAACTACACGCTGCATAAATCCTATGTGATAAAGAATAGCAACCAACACACATACCAATATAATAGTTGAAGTAACACTAAAAGCAAATACAAATGTGTGTGGCGCACCAAAACTCTTAGTTGCCCCATCATGGGTATCAATCATAATTCCTCCGTAAACAAAGCTTGCACCTTGCGTGGCAAATTGTTCAATCTTCCCCATACCTTTACCTAACAAAGCAAAAAATCGGGTAACAGGTGGCACCTTTAATACCAATAGCGCTATTACAATTTGTAAGCCAACACCACTTAAAACCAACCGGTAGTTAATAGCTCTTCGGTTATTAGAAAGTAAAAAAGCTATCGTAAAAATAACGGCAATGCCTATCAATCCTGTAAATCTATCCATATACGATACGTATGTTTTTTATAGCACTCTTAAAACAAGAGCCGTAAATGTAATTTTATTTTTCAAAAGAATGAAATTTGCAGATTGGTACAAGCCAATATTAATGTTATTTTTGCCCATTAATTATAGCTCTCTTTCGAGTAGCCTTATATGAAGATAAGTAAAGAGGTTAAAACGGGTATTGTAGCGGTGGTAACTATTGCCATTGTGATATATGGATTTAACTTTTTAAGCGGAAAAGATATACTCAGACCGCACAGCTATATTTATTGTGTTTATGAAAAAGCCGACGGGCTGATTGATGCCAGTCCGGTGTTGGTAAATGGTATTAAGGTGGGCTTAGTACACAAAACCAATCTTATAAAGTATGGCAATGGGTATAAGGTATTGGCTACTTTTATTATAACCGAGAAGATAAACATCCCTAAAAAAAGTCAGGCTAAACTGGTTTCGTTAGATTTATTGGGCTCTAAGGCAGTGAGTATTGTTTTTTCAGACTCGAAAGAATATGTTAAACGCAATGATACCCTTTTAGCCGATTATGAAGATGATTTAAAAACATCGGTAGATAAACGTATTGCTCCGCTTCAAAAGAAAGCCGAAAGTCTTATCTCTTCTATCGATTCTGTAATGCAGGTAGTGCAAGAGGTGTTAAATGCAAATGTAAGACAAAGTCTTATTGCCTCTTTTGAAAGTATTAAGTTAACGCTAAAGAATTTACAACACGCATCTTCAGGTTTAGATACGCTAATGAGAACACAGTCAAGTAAGGTTAGTGTAATTTTAACTAAGATACAATCGTTATCTTCCAATTTAGAAAAGAACAATGAAACGATAACCAACATTTTAAACAACTTCTCTAACATTAGTGATTCTTTGGCGAAATCAAACATCAAATCAACTATCGATCATGCAAACCTTGCCATAACACAGGCAGATGTTTTGTTAGAAGGAATAAACAACGGCAAAGGCACTATCGGAAAATTGGTCAAAAACGATTCTATCTACAATAACCTGAACAGAGCCAGTAATGATTTAGATTTGTTATTAATTGATTTACGCGAACATCCAAAACGCTATGTTAGGTTTTCTGTTTTTGGAGGAAAAGATAAGAGTAAAACTAAAAAGTAAATACGTATGATCTCAACAATCGTCTTTATTCTTCTGGCAATTTCCGGTACTGCTTTCTTTCTTTATAACGCTAAAAAAGTTCATCGTAATATTTTTCTAGGAAAAGAAATTAATCTATCGGGCAATACCTCTGTCCGTTTAAACACCATGCTGCGCGTTGCATTCGGACAAAGCAAAATGGCAACCCGTCCCATACCTTTCATTTTGCACCTGTTTGTATATGTAGGTTTTGTACTCATTAATATAGAAGTTTTGGAAATGGTTTTCGATGGCGTATTTCATACACACCGTGCCTTTTTCATTTTAGGAAGTTTCTATAACTTCCTTATCGGTTTCTTCGAAGTGCTTGCCTTTTTAGTAACCTTTGGTTGTGCTGTGTTTCTTATCCGAAGAAATGTAGTACACGTAAAACGTTTGGTAATGAAGGAGCTTAGCGGCTGGCCTAAAATGGATGCCAACATTATTCTTTGTTCTGAAATTGTATTAATGAGTGCCTTATTCTTAATGAACGCTGCCGACCAAACCTTGCAAGCCAGAGGCAACGAACATTACCACCATGCAGGCAGTTTCCCTGTATCTCACTTTATTGCGCCTTTATTAAACGGAATGAGTGATGGTAGTTTAATCTTTATAGAACGTGCTTGCTGGTGGTTGCACATCTTCGGTATTTTTGGCTTCTTGAATTATTTACCTTACTCAAAGCATTTCCATATTCTGTTGGCATTTCCAAATACCTATTTATCTAACTTAAACCCTAAAGGAAAGTTTACCAATTTAGATAGCGTTACCGATGTGGTAAAACCTAACTTCGACCCCAGCTATCAACCTGTTACCGACCCCAATAAACCCGAACGCTTTGGCGCTAAGGATGTATTCGATTTAAGCCGGAAGCAACTATTGGATGCTTATACCTGCACCGAGTGTGGCAGATGCACCAGTTCTTGTCCGCAAAACATGACAGGTAAAGTGCTATCTCCACGCAAAATAATGATGGATACCCGAGATAGACTGGTTGAGGTTGGTAAAAATATTGATAAAAATAAAGGCACTTTTGTAGATGATGGTAAATCACTTTTAGGTGATTACATAACTAGTGAAGAGATATGGGCTTGCAATACCTGTAACGCTTGTGTGCAGGAATGCCCGGTAAATATTGACCCGCTTTCTATTATTACAGATATGCGTAGATTTTTGGTAATGGAACAAAGCTCGGCACCTAACGAATTAAACGGTATGTTCAGCAATATGGAGAACAACGGTGCCCCGTGGCAGTTTTCTCCGGCAGACAGAGCTAATTGGGTTAATGAAGCATCATAAGAATTTAGTAAGATGAGCGACACGATACATGTAAAAACAATGGCGGAATTTACCGCAAGTGGCGAAACCCCCGAAATACTTTTTTGGGTAGGTTGCAGCGGTAGCTTTGATGACAGAGCTAAAAAAATTACCCGCGCCATCGTTCGCATTTTAAACCATGTAAATATTAAGTTTGCCATTTTGGGTATGGAAGAATCTTGCACCGGAGACCCCGCCAAACGCGCCGGAAACGAGTTCCTCTTCCAAATGCAAGCCATGCAAAACATTACTACACTTAATAATTACAACATAAAAAAGATAGTTACCGGTTGCCCGCACTGCTTCAACACCATTAAAAATGAATACCCTAGTTTGGGCGGACAATACGAAGTAATACACCATACCCAGTTAGTACAGGATTTAATCAATCAGGGTAAATTAAAAGTACAGGGCGGTGAATTCAAAGGAAAGAAAATCGTGTTCCACGACCCTTGCTATTTGGGCAGAGCCAATGAGGTGTATGAAGCCCCTCGCGATGTAATAAAAAGTCTGGATGTTGATTTAGCCGAAATGAAACGCAGCAAAGCAAAAGGCTTATGCTGTGGTGCCGGCGGAGCGCAAATGTTTAAAGAAGCCGAAAAAGGCACGAAAGAAGTAAACGTAGAACGTGCCGAAGAAGCCTTAGCCGAAAACCCCGATGTTATTGCCGTTGCATGCCCTTTTTGCAATACCATGATGACAGACGGTGTTAAACATTTCAATAAAGAAGAGCATACCAAAGTGCTTGATGTGGCCGAATTGGTAGTTAAAGCCAACAACCTCTAAGCCCCAAACAATTCGAAGATGTTCCCCAACAATTCGAAGACCTCCAAAAACGAATTTAACCCGCTCTTAAACTCTTTTAACACAAAATATTAACTCCATTTTATGGCTTGCAGGCAATTTGCTATCTTTGAGGGATGCAAATTGTAAAAGGAGAAGGTTTTATTCCCGGACCATTATTAGCCAAGGTAAACTCACCTGCTGATTTAAAGAAACTTAGCGAAACGCAATTAGTGCAACTATGCGATGAGTTGCGTCAGTATATTATTGATTTAGTCTCCGTTAAAGGGGGGCACTTTGGTGCTTCTTTGGGTGTGGTAGAACTTACCGCTGCCCTTCATTATGTATTTAATACTCCCTACGACCAGTTAGTTTGGGATGTAGGGCATCAGGCTTATGGGCATAAAATACTTACGGGTCGTAGAGATGAGTTTCATACCAACCGCAAATACAAAGGCATAAGCGGTTTCCCTAAACGCGCCGAGAGCGAGTATGATACGTTTGGCGTAGGACATTCTTCTACTTCCATATCTGCCGCGTTGGGCATGGCGGTTGCTTCTAATTATCTCAATCAAAAAGATAAACATCATATAGCTGTTATCGGCGATGGTGCTATGACTGCCGGATTAGCCTTCGAAGGTTTAAATCATGCGGGGGCATCAAATGCAAACCTGTTGGTGGTGCTTAATGATAATTGCATGAGCATAGACCCCAACGTGGGTGCACTAAAAGAATACCTTACCGATATTACCACATCACATACCTATAACAACGTAAAAGACGAGGTTTGGAAACAACTTGGCAAGCTTAGTAAATTTGGCAAAAGTGCCCGCGAAATTGTTTCTAAAGTGCAATTAGCTATGAAGAGTTCTCTGCTCAAACAAAGTAATATGTTCGAGTCTTTAAACTTCAGGTACTTCGGTCCGGTTGATGGACACGATGTACAACGCATGGTGCAGGTACTAAAAGATTTAAAAGATATACCGGGCCCTAAAATATTGCACGTACTTACTAAAAAAGGCAAAGGCTATAAATTTTCGGAAGAAGGAAACGAAACCGTTTGGCACTCGCCGGGCTTATTTAATAAAGATACCGGAGAGATTATTAAAATTACCCCTACCGAGCCGCAACCACCAAAATACCAGGATGTATTTGGTTTTACTTTAGTTGAACTCGCGGAAAAGAATGAAAAGATAATGGGTATTACACCCGCAATGCCCAGCGGATGTTCGCTTAATATAATGATGAAAGCCATGCCCGACAGAGCTTTTGACGTGGGTATTGCCGAGCAACACGCCGTAACTTTCTCAGCAGGTTTAGCTACACAGGGTCTAATTCCGTTCTGCAATATATACTCTTCCTTTATGCAACGTGCTTATGACCAAGTGATACATGATGTTGCCATACAAAAACTGCATGTAGTATTTTGCTTAGATAGAGGCGGGCTGGTTGGCGCTGATGGCGCTACACATCACGGTACGTTTGATTTGGCTTATTTCCGTTGCATACCCAACATGGTTGTTTCAGCTCCTATGAATGAGCAAGAGTTGCGCAACCTGATGTACACTGCTCAATTAGAAAAGAACGCAACACCATTCAGCATACGTTACCCACGAGGTAATGGCATGATGGTAAACTGGAAAACACCTTTCGAAGAAATTGAAATTGGTAAAGGAAGAAAACTGAAGGACGGAAAAGATATTGCTATCCTATCTATCGGACATATTGGAAATACAGCTACAGAAGCTATTAAGAAACTGGAAGAGCAAAATATTAGTATAGCACATTACGATATGCGTTTTGTAAAACCGTTGGATGAGCAAATGCTACACGAAGTTTTCGCAACGCATAAAAAAGTAATCACTCTCGAAGATGGTTGCATACAAGGTGGCTTTGGCAGTGCAGTTATAGAGTTTATGAGTGATAATAATTATAGCGCACAAGTAAAACGTCTTGGCATAGCCGATGAATTTATCGAACATGGCGAGCCAAAAGAATTGTATGAAGAAGTGGGTTTATCAGTACGTGCTATTACAGAAGAAATTCTTCGCATGATATCTCCTTCAAAAAAAATAATGGCAAGCTAAGCATGAAGAAGAATATCTTTTTAATCATCATCTCTTTTTGTTTACTCACTAACTATTTAAAAGCTCAGGGTCAGACAATAGACCAAACATTCCGACCTGTTATTTCTGCAGGATTAACAGGCTCTCAAATTGATGGAGATAACGCCGGGGGGTATAAGCATTTGTCATATTCCCTGGGGGTGGGTATTAACCGACAAATATCAAGAATCATTGAGTTGGAACTTGCACTTACTTTCTTACAAAAAGGTGTAAGAAGTAATTACAGAACAGATTCTGCTTCACTAAATAACCCTAATAATCCATTTACACTAATACGTTTAAATTACTTGGAAGTTCCTTTGTGCGTAAAAATAAGATACAAACGTTTTAAAGCCGAAGTAGGAGGTGCTTTTGCTTTTTTAGTTGAAAACCCACCTTATGATAGAGATCAAAATGGAATCGTACCGCCAAACCTTGTTGGTAAATATCAAGATTTTGATTTTAGTGCTTTAATAGGTTGTGGATATAAACTTAGCCCAAATGTTTGGCTTAATTTAAGGGGCGAGTACTCTATGGTGCCTGTCCGTCCTTATCCTGCAGCGTCAGGGGGTGTTTATCGTGGTATTTTACATGGGTTATTCAACAAAGGTTTTTACAATAATGTAGTAATGTTAACCTTAAATTATATTTTGCCCTCAAAGTCTGTTGCATCATCAGCTCCTATCACTCCTAATGGGCAATAAAATTAATATTGCCATTGCTGTTACAGGTGCAAGTGGTGCTATCTACGCAAAAGTTTTATTGGATACTTTATTACAACATAAAGACCAGTTTGCAAATGTTGCAGTTGTGATGAGCGATAATGCCAAACAAGTATGGGAATATGAATTAACTAATACAAACTACAATAGATACCCTTTTACTTTTTACGAGAAGAATAATTTTAATGCTCCCTTTGCATCAGGTTCATCTTCTTATACAGCTTTAATTATTTGTCCATGTAGCATGGGTACTTTAGGAAGAATAGCCTCCGGCATCAGTAATGATTTGGTTACCCGTGCGGCCGATGTGATGCTGAAGGAAAGAAGAAAATTAATTCTACTTACCCGAGATACCCCACTTAATCTGATTCATATAAAAAATATGGAAGCAATTACTTTAGCTGGGGGTATTATCTGTCCTGCATCGCCTTCTTTTTACAGTAAACCAAAAACATTTGAAGAGCTTGTTAAAACAGTTACTGATAGAGCATTGGGTCTAGTGGGTATTGAAATAAATTCTTTTCGTTGGAACGAATAAAATAAATTAGAAATTTATCGGAAACAAAAAAGCCTTTCAAATGAAAGGCTTTTTTATGATTAAATTAAAGTAAATTAATTACCGTACTGGTTTATTTTTGCGTCCATGCTTAATGTAGCATGCGGTACGCTGCGTAAACGCTCTTTCGGAATTAATTTCCCTGTAACACGACAAATACCGTATGTTTTATTTTGTATACGTACCAAAGCATTTTGTAGTGATACAATATATTTCTCCTGACGGGAAGCTAATTGCGCTACCTCTTCTTTAGATAACATATCACTTCCATCTTCCAATAACTTAAACGTTGGTGATGTATCATCAGTACCATGGTTATCCGTATTGGTTAAGGTTTGTTTCAATAAATCATAATCGGCCTTAGCTTCATTCAATTTAGCTACAATAATTCCTTTAAACTCAGTAAGCTCTTTGTCATTATATCTCGTGCGGGTATCCTTATTGTTAATAAAAGGCTTAGGCTCTTCCTTTTTAGGTTTTTTAATAAGTGATTTAGTTAAATCTATTTTAATGATTTGTTTACGCACAAACTCTTCAGAATCGTAAGACTTCTTCATCCCTATTCTACCACCTCTTGATCTTCTTCTTTTAGGCTTTTTATCCTTTTCTTTTGCCTTTTCCTCCACAACAATTTCTTCAATATCCTCATCATCAATAGGCATTGATTCAGGATCTATTTCTAAAAGGCCAGCATCAACATCCAATTCTTCTCCATCCATATCAGCATCCATAGATTTTGATTTTTTAGATGACTTCTTTGCTTTAGATGGGGATGCAGCAGGGGTTATTTTTTTAGTTTTAATTTCTTCTTTTTTAGAAACAATCTTCTTCACTTCTTTTTTCGCAGTCTTGTTCACTTCAGCTTTCTTTATTTTAGTTTTTACCGCGGCAGGTTTTGCTTTGGGCGTTGGTTTAGTTTTTCTTTACAACCTTAACAGGTTTGGAAACCTTTTTAATAGGTTTTTTTGCAACAGGTTTTGTTACTTTTTTCACAGCCTTTTTAGCAACTGTTTTTTTAGCGGCAGGTTTAGTTGCTTTCTTAACAGGTTTGGCAGCTTTTGTTTTTTTGTCTTTTTTCTTACTCATGGTATAATACTTTTAATTTAATTTTTCGATGCTTACATATGTACTCACAGCATCATCAACTTCAACAAGTATTCCCGAATTCAAATCCAAAGCCTCAACCATTTCTAAATTACCTGTTAGAGTTTCTGAGCAAATATAGGTTAAATTATTTTTGATAGCATCATTCAGATACTCATTTTGCAATACCTTCACGTATATTTTGTCTGTAACCTCAAATCCTTTGTCTTTTCGCATGTTTTGAATGCGGTTAACTATCTCTCTTGCAATACCTTCCTGCTTTAAAGGTTCGGTAAGGGTGATATCTAAGGCAACCGTAACCGGACCACTGTTTGCCACCTTCCAACCCGGAATATCTACCGGAATAATCTCTACATCTTCGGTTTCAAGCACGATTTCCTCTCCATCAATATTGACTGGGAATTTACCGGCTTTTTCGATGTGAGAAATAATTTCAGCCTGATGCTGATTTGCAAAAGCTTGAACAGCCTTCATGTGTTTGCCACATTTTTTACCTAAGGTTTTAAAGTTTAGCTTAAGATTCTTTACAATTTGAGTTTGGCTTTCATTCACAAATACAATCTCTTTAACGTTCACCTCAGCTAAAATCAAATCTTTTACGGCATCCACCTGTTTGCGGAAATGCTCATCCAACACAGGAATTTGTATTTTGTTTAAAGGTTGTCTTACTTTTAAGTTTTCTTTCTTGCGTATAGATAAAATCATAGAAGAAATCTTTTGAGCAAGCTCCATGCGTTCTTCTAATTCTTTATCAATTAATTTCTCATCCACTTTAGGAAAATCGCTCAAATGAATAGATGCTGCCTTTTGGCGATCAGTAATACTATTCAAATCATTAAACAACCTGTCGGTAAAGAAAGGTGCAATAGGGGCAGATAATTGTGCTATTACTTCCAAACAACGATATAGGGTTTGGTAAGCGGCTATTTTATCTTCGGTGTAATCGCCTTTCCAAAAACGACGACGACATAAACGTACATACCAGTTACTTAAATGTTCATCCACAAAATATTCAATAGCTCTGCCTGCACGATGTGGCTCATAATTACTAAATGCTTCATCTACATTTTTTATCAGCGAGTTTAATTCCGATAAAATCCATTGGTCAATTTCAGGTCTTGTATTGACAGGAATTTCGGCTTCACTATAATTAAATCCGTCTACATTGGCATATAATACAAAGAAGGAATAGGTGTTATAAAGAGTTCCAAAGAACTTACGTTGCACTTCGCCAATCCCTTCAGTATCGAACTTTAAATTATCCCAAGGGGCTGCATTGGTTATCATATACCAGCGTGTAGCATCTGCACCATATTTCTCAATGGTTTCAAACGGGTCAACAGCATTACCTAAACGCTTACTCATTTTGTTGCCGTTCTTATCAAGCACCAATCCATTACTGACAACATTTTTATATGCCACCGAGTCAAAACACATGGTTGCAATAGCATGAAGAGTAAAGAACCAACCACGGGTCTGGTCAACACCTTCCGCAATAAAATCAGCCGGGTAATATTTTTTGTTATCTATTAAATCTTTGTTCTCAAATGGGTAATGCAATTGAGCATAAGGCATAGCCCCACTATCAAACCATACATCAATTAAATCAGGTTCACGGAATAATTTCTTACCATTCTTTTCCAATACAATAGTATCGGCATAAGGTTTATGCAAATCAAATGTTGCATAATTCTCAGTAGAATTATCTCCAGGCTTATACGCAGCTAATGGATTTTTTTCCATAAAGCCTTTTGCCACAGCATTATCAATTTGCTTTTTTAATTCTTCTACAGAATTGATTACAATTTGTTCTGATTTATCTTCGCTTGTCCATATAGGAATAGGGATGCCCCAAAAGCGTGAACGAGATAAATTCCAATCGTTCAGATTCTCTAACCAGCTTCCAAAACGACCGGTACCTGTTGATTCAGGTTTCCAGTTAATGGTTTTGTTCAGCTCAATCATCCTGTCCTTTAAGGCGGTAGTTTTTATAAACCAACTGTCAAGCGGATAATATAATACGGGTTTGTCTGTACGCCAGCAATGCGGGTAGCTGTGCTCGTAGGTTTCTTTTTTAAACAGTTTACCTTCTTCCTGTAATTTTAAAACAATGCGTTCATCAACACTCAGGTAAACTTTAAGGTCTTTTATTTTATGATTGGCTTCTAATATTTTCTTTTGCTTTTCAAACTCTGCTTTATTTTCAGTATCGTTTAAGTAGGCTTCTTTTACAAACTCTTCTCCATATAAAAAAATATCGTCTTTTACTTCAGGTAAAAATTTACCGCGCTTATCAACTAAAGTTAAAGAGCCAATACCATTTTGTTTAGCTACCCTAAAGTCATCTGCACCAAAAGAAGGAGCAATATGTACTATACCAGTGCCATCAGTAGTGGTTACAAAATCTCCAACAATAACTTTAAAAGCATCTCCATCTGTTGGCTGAACACAAAAGGGAGCAACTGCTCGTATTTTATTCCCGCTAAATCAGAGCCCTTGCAGTGACCAACAATTTTAAAAGGAATGTTCTTGGTCTAAAGAAGTTTTCAAATTCTTCACTTACGGCATTCCCAACTTATTAATATATGATTGAGTGTTTTGTATAATAGAACCATGAAGCAACCATTCATTAACATAATCAACAATCGGAGCAGAAGAACCAAATGTAATATCCTTTTAGTAAAATATTTATTGAGTAAATCTTTAGCAAGAATTACTGTAATCGTTTTTTTAGAAAGTGGGTCAAATGTTCTTACTACAACATACTCAATATCTTTTCCAACTGCCAACGCGGTATTTGAAGGAAGTGTCCAAGGTGTAGTTGTCCATGCAAGGAAATAAACATCTTCTTTGGTATCTTTTAAATTCTGAATTTTAAATTCTGAATTATTAATTACCTTAAACATCACAGTAGCCGTCCTGTCCTTCACATCACGGTAACAACCCGGTTGGTTTAATTCGTGAGAGGATAAGCCTGTACCTGCAGCAGGAGAGTATGGTTGTATGGTAAAGCCTTTGTATAATAAATTCTTTTCATAGAGATTGTTCAATAACCACCAAACACTTTCAATGTATTTGTTATCATAGCGTAATATAAGGGGCTTTCATATCAACCCAGTAGCCCATTTTGTTTGTAATGTCTTCCCACTTATCGGTGTATTTCATTACATCCTTGCGGCACTCCAGGTTGTACTGCTCTACAGTGATTTTCTTGCCTATATCTTCTTTGGTAATGCCTAATGCTTTTTCTACGCCTAACTCAATGGGTAATCCATGTGTGTCCCAGCCTGCTTTGCGTTTTACCTGAAAGCCCTGCATGGTTTTGTAGCGACAAAATATATCTTTAATACTACGCGCCATTACGTGGTGTATGCCGGGCATACCATTGGCACTTGGCGGACCTTCATAAAAAACAAAAGGAGTCTTTCCTTCACGTTCTGTAATAGATTTTTCAAAGGTTTTGTTTTCTTCCCAAAGCTTTAAAACATCTTTTCCTATTTGCGAAAGATTAAGTTGCTTGTATTCAGTATATTTTTTACTCATAATGCCTTTTAAAAAAGGAGCGCTAAGATAAATAAAAAACCCTGCTTTCTATTGAAAACAGGGTTTAATTTGTTTTACTAAAGTAAATTTTAGTCGTCTATTTGAGCATCGCCCACATAGGCACCTTCTTTATATACTTCTACACGCTTAAGAATTCCGTCTTTATTATAAATGTAGCTTTTTCCATCCATAAAACGATTGTCCTTAAAAATTCCGTCTTTAGTTTTTTGGCGGTCTTTGTTGTACAATACATAATATCCGTTCAACTTATCAGGGTTTTTTAGCTTAGGGTCCTGAAGGGTTTCGTCTTTAGAAACAGTTACCACTTTGGTATCTATTTTTTCCTTAGGCTGTTCTTTAATTGGTTTCTTAGGTTCATATGTTTTAATAGAAGCTACATCAGCATCTCCATTGTTATAATTAACTTCTTTCTTAACTTCTCCATTAGGGTAGTATTCTTTAACAACACCGCTTTCTTTACCGCCATTCCAATTACCTTCTATTTGAGTCGTACCGTCTTCGTAAAATACTTTTGAGCGCCTTCTCTTTTTACCACCCGGGTTAAACTGAAATTCCTGCTGTACGTTTCCGTTTTCGTAATATAGTTTATAGTTACCTACCCATTTGTTTGTTTTCCAAGTACCTTCTTCGATATCTTTCCATTCTCATGGTACATAATAGCATAGCCATCCGGTCTTCCGTTTTGGAAAGTGATTTTGTTTTTGGTATTTCCGTTACAGAAGTACTCTTTCCAAATACCGTTCTTTTTATTATCGTTGTATTTTCCTTCTTCTACTTTAGCTGTAAGTTGATAACAAGTATTTGGTTTAGATTTACCAAAGGTAATCCACCTGCCTTGTTTTAATCCCTGAAAGTCTATGATATTAATAGAATCCTTTCCGTTAGACGGATCTAATTCAAACGACTGCGGCTGTGCGTAGCCGTAGCTAAGCACAAAAATCGAAAATATCCATCTAAATTTTAGCTTCATCACCAAACTTTTATCAAATATATACAAATTTTTCTTCATAAATAAAAACTTTTAGACGGATGGTACATTATAATAGATTAATTGTTAAAAAAACTTCATAATGTTTATTTGGCTTTATACGTAATTTCAAAGAAAAAGTTTCATTTTTCTTCATTTATTTTAAATTACTAAGCATAGAGCTTACCATTTCGGGTAATTGATAAGTGTTTTTCCAGCCCCAATCTGCCTGCGCCTCCCTATCATCAATGCTTTGCGGCCAGCTATCGGCTATTTGTTGCCTAAAATCGGGTTTATAGGTAATTTTAAAATCAGGTATGTGTTTCCTTATCTCATCGGCTATTTGCTTGGGGTTAAAGCTAATGCCCCCAAGATTATAAGAGCCGCGTATTTTTATCTTTTCAGCAGGTACGTGCATAATCTCTATAGTAGCCCTAATGGCATCGGGCATATACATCATAGGCAGGGCGGTTTCTTCTGATAAAAAGCACTCGTAACTTTTGTTTTTTAATGCTTCGTGAAAAATATGCACGGCATAATCGGTAGTGCCGCCACCGGGTGCCGATTTGTAACTGATTAAACCCGGGTAACGTATACTCCTTACATCTACCCCATACTTTAAAAAGTAATACTCGCACCAACGTTCTCCGGCTTGTTTACTGATGCCATAAACGGTAGAGGGTTCCATAATGGTATATTGCGGGGTGTTTTGTTTGGGGGTGGTAGGACCAAAAACCGCTATAGAGCTTGGCCAATATACCTTTTGTATATGCCCTTCTTTAGCCAGTTCTAATACATTAAACAAACCCTGCATATTTAGTTGCCAGGCATACAAAGGATTTTTTCTGCGGTGGCAGATAGTAATGCCGCCAGTAAATAGACTTGTTTTATTTGATGCTTTTTTACTTTCTCCAGCAGGCGTTCTTTATTAAGTACATCCAACACCTCGAAGGCATTGTTGGCAAATGCCGGAGATTGTTTCACATCTGCCGCCACCACGTTTGATGAGCCGTATAGTTTGTTTAGTTCTTCTAAAAGCTCTACCCCTATTTGCCCGCCGGCACCTATAATAAGTACCTTCTCTTTTTTACTTTACATCCATACAAATTAGAAAGGCTAAATATAGGGATTGTTTTATTTGCTAAACAACCATAAGTAGCTTAAATTTGTAGTAAGGTATCTTTAATACTATCGGCTTAAAAAGAAAACGAATGACATTACAGTTTATACACGATAACAAAGGAAACACCACGGGTGTGTTCATCCCTATTGAGGAATGGCAAAACCTGAAAACCAAGTATAGCGATTTGCAACAAGAAGAAGCCGAGAACATAGTAGAACTTACCGCGTGGCAAAAACAACTTATTGACAGCCGACTAAGCGACTACTACAAAAATCCTACTGATGTTGCTGATTTTGATAAAACCATTGACGACATTGAGAAAGGTTTATGAGTTATACGCTTGTAAACCACCCTGCGGTTAAACAGGATTTGCTTGAAGCGACCGATTATTACAAAAAAATATCTCCCGAACTTGCCAAACAGTTTTTGTTTCGCATCCGCGAAGCTAAAATCTATATTGCAAACAGTCCGTTAAGTTTCTCCATTAAATACAATACGGTAAGAACGCTACTGTTAAAACAATTCCCATACCACATACACTACCTAATTGATGATGCCAAACAGCAACTAATTATTTTGGCTATTATACATGCCTACAAAAACCCAAAAGATTATACTAACAGGTAGGTTTAGTTAATACTTTTTATTGTTTTTATTTATGCCAGTCAGGTAATTTGGCAAAATATGACAGATATTTTTCTCTCAATATAGTTTCTACATCTGTAGGAAAGTCAAAATTATCATTGTCATATGTTACCCACCAGTAAAATTTAAGTTCCGAAATTTTTTCAACTTGCATTTGCATAGGAAATGCTTTGTGTCTTTTAATTCGTTTGATTTGATCAAATCTATTAGGATGATAGCCATTCACCAAACGGTCTTTCATCCCACCTTTTCGTGTTTTAAGTTCCCCATCTTTTGTTTTCCGACCACTTGAGCCGATATAAATTAATATTTCTTGTCCACTCAAAATTTTGAAAATCAAATATACTCCACTCTTATCAGCAGGAGCATTACATTTTTCTTTAAAAGATTCTGAAGATTTGAAATTGAATGAATTGCAGGTTTTATATTTTCTTAATTCATTGTCAAACATTGTACTCAATAAAATTAAATTCTATTCATCTCCCCAAATATAAAACAAAAAGCCCTTTAGCTTGTTATTTATGAAGCACTTTTGCTAAGAGATGAAGCATTTTTAATAGCAATCGTCTCATTGGTATTACCGAATGTGTCTTCGGTATCATCAAACGCCTCATTCTTCACTCCGAATGAACCATTCGTATCACCGATGGTGTCATTCTTCACTCCAATCGTGTCATCGGAAGCAGCAAACGTCTCATATTTATCACCGATTGTGTTATTCTTGATAGCAATCGTGTCATTGGTAACACCAAACGTGTCTTCGGCATCACCAATTGACTTATTTTAAAGAAAAGATGTTAATCTTTGGGCAAAAGAAAAGGCTCTTTGATTAGAAGAGCCTTTTGATACCCGCGCAAAGGTATCTGATACTTGCCGGTTGATTAGTCAATTCGTACCGGAATCCAATTACTCCAGTCTCCGTACCTGCCTTTGGTAAGTATTTGTCGGTTTCTGAAACTTGGTTTAGAGCCCGATGCCAAACCTGTAACCTTTGTTATTCCACCACGTGTAGGGTCTAATTGAATAATGGTTGTGCCTCCGTCATTACTTTGTTGCCATTGGTGCGGGCCTGCACCGGCTCCGGTTAGGTCGGCTTCACCGGGTGCATTGCTCTTGCCTGCATCTTTACGTGCACCACGCGAAGATTCTTTTTTTACATCATAACCGGCACCCTGACAAATAGATTCGGCTGTTTTAGGATTGCTTGTCATAGCGGTTTGCACCATGGTCATAATATTAACCAGGTCGTTATGCACCACTACTAAAGCTGCGGCAAATGCTTTGGCTGTGCCTTTAGCCCCTGTCTCGGCCGCTATTTGGGCGGTTTCGGCTGCTGTAATATCAGCACCCAGTTGCGCCAGGGTAGTGATATTTACCGGCCATGGAACGGGAAAGGTTGCATTGCCGGTAAGTTTTAGTTGAATAAGCTTGGCTTTTACCAGCTTTTGCGCGTTGTTACTTGGCCATTTTAAAATGGCGATGATGGCTTTGATGATGATTAGGGGAATGTGCCCCAGACTGATTTTTTTTGACATGATTACTAAGAGTTGCACCCTTGCTGCCGGGGTTAAAGACGCACAACAACATGTGTGCGGTAAGAACAGCTTAGGCTTTTTTGCTTTAAGACTTTAACCTTAGTACTCTTTAATCATGTTTGCTTTGTTTGGTTACTTTTTATATGTGCTTTAACGGAGAAAAGTAAAAATAGTTTCATTTTTGTTGAAGTAGTTATTAACCGATTTAAAAATGGCTGTTCGCATCTTTATCAGGTTTTTAGGGCTTTGTATTGATATTATCTTATTTTATAGGGACGATAGATTTGAGTATATTTGTGTGAATGAAGTAAGCTAATGACTATCCTTAATGAAACCTTTGAATATATTCCTTTTAAAAAAAGGATTTTAAAAACTTTAGGTATAGTAGGCATTATTTACGGTGTCTTTATAATAATAAGCATTATCTCTTCCTTAATTATCCTCTTTTATTTTTTCACATTAATATCAATTTTTCTGTTTGTCTCAATGATTCAAAATGACATAAATGTTCTCTATTCATTAACATCAGATAAGGCAGGCATTAAAATTGAGTATTACAATTATGCAACACTAAAAAGTGTTTATGTTGATTGGCAGAATTTTGATTATGAAATATGTTACCCCTTCAGCAAAAATGGAGATAGGTATCCGTACTTTAAATTTAAAAACAAAGATGAATTAATTGACGAATTCAAAGGTATACCCGGTAAAAGATTATTTGAAATATCTTATCTGCTAACAAAAGCAAAACACGATTTTTATCAAATAAAATAATTAGTTTTTGTACCTTGCTACTTAATATATGAAAAAGCTTGCGCTTATATTGAGTTTGTTATTTAGTTGTGCTTTGTGGGGGCAGCAAACTATTGGAATTAAAGCAGAAGGTGGTTTGAGTAAAATCTCTGATAAATTTAATGACCCCAATCTTTCATCAGAAAATATTTATTTAATGCCATCGGGGCAGGCAGGTTTTTTTTATAACCTACCTATTAGAAGCTACGAAGTGTTTGGAGCAGAGTTACTTTTTACTCAAATAGAAGGGAAAGAAAAGATTCTTGATACTTTAGGGCCTGTATTTTACTCAAATATACCTACAAAAAATTTACTTAAAACCACTACTATTTCAAGGCATATTTCTTATTTAACTCTGCCCATTCATTACGGTATAAAGGTTAAAAATTTTACATTTAATATTGGTGTTCGGATATCAGCTAGACTTATGGGTAGTGCAGAAGAAACAATCCAAAGAAATTACGGTCTTAACTCTGGCTTCTTTATAAACCCAAGTATCCCAAGCAGTACTTATTATTATAGCACAAATAGATTACATATTAAAGATGTTGACTTTGGAGAAACAATAGGAATCATGTATCACGTAATAGGTATGTTTGCTATAGAAGCTAATTATTATTACGGTTTTAATAATATTTTTCCTAATAATAGTCAACCAACCGTGCAGCGAATACAGCAAATGACAATTGGAATTCGCTATACTATTTTACCTGTTAAAAAAGGAACTTAAAGAGTAGTTAATTTGTTGTTCGCGTTAGGGATTAGCTCAGCTTCTTTTATTATTTTTTATCGGCATCGCTGAATGCTAAAGCATTTGGCAACGAAAATCCTTTTGTGAGGCACGGCCAAAAGATTGAAGTGGAAAGCCCGACGGCGCACTTAGATTTCTCGACTTCGCTCGAAATGACAATGCGCCGGAACGCCCAACTAAAAATAAATCTGGCAACCGGGTAGTAGTATGCGCAGTTCATCTACGGCATCTTGACGTATAAAATAAAATAGTACCTTGCTACTTAATATATGAAAAAGCTTGCGCTTATATTGGGTTTGTTTTTTAGTTGTGCTGCGTGGGGGCAAACAGCGAAGGATTATTTTAAATCTGGATATGATAAAATGTATAAGGGCGATAGGAAAGGAGCTATAAAGGATCTAGATAAAGCAATTGAGTTAGATACAACATATATTGATGCCTATCATTTGAGAGCAGGATTAAAATACGCATTGCAAGATTATAAAGGTGCTATAAAAGATGATGATAAAATAATTGAATTATTTCCTTCTGAGGTTTATAATAATAGAGGAAATGCAAAACGAAAATCAGGAGATATACAAGGGGCTTGTGCAGATTTTAAAATAGCTAATGAATTAGGTTATAAAGAAGCGAAGGGAGAACTAATCTTATATTGTAATTATACTCCTAAAACAGCCGAAGAGTTTTATTATAGAGCAGAGCAGGGTAATGGAGTAAATTGGAAAGCAAAAATCGAAGACCTTAATAAAGCAATTCAGTTAAATCCAAAATATATTGCAGCGTATTATCTAAGAGCTACTGGTAAATATCAGTTAGGTGATAAAGATGAGGCTTGTTTAGATTGGAAAAAAGTACTTGAGTTAGCAGATGAAAATGATGGGGTTCGTAAAATGAATAACAACTTTTGTAAGTAATGCATTGATTCGCGTTAGGGATTGCAACAAAAATCCTTTTGTTGTAATCGACAAAAGATTGAAGTGGAAAGCCCGACGGCGCGCTTAGATTTCTCGACTTCGCTCGAAATGACAACGAGCGCGTCGGAACGCCCAACTAAAAATAAATCTGGCAGCCGGGTAGTAGTATGCGCAGTTCTTCTACGGCATCTTTACTTAGGGGGTTATCACGCAAATCGAGCTTGGTAAGGTTCTTAAGCTGGCAAATGGTATCGGGTATTTTAGTGAGGTTGTTTTTGCGTAAAGAAAGCAGGTACAGGTTTTTGCATTTATAAATTTCGCGCGGCAGGCTGCTTAGTTTATTAAAGTCTAAGGCCAGCACTTCTAAGTTAGGCAGTTTATCCAGCTTTTCGGGCAGGGCATATATGTTGCAGTTAATCAGTATCAAACTCTTTAAAGGCGCAATGGCAAACAAAGGCTTGGGCATACTATCTAATACCATACTTTCAAATTCCACTTCGCTCAGGCTTTTTAAATACTTCATGGTTTTGGGCAGCCTAAGCGTATCATTTTTACCTGAGAATTTAAGGGTTTTCAGTCGGTTTAAATAAGCAATCTCTTGCGGTATGGAATCTATCTTGCTGTTGTTAAACTCCAAATACATGAGGTTGCCCAGCTTACCAAAATCTTTAGGAAAGTGCGTAAACTCATTGTTATAAGAAGCCAAAAAGGTTAGTCCGCTTATGCTGCTAAAATCATCGGGCCATTGGGTTATCTGTATGGTTTGCAATTGCAAAGCCAGTAAATCTTTCAGTTTACCCAGTTTAGGCCAAACTTTTATATCAACCGGATGATAGCTGAGGTTTAATTTATAAACAGGTTTGGTTTCTTTAAGCGCTTCTTTCAGGTCGGTATAAACCGTTGCTCCATAAGGCCCGAATTTATCAAAAGGGGTTTGTACGGCATTCTGAGAAATAACTTTGGTAAAAAGAAGTAACAGAAATAAGCAATGTATATTCTTTCTCATGAACACAAAAAAACACATTTTTAAAGATAAGTGGTAAATTAATTTCAACTATTTTTGATGTTATGCAATTGCACTTTTATAAATACCAGGGTTGCGGAAACGATTTTATTATTCTGGATAACCGGAGTAATAAAATAACTCTAAGCACACAGCAAATAAACAAGTTGTGCAACAGGCACTTTGGTATTGGTGCCGATGGGTTGATGCTGTTGGAGAATGAAAAAGGTTTTGATTTTAAAATGGTTTACTACAACAGCGATGGGAATGAGAGTAGTTTGTGTGGTAACGGTTCGCGTTGTATTACGGCCTTTGCCAAGCAATTAAACATTATAAAAGATAGTGCCCGTTTTATGGCTATTGATGGGGAACATGAATCGCATATAGAGAATGTCATCATCTCCCTTAAAATGAATGATGTGCCTTTTATTGAAAAGCGAGAAGATTATTATTACGTAAATACTGGCTCTCCGCATGTAGTTAAATGGGTAGAGCATATAGATACTTACCCGGTATTTGAAGAAGGTAAAAAGATTCGATACAATGAGTCTTTTAAAAGTGGCGGCGGAACAAACGTAAATTTTATTCAACTAAAAGAAGATAAATTATTTGTTCGTACCTACGAACGCGGCGTTGAAGATGAAACACTAGCCTGTGGTACGGGTGTTACCGCAGCCGCTTTGGTAGAGGCGTTGGTGCATCATACAAGTCATACTAACTTTTGCGATGTGGTTACTTTAGGCGGTAATTTAACGGTTACATACCATAAGCAAGATGATGGTTCTTTTACCGATATATGGCTAAAGGGCCCTGCTGCCTTTGTTTTTGAAGGAGATTACATACTCAATTAAAGTATGCTTTTACTTGCCCTGATAGTTTTTGGTATTTGCGGTATTTTATTTTCATCCATTACCAAAAACCGTACGGTACTTATTCTCCTATTAAGTGTTATTGCCATTGCTACATTCAGCTTAGCCTCACTTATATTTTGTTCTGTTTTAGCCGTTATAAATTATCTACTTATTAAGAATGTAACAAAAAGCAAAGGGCTGTTTATTGCTGCTATCGTTTTTAATGTATTAGGTTTACTTGCCTTCCATCTATATGAAAGATTTAATGTGGAGTGGTCAGTTCTGCCCATTCTTTTTGGAGTTACTTATTTAACCCTTCAGTTTATAGATTATATCTGTAAAGTGCGTTTTAAGGTGATTGCAGTGCCTGTAAACTTTATTCAATACATCTCGGCAACCTTATATGCACCTAAGTTTTTTATGGGCCCCATTGCTTCTTTACCTGATATTGAAAAAGAAATAAATGCTATTGATACAACCGCAACCAATGTTGCCTATGGCCTAAACAGAATACTGCTTGGTTTATTTAAGAAGTTAGTATTGGCGGAAAGCCTTTCTTTATATGTTAGTTCTGTATTGGATTTTAAAGACAATTACCCGGCCATCACTATTATCACTGGGGCTTGTTTATATGCCTTACAATTATATTTTGATTTTTCTGGTTACTGCGATATTGCCATTGGTGTATCTGCTTTATGGAACATTCATTTACCTGAGAATTTTAATTTTCCTTTTCGTCAAAAAACCTGGTCTTCCTTTTGGAAAAGCTGGCACAGCAGTTTAACTAACTGGTTGTGGCAATATGTATTTAACCCTAAATATCTTTTTCTCAGCAGAAGAAAAGTAAATAAAGTATTTGCGCAAAGCATTTGTATTGCAGCGGTGTTTACCTGCATGGCTTTTTTTAACGGAATAAAATCAGGCTTTTTTATCAGTGCTTTATTATATGCCTTGTTCTATTTAATAGAACTTATTGTTTACAAGAATGGATTCGCTTTTTCAAACTTCTTTATATTCCTGTTGTTCTCTATTGGCTTGCTTTTCTTCAGAACACCGGATTATACCAACTATTCATTCCTGACAGAAAGATTAACCGACTTAAAAAACTTCTTCCCCGATGAATGGCTGCGTTTGTATTTTGCTCCCCTTGCATCAGGCGGTACCCAGCAAGATTATTTTAATTTATCTTTTACGTTAATCTTGTGCTTTGGCTTTTTGTTTTTTGAAAGAAAAATAGTTGACGTATTTAGTCAAGATAAAATAAACTTTGTAGCATGGTTTGTCTTGCTGTTGCTATTGGTTACTTGGGGAGTATTTACTTCGGGTAGCAGGTTTATTTATATGCAGTTCTAGAAATTGCTTTTTGTTCGGTATAGTTCCCACTCCCAGGCGGTTTTCATCATACTATCAATATCATGTATGCATTTCCAACCCAAAACATTATAAGCTTTACTACTGTCCGAATAAACTGCTACAACATCTCCTGCACGGCGTTCACCCATTTTATAATTTAGCTTCTTACCCGATACTTTTTCAAAAGCTGAAATGGCTTCCAATACAGAAACTCCAGTTCCGCTTCCTAAATTAAATGCCTCGAAGTTGGCTTTGTTCTTATGCTCAAGTAAATAATCTAGGGCTAATACATGCGCACTTGCAATATCACTCACATGGATATAATCACGTATGCAAGTCCCGTCTCTTGTTGGATAATCTCCACCCATAACTGTGAGCTGAGAATATTTACCTGCAGCCGTACCTGTAATAAGCGGAACTAAATTATTTGGTTTATTTAAAGGCCACTCGCCAATTCTAGCAGAAACGTGCGCTCCCACCGGATTAAAATATCGTAAAGCAATGGCATTAAATGAAGTCTGTTGTTTGCAAACATCCTGCAACATTTGCTCACCTATCTGTTTAGTATATGCATAAGGAGATTCTGCCTTTGGCATAGAGGTATCTTCATTAACAGGAAGCGTTTGTACGTTTCCATAAACAGAGCAAGAAGAAGAAAAGATAACATTAGCTACTTTATATTTTTCGCAAAGGGTAAGTAAATTAACCAACGAGGCAATATTATTGTGATAGTATTTTAGCGGCAATTCAACCGATTCCCCTACGGCTTTAAATGCAGCAAAGTGAATTACACCGACGATTTTATTTTCAGTGAATACTTTATCAAATTCTTTTTCATCGCATAAATCAATGTTATAGGCTTTAATTTGTTTGCCTGTAATTTCATGTATTTGTGCGTATGCTTTTGGAGAAGAATTATAAAAACAATCCGCAGAAATTACATTGTAATTATCATTAGCTAATAATTCAATAATAGTATGAGAGCCAATATAACCTGCACCACCGGTAACTAATATTGTTTTCTTCATAAGGAAACAAACGTACAAAAAAAAGCTCTTGTCCTTTATTATGGCTTGTGTTTTCTTTTAGCTTGGATCTATACGGATTACTACAGTTGGAACACCAAACTAATACAACTTCTGGTAGGTTTGCCACCAGCGGTCGGGTATCTCGTCTTTGCAGGCAATTTCGTAATCTTTGTAGGAGCAGGGTATAAGGGTGTGGCGTTCGAACTTCAGGTTTTTATCGGGCGGGTAAGGCACTTCCATCCACCAGCGGTCGCTTTTATTGCTTTTGTAAAAGTTTATTTCGTATTTGTTATCCTGCAGGAATACATGAAAACGGGTATAATCGGGGTTGTTGCGTGAGGGGAAATCCTTTTTTCGGTTATAAAAACCATCCATAAAACACCATATCATTTGTGCCGCCAGGTAAGCTGTTTTGCCCTGCACATCATACTGGGGGTTAATTTCATATATGCCAAGGGAAGTCAGTTTATCGTTCATGCCTGCATAGCGCATCATTTGGCAGGCTTCTTCGGCGTAAAAGCCATTGGGCTGGGCTTCTTCGTGGGCAGGTGCATCGCTGTGCTTGATTGCATTCATATCAAAGCTAAGCATATCGGCATGACGGATAACAGGCTCTGCTTCGGCAATGTTATCGCGTATTTGTCCTAAACGATAGGTATCGAAATAGAGTTTGGTCATCATGCTGATGCTTGATTGAGGCACCAGATAGGTTTGATAGCCAATGTTGCTGTAATTAAAGAGGTAGTTGGGTTGCTGTAAAATAATTTTACCGAGAAAGGTTTTGTTGGTTAGTTCACTCTCGGCAGAGCCAATATCAAAGGTAGCATCTACGCTTACTATGTTTATGGTTTGTTCTAACTTTTCATACCCTTTAAACTGGGCAAAGGTAAGGTCTTGCGAGCCTCCTATAATAACAGGCGTAATGTTTTGACGAACAAGATAATCTATCGTTTCAGATAGGGCATAAAAGGTATCGCTCTCGCTATGGCCGGGCATGATGTTGCCTAAATCTGCTACGCGAGGAGAAAAGCTTCCGGCAAATAAATTGTAGAGATGTTTACGAACCTCATCAGGTGCACTGGCACAGCCTTTGTTGGATGTGGCAAGTCGGTCTTCGCAAACGCCTATTAAGGCAATATCTATGTTCTCTAAATCGGGGAAATGAGAGGTATAAACTGCGAAATTATGTGCAAAAGATTCTTTATGAAAACTTTCGGCAGAGAACTTAATGGGCGAAAAATAATGGGCTATGTCTGACATATAAAAATATAAGCAGTTAAAGGTAGTTTATGGTTTTTTGCCATAAAGCAAAGCAGTAGTAAAGTAATTAACAGAAGTGCTTTAACAAACATACATCCTTCAATTTTGCAAGAAATAAGTTAAAACTTAATTTTTTTGTTTATTTGCCGATTAATATATCTTTGCACCGAATTTTAAACACTAACAAATGTCAGACATTGCAAAAAAAGTTACCAGTATTATTGTAGATAAACTTGGCGTGGACGAAAAAGAAGTTACTCCAACTGCAAGTTTTACTAATGATTTAGGCGCCGATTCGCTTGATACCGTTGAGCTAATCATGGAATTTGAGAAAGAATTCAATATCGCTATTCCTGACGATCAGGCAGAGAAAATATCTACTGTTGGCGACGCTATTGCTTACATAGAAACAAACGCGAAGTAATTTTTACGGAATCGTTAAGAAATTATCCTGATTTCGGTATCAGGATAATTTTTTTTATTTTGTGCGGGATTTAATTCACTTATGCAGCTAAAAAGAGTAGTAATAACGGGTTTGGGTGGAATTACTCCTTTAGGGAATTCTGTAACAGAATATTGGAACAATTTAATAAATGGTGTAAGCGGTGCAGTTCCTATTACCCGCTTTAATGCCGAAAAGTTTAAAACTCGCTTTGCCTGTGAGGTTAAAGGGTTTAATCCGGAAGATTATTTTGATAAAAAAGAAGTTCGTCGTGTTGATGCCTATACCCATTATGGTATAGCAGCTTCTACACAGGCTGTTGCCGATTCGGGCATTGCAGGTGATGCTATAGATAAAAATGAAGTAGGTGTTATTTGGGGTTCGGGTATTGGAGGTTTAGATACCTTTCAAGCCGAGGCTTTTGCTTTTGCTAAAGGAGATGGAACCCCACGCTTTAACCCCTTCTTTATTCCTAAAATGATTGCCGATATATGCTCAGGGCATATTTCTATCCGTTTTGGATTCAGAGGACCTAATTTTACTACTGTTTCAGCTTGTGCTTCTTCAACTAATGCATTAATAGATTCTTTTAATTATATACGTTTGGGCAAGGCAAATGCAATTGTTACCGGTGGCTCTGAAGCTGCTATTAACGAATGCGGTATTGGAGGCTTTAATGCTTGTCAGGCAATGAGTATGCGAAATGATGAGCCAAGTAAAGCTTCACGCCCTTATGATAAAGACCGTGATGGTTTTGTGTTAGGTGAAGGTGGCGGAGCACTTGTTTTAGAAGAACTGGAACATGCTTTAGCCCGTGGTGCAAAAATTTACGCAGAAATTATTGGCGGAGGCATGAGTGGAGATGCACATCATATTACCGCTCCGCATCCCGAAGGATTAGGTGCTAAACTGGTAATGGAACGTGCTTTAAAAGACGCAGAAATAAGTGCTTCTGATGTTGATTATATTAATACGCACGGAACCTCCACACCACTTGGTGATATAGCTGAACTTAAAGCTATTCAAAATTTATTTGGAGAACAGGCTTTTAAAATGAACATCAGTTCCACCAAATCTATGACCGGGCATTTGCTGGGTGCTGCAGGTGCTATTGAAGCTATGGCTACCATATTAGCTGTAAAGAATGATATTATTCCTCCTACAATTAATTTTGTTACTCCCGATCCTGAAATAGACCCTCGCTTTAACCTTACTTTAAATAAAGCACAAACCCGTAAAGTAAATATTGCCATCAGCAATACTTTTGGTTTTGGCGGACATAATGCAGCGGTAGTATTTAAAAAATATACTGCTTAAATTCTTTTGCTGAATATCCTTCAGATAAAACGTTACAAGACTTCTTCCGAAAAAAAACTTGCTCAAAGCATTAAAAACCTTTTAGGTTTTTATCCTAAGAATATTGCTTTGTTTCAGCAGGCATTAACACATAGTTCAGCCGCTAAACAAACCAAAAGTAATGAACGATTAGAGTTTTTAGGTGATTCTATACTAGGGACTATTGTTGCCGAATATCTGTTTGGTATTTTACCTAATAAGGATGAAGGTGTTTTAACTCAGGTACGCTCACGGATGGTTAATAGAAATCAACTTAATAAACTATCTGTTAAATTGGGTATAGATAAAATTTTAAACACCGATATTAAAGGAAACATTTCTTATATCTTATATGGTGATGCACTTGAAGCTCTTATAGGTGCTGTCTATTTAGATTTAGGATATGTAAAAACAAAGAAAATAGTGCTTGAAAAAATGATTAAACAACATTTAGAAGTACAGTCTATCATCAATGAAGATACTGATTATAAAAGTCGTTTAATTAATTATTGTCAGAAGAACAAATTGCCTTTACAATTTGTTTTGATGAATGAAACTGCTGATGGTGCTAAAAAGATATACCGCATAGGTATAGAACTTGATAGTAAAATAATTACCGAAGCAGAAAATGCATCTAAACGTGCAGCAGAACAATTAGCTGCAATGGCGGCTCTTGAGAAACTGGAAAGCAATTAATATAGTCTTCTATTCAGATTTCAGTTCTTCCAACTTCTCTTTATATTCCCTTTTTATCTCAGCAATAATTTCCCCACAGGGAATTATTTTGTCAATCAACTCAACCGATTTGCCTGCACACCAAAGGGTTTTGTAGTTATTGGGTAGCACAGATTGTTCTAACTTTTTCATTCCGTTAACCTGTATAAACATCTTAAACCACTTTTTTGTTTGCGGACTATTACTCATCCACCTTTCAAACCAGTTTTGAGTATAACCCATCTTTTTTGCCTGCGGGGTATTAATAATAGTGCAAGGCGTACCCGATAGTTTGGTAGTCATCACAATATCATCCATGTGCGAGTTTACAATGGCATCTTTATAGGGTTGGTTAACACCCGCCTCTGTGCTGGCAATAAAACGTGTACCAATAGACACTCCTGCTGAACCTAGTATTTGTACTGATAATAATCCTACCCCGCTGGTTATTCCTCCCGCAGCAATAATGGGTTTATCAGGAAAGTTAGCTTTTAATGCCGGCACTAAAACCTGCAATGGGTTTGGTCCGGCATGTCCACCTGCCCCTTGTCCTACTGCTATAAAACCATCGCAGTTTAAATCATAACATTTTTTGGCATGTTCGATATTGGTAACATCGCAAAACACTTTAGCACCGTATGCATGGGCCGCTTCAATAACTTCTTTAGGACTGCCTAAAGAAGTAATATAAAAAGGCACTTTGTTTTCTACACAGGTTTTTAAATGTTTTATGTATAAGGGATTCGATTTCTGTACAATTAAATTAACTCCATAACTACCTGATATATTTTGTGCTTTATAAGCAGCTAAGTTTTTTAAGAGCGCATCTAATTCGCCTTCCTTACGGTAGTTTAGGGTAGGGAAGGTTGCCATAATACCCGCCTGCATCCCCGCTTTTAGCATAGCTTCGTTGCTCACCAAAAACATGGGAGCCATAATAATGGGAAAATCTATCTTTAAAAGCTCCGTCATATTTTTTCCTAAAATCATTTTGATTAACTTTGAGTGTTACAAATATATATTATTTTTATGCACGCATAATAACCTATCATACATGAACGAGAACTCAAGATTATTTGATTTGCTTACCAACCTGAAGCAAATGCCTGCTAAAGACGACATGCTTGCCGCTAAAGAAAACCAACGTTGGCGCAAATACAGCACTAGAGAGTATATTGAAACGGTTGACTATTTAAGTTATGCCTTTATTGACTTAGACATAAAAAAGGGAGATAAAATAGGCTTGATATCCAACAATCGCCCCGAGTGGAATTTTGTTGACCATGCCTGTTTGCAAACTGGTGCTATTAATACGCCTTTATATCCTACCATGAGCGATAACGATTTAAAATTCGTTATAAAAGATGCTCAAATACAATACTTCTTTGTTTCTAACGATGCCTTGTATGATAAAGTAAAGTTATGTGCCGAAGGTTCTTCTGTTAAAGAAATCTTTTCTTTTGCAAAAATTGAAGGAGTAAGAAGCCTGAAAGATTTAATAAACATTGGTATTAAAAAGCCACAACAAAAACAACTGGAAGAAATTAAAGCTACTATTAAGAATACAGATTTAGCTACTATTATTTATACCTCAGGTACAACTGGAAACCCTAAGGGCGTTATGCTTTCGCATCATAATTTTATAAGCAATGTAATTGGCACACAAAATCTTTGTCCTTTTCAAAAGGAATGGCGTGCACTAAGTTTTCTGCCGCTTAACCATGTGTACGAGCGTATGCTTTCATACTTGTATTTAAGTCAGGGCATGTCTATTTATTATGCTGAAAGTATGGATACGATTGCTGCAAATTTAAGAGACATAAAACCGCAGATATTTGTTACCGTACCGCGCTTGTTGGAAAAAGTATATGAGCGAATTGTAGCCACAGGTTCTGATTTGAAGGGCATCAAAAAAGCCTTATTCTTCTGGGCACTAAATTTAGGCTTGCGCTATGAGCAGCACCGTGCTAATGGTTGGTGGTACGAATTTCAATTAAGCATTGCCAATAAACTTATTTTTAATAAATGGCGCGAGGCATTGGGTGGCAACGTTGTAGCCATTGCATCGGGTGGCTCGGCTTTGCAACCGCGTTTGGCAAAAGTATTTCATGCGGCAAAGATAAAAGTGTTGGAGGGTTATGGCTTAACTGAAACATCGCCGGTAGTGGCTGTAAATACCTATAACGAATACGATACAAAAATTGGTACCGTTGGGCCTGTGATAAGTAACGTAAAGGTTAAGATTGCCGACGATGGAGAAATTTGCGTGAAAGGCCCCAACGTAATGATGGGTTACTACAACCACCCCGATTTAACCAAAGAGGCTATTGATGCAGAAGGTTGGTTTCACACAGGTGATATTGGCATTATAGAAGACGGCAGATTCTTAAAAATAACCGATCGTAAGAAAGAAATATTTAAAACGTCGGGCGGTAAATACATTACCCCACAACTGATAGAAAACAAATTAAAAGAAAGTCGCTTTATAGAACAAGCCATGGTTATTGGCGAGCACGAAAAATTCCCTGCTGCCTTTATAGTGCCTGCTTTTGCTTTTGTAAAGGAATGGTGTGCCAAACATAACATAACCTACACTACCAATATAGAAATGGTTAAGAACCCCGAGCTGATTGACCGCATTATGAAAGAGGTTGAAACAGCCAACAAGGATTTAGCCCATTACGAACAGATAAAGAAAATACAATTACTGCCTGCCGAATGGAGCATAGAACGTGGCGAAATGACACCCAAACTATCCCTTAAACGCAAAGTAATTATGACTGCCAATAAAGAAGCCTATGATGCTATTTATGCAGGCACCAGCAGTTTGCGTTAACTCCTTTTGTTATTGCAAGCAAAGCGCATCGTCATGCTGAACTTGTTTCAGCATCTTAGGTTACTATGACACTCGGGTGTAAAAATAAAACGCAACGTATTCCTTATATTTTTATACCTTCATCGTTCAATTATTTTTCAAATGCCTGAAACGCAAAGAGAGCTGATACTAAAAATGCTTCGCGAGAAATCGGTGATGAAGCAGGATGTATATAAGAATACACATAACAGTTTTGAGACTTTGAAAGAAGTTATAAAAGACATTGCCGACGATTTAAAAACCGAAGCGCAAAAAATTGATAAACGCATTACGGTAGAATACCGCTTTACCAGCGACCACGAGATAGAGCTTAAAGTGGCCGGCGATATGCTGGTGTTTTATATGCACAGCAACGTGTTTGAGTTTGACAGGAGCCACCCCATGTTTAAAACAGGTTATGTAAAGAAAGACGAACTCAACTCCTATTGCGGCATTATATATGTATATAACTTTTTGGCAGATAGTTTTAAGTACAACCGCCTGCAGGATTTGGGCTACCTCATATCCCGTATGTTTATTAATAGAGAGAATCGTTTCTTTTTAGAAGCCAAACCACCGTTGGGTTATAAATACAGCAATTTTTCGGATGAGGCGGTAAACAAACAAACCCTGAAAGAAATTGTGTACGATTTGATATCCTACGCCATAAGCTTTGATTTATTTACCCCGCCTGCGCAAAGCGTGCAGGAAATATCCCTAAACGAGATTATAGAGCGTGTGCAAAGCGATAAGCTAAAAACGGGCAAACGCCTGGGCTTTAAGTCTCAAACCGAGGGCGGTGTGAGCGATGAATTGGCTTGGTAATTTTTTTGCTATTTAAAAAACAAACTGTACATTTGCGCTCCCATTAAATAAATGGCCCGTTCGTCTAGGGGTTAGGACGCGTCCCTTTCACGGACGAAACACGAGTTCGATTCTCGTACGGGCTACCACCAAAATTATAAACACCTGTAAGCGCTTAGTTTACAGGTGTTTTTTGTTTTTAGCTCCGTATAATTACACCTTCAAAAAGCCCAACTCATACACCATGGGAGTAAGTGGTAGCGGGCAAGTTGGTAATAGTAACCATATCCTTTCTCATCTTCCACTCATGAGGCCCGGGTGTATCAGAAGTTAATATCACCGTTCCAGGTATCTGCGTGTTATAAGATGCAGAGCGTAAAGCCCGCCAAAGCATTTCGACAAGCTCAATATTCGATATAAAAAACTAAACCTGTTCTGTCAACTCCCATAACCAACGTGCCAATTCTTGATTTAAGGTGGGGCTTTGCATTACCATAAGGTTAAAACCTTTTTTGCTCATGAGCCAGTCTATATACAACTGACCTGTGTTGGCATCGAAAACATATATCTGTTTAAAATGCTGTTTGCTGTTAATGCCTGCCAGGTAGCAAACCTGCAGGGCTTTTTGCAAAGTATCGAGCATGCTTTGGGTAGGTGTATGACCGGTAAAAGCTAAGTGCCTTAGTGAATAGAGCAACATAGAATCGTAGAGGGCTTCTTCAAAATTAGCTGCGGCAGCCTTGTATTTATTGGCTGTATGGCGGCTTATAGGGTGCGTGTTCATGTTAGTTAAGCAGCTGCTTTTATTTGGTTAAACAATTCTTTTTGCTTGTCGTTAAGCTTTTCAGGTATTTGTACTTGCAGTTGCACATATAAATCGCCAAACTTAGTCGCCTCTTCATACACGGGCATGCCCTTTCCCTTCAGGCGGATAGTTTTACCGTTTTGTGTTCCTTCTGCAATTTTAATTTTCACTTGTCCTGATAGGGTGTTCACAATGGTATCTCCACCCAACAAAGCGGTATATAAATCAATAGTGTGGTTTACGTATAAATCATCTCCCTTTCGGGTAAACAGATGGTGCGGCTTTACTTTAATGCGCACATATAAATCGCCGTGATGCTGCTCGTTGCTGCCTTTGGCTCCTTTGCCCTTTATACGCAATACCTGGTCGGTATAAGCACCGGGCTTGGTGGTTATTTTTAGCTTTTCGTTTTCTAATTGTATAATGCGGCTGGTACCCTGGTAAGCTTCTTCGAGGGTAATCTCCATCTCAGTTTCGTAATCACCACCTCTCACGTTAGCGCTTCTGCCTTGTGCTCTTCCGGCACCGCCTGTCCTGCCACTAAAAAACTGTTCAAAGAAATCGGAGAAATCAGCGCCTTCTCCTTCGGTATAAAAGTGCTGACTGTCACTTGCGCCACCAAAAGGATTGCCTCCACCTCCTTGATTTGCACTACGTTCATACTGTTGCCAGTTCTCGCCTAACTCATCATACTTCTTTCTTTTCTCGGGGTCGCTTAATACTTCGTTCGCTTCGTTGGCCAGTTTAAATTTTTCTTCGGCTTCTTTATTACCGGGGTTCTTATCCGGGTGATGCTGCACAGCCAACTTGCGGTAAGCTTTTTTTATCTCATCCTGCGAAGCTTTCTTATCTACACCTAATACTTTATAATAATCTTTATAGTCCATTTAATTAAGCAACCATCTCAAATAGTTTGTAAAAGTTTACATCGCTCTTTGCGTTGTTTGAACTTACTTCGCCCCTATGCTCCTTAAGAAAAGCATTTAACCTATCACCAAAAACATGGTGATTACCTTCTATATTCAAATCAAATTCTTTTTTATCGCCAAGTCTTGCTAAGCTTTCGTATTGCTCTTTTGTAATAGTAGGTGCAGAATGTATCATGTTTATGCTATTTGTTTTCAATTAAAAAATAAGTTTGGTAACGGTATGGTCGCTTGCGTCATCAAGCTTGGTTCTATGATGATGAAAAACCATAAGCGGAACTTTTAAATAAAAGGCCATTACTTTGGTAATACTCTTACCGAATAATTTATCCATTATACTTCTGTGGTGTGCCGACATAACCAGCATATCCACTTTTCCTTCTTCCATATAAGCCTCAATTCTTTGTTCTATATTGTTTCCTACTAATAGCTTATAGGTTATGTTTTTATAACTTACATTTTTAGACACCTTTGCTTTGAAATCTTCCAATGCTTTATTATTCTCTGCATCATCAAACAAGGCGATATGAATCACTTCTATGCTTGCTTCAAACAGTTTAGCTATCTCTGCAATATTTTGCAAACAAACTACATCACTATCTAAATACTCAGTAGAATAAACGATTCTTTTAATATCGTTAGTCGAAGCCCCTTCGGGTATAGCTAGAACAGGGCACTTGGCCTTTTCAATTACATGCGAAGAGTTTGTACCGAATATTTGTCTGCCCAAACTTCCACTCGCACCCTGTGTACCCATTACAATCAAGTCAATATTTCTTTCTTCTGTCAGTCTAAGTATCTCATCTGTAAGAAAATTCTCACTGCTTATATAATCTATAGGGTGATTTGAACCATGAGAAACAGAATTGTAAAGAGCCTTTAACTGAGTATCCGATTTCTTTTTGGCTACTTCAACTTGTTTGTCTACCATACTTAAAGGCAGAGGCGCACTATTGTTCTCTATATGAAAAGTGTGCAGCAAAATTATTTTTGCCTGCATTCTTTTGGCTATGTTAACCGCATAATGCAATGCATTCTCTGCATTTTTAGAAAAGTCGGTGGGTACTAAAATCGTTTTCATTATCTTATTGTTAAATTATTTCTTTTCGTAAAAAATTGGGTCTCCTTTAATAGGAACAATATCCTTTTTAAATCTCTCTAATAATTTTCGCTCCGCCGGAGTAACCGGAGGGAAAGCCTTAGCCACCTTTTCCATTACAATAATAAAAGTGTCTTTTAATTCAGGGCTTAAGTAATGACTGTTTGTGTTAATAGTATGCATAGCAGATTTATACATAGTTTCTGCATCATGCTCTTTATCTCTGTCAAGAATTTGAAAGATGATATCAGAAACATCAAAATCGTAATCCTTACAACGTATTTCGGCAGCAACTATGTCATGAAACTTCTGACGTTGCTCTTTACGCACTTTACCGTCAACGGCAGCTATGGCATAAGCCAGTTCTCCTATGGCATAGTGAAGGTTTTCAAGTGGTGTCATCATGGCTTTATATTTTAATTAATTTCTTTTTAAGCATTCGTTTTCAAACTTCTCGGTAACCATCAAATCAGATTTAATATCAAAACTGGGTTTGCAATACATAAACGTATTAACTGGTATTTTTGCGGTAAAACCATCCATACCATAATGTGTAAGTGGAGAACTTAATGTAGCTGTTCCGCTATAATAAAACTCTACATTACCTTTGATACCATAATTACTAACGGCACTAGTATCAGCATTATATAAATAAATCTCTAAGTAATTATCGCAGCCAAGAAGCTCTATCTTATAACTACCAACTGTTTTTAATCTTCCGCCATGCGGTCCAAAACCATTTTGCTGGGCACTTACTACTTGGAGTGAAAATAAAAATGCTACTATAATGACTACTGTTTTCATTATAACAAAGAAAAAGCATTTTGAAGTGTTTTATAATGACCTTGGTCATACATACTGCTGATTTATGTTATTTATATAGCAATCTGTTCATAATAATCTTGTTTTACAAGCACTTAATTAATCTCTGTGATTTTAAACCCTACCCTTCTGTTTAATTGTCTTCTTTCAGGGTCATCACTCTGAGAATCTTGCAGATATTTAGGATAAAGACCGTTATGATGTAATATTAGCCAATCCTCCATTCGGTGGTAAAGAACGAGTTTAAGAAGTGTAGCAAAACTTCCCACTTTAGCCCCAAAATAAAGCTCTTGATAATGGGCTGAAAACTTTGTTAATTCGTGGCATGATTCAATTTGAGAAAATTAAGCTAAAAAACAACCTTACTCTTATCATTCATCAAGATAAAAGTACCCCCATGGCTTGTGTAAATATTTTATACAACGTGGGTGCGCGCGATGAGGACGAAAGCAAAACGGGCTTTGCACATTTGTTTGAACACCTGATGTTTGGCGGTAGCATAAACATACCCAGCTACGATGAGCCCCTGCAACTGGTGGGCGGAGAGAACAATGCCTTTACTACCAACGATATTACCAATTACTATTGCACCGTGCCGGCAGCCAATTTAGAAACTGCTTTTTGGCTGGAGAGCGATAGGATGCTGAGCCTTGCCTTTACCAATAAAAGCTTGGAAGTGCAGCGCAGTGTGGTTATAGAAGAGTTTAAGCAGCGTTACCTAAACCAGCCTTATGGTGATGTGTGGTTGCTGTTGCGCCCGCTTGCTTACAAAGTACATCCTTATAAATGGAGTACCATTGGCAAAGAAATAGCCCACATAGAAAACGCGGTGATGAGCGATGTGAAGACTTTCTTTAAAGAACATTATTGTCCGGCTAATGCCATACTGGTTGTTGCCGGAAATGTAGACAGAGAGAACGTAATACAACTTGCCGAAAAATGGTTTGAACCCATTGAGGCAGGAAAAGCCACCGTGCGTAACCTGCCTGTAGAGCCTATACAAACCGAAGAACGTACGTTAACGGTTCATAGAGATGTGCCTCAAAACGCCATCTATAAGGCGTATCACATGTGTGCCCGGGTAGATAAGGAATATCATACCATAGATATTATGTCGGATATTTTATCGCGAGGGAATTCCTCGCGTTTGTACAAGACATTAATTAAGGATAAGAAACTCTTCTCAGAAATTAATGCTTACGTGATGGGTGATTTTGATAAAGGTCTGTTTGTCATCTCGGGTAAGTTAAGTGATGGGGTTACGGTAGAGCAAGCCGAGCAGGGCATTGAAGCCGAGTTGCAGAAAATAAAAACAGAAACCGTACCTGCTGATGAATTGCAGAAATGCAAAAACAAAACAGAATCTACTATTATTTTCTCAGAAGCAGATGTATTGAATAAGGCTACCAACCTTGCTATATCAGAACTGTTGGGTAATGCTAATTTAATTAACGAAGAAACTGAAAAATACCAACAGGTTACAACTGAGGGAATTAAATTAGTAACCAATAAAATCTTACAGAAAGAGAATTGTTCTACACTTTATTATTTGAAGAAGTAAACAGTGAAAATAACCAATTATATAGAGACTAACTTTGCCAAACTGTTTTGGGTTGTAAGCGCCATTGTATTTGTATTAATTGGGCTGCGCGCTTTTTTTATTCCGTTTAGCCATGATGAGGCTGCTACTTTTTTCTTTTATATACAACCCAATGATTATTTGCCCTACAAAGCTCATGTTTATACAAATAACCATGTTTTAAATAGTGCTTTAGCAACCCTTTGTTACCACATTGCGGGTTCACACAGGTTTGTTTTACGCTTACCTAACGTTCTTTCTTTTGTGCTGTTGTGTGTGGGTGTTTTTAAACACTTTAAATACCTGAAAACTATTTATTCTAAACTCATTCTGGTTACTTTTTTTCTGCTCACTATAAACTTTCTTGATTTCTTCGAATTATGTCGTGGGTATGGATTTTCTTTTGCGTTTATTATTCTTGGTTTAGCATACTTAATGGATTATTTTCAGAATAAAAAAGCAAAAGACTTCATTCTGTTTTCTGTTTGCCTTCAACTGGCGCTTGCCGCAAATTTAATTTTAGTAGTACTGCTTACTATTTTACTTTTCTTCATATTCATCTTTCAACTTAAAAACAAATTACTTTTTAAGCCTGCAACTATTATTACTCAACTAATAAACATCAGCATATTAATTTTCTGGATAAAATTCTCTTTCTTTTATAAAGAGCATGGCTCACTTGATGCCGGTGCAGGAAATAATTATTGGGAAGTAACCTTTAAATCATTAATGCTTTTCTTATTTGGAACTAATGCTGTATGGCTACAGGTATTGATATTATTAATTTTTGCAAGTATTCTTCTTTTTGCAATAAGTAACTTTTTTCAATCTCCCGTTTCAATCGATAAAATCCTTGCTCCAAAGTTATTTTATATACTTATGTTGGTTATTTTAATCATTGCATTTTATCTGCAGAAGAAATTACTTAATGTAAATTTTCCGGAGGATAGAACGGGGGTATTCTTTTATTTATTATTCACTCTCAGCTTAGCTTTTGTTATCGATTTTATTTCAATAAAAGTTTCGAGCATACTTTCCTTTGTTTTTCTAATTCCTTCTACTTTATTTTTTATAATTACATATAACCTGCATGACTTTTCTTCCTCATTTTATCATACCATACCCAAATCAATTTATGATATATTGGTAGATGAATTCAAAAAAAATAAGGAAGTAATTACTATTGGTGGTCATAGGATAAGAGAAATGGATTATGCCTTTTTAAACTATCGGGGTAATTCTGTTCTTAATGGTATGGACGATGCAGAGCAAATGACCATGAATTGCGATTATTACTTTGCATTAAAACGTGAAAAACCCTACTACAAATATTTTTATGATGAAATAGCTTATGATAATGTATGGGATAGAGCCCTATTAAAACGAAAAGAAAAAATACAACGTACTGAACTATACAAAATGCCCAATACACCTAAAAACTTTAAAGGTAATGACGAATTCTTTGAGTTTTTTAGATTAAAAAATTCTACACTAAATACAAGAAATTGTTTAGAAATAGAATTGGAAATTAAATTTAATTCGGCTCCTGTTCCCCTACGTGCAAATATTGTATTACAAATAAATGATAATAAAGGAGAAAAGGTTTACTATAAGAGAATTCCTCTAAACTGGTTGGCAGATAATTTAAGCGGGCAACTAAAAAGAGTAAAATTAACCACGGGGCCATTACTTAATGATAATGGTGATTTAGTAGTTTACTTATGGAATTATAAACAAGCTGAGGTAGATTTTACAATTAATGAAGTAAAAATAATAGAACTAAAAGGTAAGGGAGTTAATGTTATGATTCCCCAATCATACTATAAGTATTTAGAAGAAGCAAGTGATAAACCGTTATTATAAAAAATAAACCATGCTAAACCGTACACAGGCACCCGAATTTAAAACCATAGATAGTATTGTCATTCAACATGCACAAAGCTTTACGCTTGATAATGGTATTTCTGTTTATACGGTTGATGCCGGTAGTCAGGAACTTACCCGTATTGAATTTATTTTTAAGGCAGGCATGTATTATCAGGATGCTCCTTTAATAGCATCTGCAGCCTGTGCCCTAATTGAGAACGGAACAGCCAAGTATTCGGCTAATCAAATATCAGACGGTATAGATTTCTTTGGCTCTTTTTTCGAGACCTCTGTTACTCAGGATTATTCATCACTTGCTTTGTTCTCCTTAAATAAGCATTTAGAAGACAGTCTGGTTTACGTAGAAGAATTAATGAAAAATGCCATCTATCCGCAGGAAGAAATTGATACCTATCTTACTAATAAAAAGCAGAAGTTTTTGGTAGGTTCTCAAAAAGTGGATGTGCTGGCACGCCGTAAATACAGCGAGTTACTGTTTGGCAAAACCCATCCTTACGGACTGGAAGTTAAAGTCGAAGACCATAATAATACCAAACGCAATGATATCGTAAGCTTCTTTAAAAAGTATTATACTCATAATAATTGTACCATTATTGTAGCTGGAAAACTTCCTGCTAACCTGCAGCAAGTCTTAAACAAGCATTTTGGAAAGGATAAATGGGGTGCAACAAGCAATATAGATAAAGCATATACACTACCGCAAACAACAACCCAACCTATAAATTATATCGAAAAGGCTGATGCCGTTCAATCTGCCATTCGTATGGGGCGCAGATTATTTAATAAAACACATCCCGATTATTATGCCTTTCAGGTGTTGAATACCATTTTGGGCGGCTATTTTGGTTCTCGCTTAATGGCTAATATAAGAGAGGATAAAGGCTATACCTATGGTATTGGTTCAGGACTTGCTTCTTTGGTACATGATGGTTACTTCTTTATCAGTACCGAAGTTGGGGCAGATGTAACAAAAAATGCTTTGCAGGAGATATATAAAGAGATAGATATTATGCAAAACGATTTGGTGGGAGAAGATGAATTAGAAACAGTAAAAAACTACATTTTAGGTCAATTTTTGCGCACCATAGAAGGCCCTTTTGCTTTGGCAGATAAATTTAAAGGAATTTGGGAATTTGGCTTGGATTATAGCTATTATGATAATTATTTTAATGCCGTAAAATCGGTAAATTCTCAGCAAATACGAGACTTAGCAGGCAAATATTTACAGAAAAAGGATATGATAGAACTGGTGGTTGGGAAAAAATAATTATTTAATACAATATTTTAAATACTCAGGCGTTATACACAAAAATGAACGTAAAAACCCAAATATCAGCCTATGATCAAAACTACTACTTTAAGTCGAAAAAAATCAACTTCAAAAGCCAAAAAGGCAAAAAAAATCTCTGTTGTTTCGGATGAGTTTGGCCCATCTGATTTTACCATACAGAATATCCTAAACTATTCTAAAGCTTTACAAGTAGTTCACCTTACTACAACCGCAACTGTCTTAGGGGTAATGAATTAAAAAAGCGGGTATTTACCCCGCTTCTTTTTTTAGTCTATAGTTAAAAACTATTTAAGCTTTTGCTTTAGCCGCAGAAGCAATTTTAGCTTTAATATTATCTGTGGTTAAAGAATCTGGTCTTTCTATTGGATGACCTAAGGCTCTGTCCCAAATTAAACTTGCCATTACTCCTAATGCACGAGATACGCCAAACAACACGGTATAAAAATCATACTCATGAATACCATAGTGGGATAACAAAGCACCGGAGTGCGCATCTACGTTAGGCCAAGGGTTTTTAATTTTACCTGTGGACTCTAATATAGGAGGTGCTACTTTGTATATCATTTGCACTATCTCACAAATATCATCATGCTTGATATAGTTCTTGTAGAAATCCTGTTGTGCCGCAAAGCGAGGATCTGTTTTGCGAAGTACGGCATGACCATAACCTGGAACTACTTTACCTTCTGATAATGTTTTCTTAATATACTCAGCTATTTGGTCTTCGGTTGGTAAACCACCACCTAAGTTTTCTTTCAGCTCCATTATCCAGTTCAAAACTTCCTGATTAGCCAAGCCGTGCAAAGGACCTGCTAAACCGGTCATTCCAGAACAGAAAGAAAGATATGGATCGCTTAAAGCACTACCCACCAAATGGGTTGCATGTGCCGATACGTTACCACCTTCATGGTCAGCATGAATGGTCATGTATAAACGGAATAAACGCTTTACATCAAACTCTTCATAACCCATCATGTGAGCTAGGTTAGCAGCCCAGTCTAATTTATGATCAGGTTCAATATGCACACCATTTTTATATTTATGACGATAAATATATGCAGCAATACGTGGAAGTCGGGCAATAAGGTTCATCGCATCTTCGTACACATAATCCCAATAATCTTTTTTATTGATGCCTTTTGCGTAGGCTTTAGCAAATACCGATTCGGTTTGCAAAGCAAGTATAGCTGAACAGAAAAGCGTCATTGGATGTGTGTGCTCAGGTAATGCGTCTATCACATCAAACACGTGTTTAGGAACTACGCTGCGTTTTTGCCACTCGTTAGTAATAAAGGCAACATCATCTACCGATGGAAGCTCGCCAACCAACATTAAATAAAAAATGCCTTCAGGCAATGGCTCTGTGCCGCCCGGTGCTTTTGGAAGTTGCTTGCGCAATTCAGGAATTGAGTACCCGCGGAAACGGATACCTTCTTCGGGGTCTAATCTCGAGGTTTCGGTAACCATGGCTTTAATGCCCTTCATGCCCTGATATGCCTGCGCTACGGTATATTCGCCAAGAACTAAATCTCCATTGGTTTTAATAATATTTTTTATCTCTGCTGAAAGTGGAGTGGCTTTACTTTGAAATTTTTCCTTTAACTTATCCATGATACATGCTGTTTTAAAAAGCAGCTAAATTTAGTGTGTTTTTGTTAACTATGTGTTACCAAATAGAAATTAATTTGTTAACGAATGCTTATTTTATCTAGCAAAAACGGGTTAATTCCCCTTAAAAACCTTGATATTATATACGCAGGGTTCTATGCGTTTTAGTTGCTGACTGCGGCTAAGTCCGCGAAGTGTATTTTTACGGCTGTTGCTTTGCAATTCGGTTTTCAGGGTATCGTTTTCGATGCTGTTAAGCAATTGCATGATGTAGTTAGATTTTACGGCAAAGCCTGTACCCTCGGCATTGCTGTTTTTACTTTTAATTAAGCCTATTACGTTGCCCTGCTCATCGAACAAGGGACCGCCACTATTACCCGGGTTAATGGGTACACTGATTTGATACATGGTAGTATCGGAAGAGCCTTTTAGGGAAGCAATGGTGCCCTCGCCATACACAATATCTTCGGCAGGGAAACCAAGTGTAAATACTTTTTCGCCCAAATCGGATGAGGTGTTTTTGAAGGTGTAAGGCACGCTGGCAAACTTAGCGGCTGAATCTTTCTCTATTTTAAGAATTGCCATATCTAAATGAACATCGGTAAAGACAACGGTTGCATGGTAGGAGTTCTTTTCTTCGTCCATTACAAAAACAGAATCTGCTTTGTTTACCATATGCAAACTGGTTAAAAAATAACCATTGTTATTAAGGGCAAAACCTGTTCCTTCTACATTGGCTGCCTCTAAACTGCGTTTCTGGCTAATGGTTTTAATGCCATCTATAATACCTTCCTGAACGGATTTAATATGGGTTATTTCTTTAGAAAGGTTGGTGATGGAGTTTTCGTGCTGTTTAATAAGATACCCACCGGAGCTAAGCAAAGTAATGGTTGCAATAACGGCAATAAGCGCAACCGATGCAGCCACACCCATAGTACGACCATACTTATTATAAAAATTATTCTTTGTGTTTAGCTGATGTACGTTAGGTACGCCAAACTCTTCGGTATAAACGCTATCTAATTTGGCTTTTAATTCCTGTTGCTTGCCGTATTCCTTCAATAAGTTTACAAAAGCCTGATGCTCTTCAAACCGGGTTTTAAAATCAGCATCGGTTAAAAGTCTTTCTTCGAACAACTTTGTATCATCGGCATTTAAGCGCTGATACAAATAATCATCAAATAAATCTATGTTTCCCATCTTACTAAATCTTTACGAGGCTTTTCCCTCTTTATCTAAAAAAAATATCTTCTTCAATCGTTGCAGGCATTTATATTTTTGGTTCTTGGCATTATCGGCATTGGTATAGCCAAACTTATTGGCTATCTCGTCCATACCTAAACGCGCCATGTAAAAATCGGTAAGCAGTGTTTTGCAAGGCTCTCCTAATTGCCCTATGCTCTCTTGCATACGAGTTAGGTTTTGCTCTCGCTCTTCATACACGCTTACTTCGTTTTCACTATCTGCAAAATCATCTCCTTCATAAAAACGCTCGTCTAATTTAAGCGTTCCGCTTTTTTTACTGAGCTGTTTTAACCACAAACGCTTTGCCACACTATACAAATAGGTTTGCAGGGCGCAGCTTAGGATAAAATTCTGCTTTTGTACATGATGATAAAGAACTAAAATACTCTCCTGAAAAACGTCTTTGGCCTCTTGCTCGGTACCATTATTATTAAGCACCATACGCATAATTGCCGGATAAAACTTTTTATAGATGGTACGTATTACCGCATTATCGCTAAGGCGTAACCCCTCTATATATTGATTATCTGTTAGCGTAAGCGTAGCCATTAACGCTTTGATATTAATACCCGTTTAAGTAAAAAGTAACCCATCTTAGTCCGTATTAATATGCCTGATTTTCAGTTTTTTACGTCTTTAGCAAAGAATAATGCAAAAGTATTCATTTTTCAGGTAATAACTTTAGATTGGGGCATTCCGAAGTTCAAACTATCCGAAGTAATTAAATAACAAAACAAGCTATCTACTTATAGTATTATAAAATCTTTCCCCTAATTAGGAGAAGGGTTTTTTGTTTTATATTTGCCCCTTTACTAAATAGTATATGATAAACGGCAAAAAAATAGTTGTAGTGCTTCCGGCATATAATGCTGCCAAAACATTAAAAATGACCTACGACGAAATCCCTTTTGATATTGTTGATGAGGTCGTATTAGTGGATGACCACAGTAAAGATAATACCAGCGAAGTAGGAAAAGAAATTGGGATCAAACACATTATTCGTCATGAAGAAAACAAAGGCTATGGTGGTAATCAAAAAACCTGCTACGATAAAGCTCTTGAATTGGGTGCCGATATTGTTATTATGCTGCACCCTGATTATCAATATACCCCAAAGTTAATACCTTCTATCTCTCATTTAATAGCTAACGGGTTATATCCGGCGGTGCTTGGCTCTCGTATTTTAGGCAAGGGTGCACTTAAAGGAGGGATGCCTATGTATAAATATATTTTTAACCGTTGCCTTACCTTATCGCAAAATATTTTAATCAATCAAAAACTATCCGAATATCATACCGGTTATCGCGCTTTTAATGCCGAGATTTTAAAAACGATTAATTACCACGCCAACAGTGATGATTTTGTGTTTGATAACCAAATGCTTTCGCAAATATTTTACGCCGGATTTCAGATAGCCGAAATCACTTGTCCTACCAAATATTTTGACGATGCGTCATCCATTAATTTCAGACGTAGTGCAACCTATGGTATGGGCGTATTAGGTACTTCGTTTATCCATCTTTTCAATAAGATGGGCATAATGAAATCTGAGATTTATAAAAAGAGAAGTGTTTAAAAATTTATATTTGTACGTTCTTTTATTTCATGGGGGATTAGCTCAGCTGGCTAGAGCGCTTGCATGGCATGCAAGAGGTCGTCGGTTCGACTCCGATATTCTCCACAGAAATAAAGCCTAATCCGTTTAAAAACAATAGATTAGGCTTTTTTATTTCCTTACTTAGTCCATATTTAGTCCAAAAATAGGTTAATTATTGCTTTAGTAACAGATAATCGGCAATATATATTTCATTTATTTATATTTATCAATAGTATATTTGAGCAACTTATTTTATGCAAAGAGAAGAGGCAAAAACATTTATAGAAAAACTTGTTGAACGCTTTGCCGAACACCGCAAAGAATACCACCTACCTGAATATAACGAGCAAAAAACAAGACAGGATTTTATTAATCCATTTTGGAAGGCATTAGGTTGGGATATTGATAATGAAAAGGGCGACAGCGAGGCTTATCGTGAAGTTATATACGAAGATAAAGTAGTAGTAAAAGGAAGGGCAAAAGCCCCTGATTATGGTTTTCGTTTATCGGGGAGCGGTAAAAAAAGGTTATTTTATGTTGAAGCTAAAAAACCTTCCGTACAACTTAAAACCAATAAAGATTCTGCGTACCAATTAAGGCGTTACGGAAGTAGTGCGCAGGCACTTGTTTCTGTTCTTACCAACTTTGAAGATTTTATAGTTTACGATTGCTCTAAAGTTCCTAACTTAAATGATAGTGCAACGGTTGCACGTTTAAAGCATATTCATTTTGAAGATTATGTAAAAGAGTTTGATTTTATATACGATACTTTTAGCCACGAAGCTGTTACCAAAGGGCGTTTTGATAAGTTTGTACAAGGTAGTTCAAATAAAAAGGGAACTGATACACTCGATAAACGGTTTGTTCAAAGCCTCGACCAATGGCGTAAATACCTTGCAACAAGTATTGCATTAAACAACAAGAAAATAAATGATGAAGAATTAAATTACGCTGTTCAACAAACTATTGACCGTTTAATTTTTTTACGGTTTTGCGAAGACCGTGCTGTTGAACCTTATGGGCAACTACAAAAAGCTGTTTCTAAAGGAGATGCTTATAAAAACTTATTTGACCTTTTTAAGCAAGCCGACGATAAATACAATAGTGGTTTATTTGATTTTGAAAAAGACAAAATAACACAACATTTAAAAATTGATACTAAGGTTATAAGAACCGTAATAGACGAATTGTATTACCCCAAATGCAATTTTGAATTTTCGGTAATGCCTGTTGAAGTATTGGGTAATGCTTATGAACAGTTTTTAGGTAAAGTAATTCGTATTACTCCGGCACGAGGTGTAAAAATTGAAGAAAAACCTGAAGTAAGATTAGCAGGCGGAGTTTACTATACACCACAATACGTAGTTGAATACATTGTAAAAAATACAGTAGGAAAACTTGTTGACGGAAAAACACCTAAAGAAATTGAAAAGATAAAAATTGTTGACCCTGCCTGTGGTAGTGGTTCTTTCCTTTTAGGTGCGTTTGAATACTTATTAAATTATCATATAAATTGGTATCATAATAAAGGTTATACAAATAAAAAGGGAAAAGATAACCCGTTTACACCGCAAGGTACATTAACTACCCACGAAAAAAAGCGCATCCTATTAAGTAATATTTTTGGTGTTGACATAGATACTAATGCCGTTGAAGTAACTAAATTGAGTTTGCTTTTAAAATGTATGGAAGGCGAAACCGAAGCCAGTATTAAGCAACAAATAAGTTTATTTCACGAAAGAGTTTTGCCCGACCTTGATAATAATATTAAAGACGGCAATAGTTTAATTGACACCGATTTTTATGATTCAGAAATTGATTTAGGATTTGAAAAGAAAGTAAAACCATTTTCTTGGAAAAAACAATTTTCTGAGGTGTTTAAGCAAGGTGGTTTTGATGCTGTTATTGGTAATCCACCATACGATGTTCTTGAAAAAGAAAGGTTAGGTAGTGCAATTCCACATACAGCTTTGCAAGAATATATAAAGTTTAATGATTCCTATAAATCTGCTTTAGGGGGTAAATTAAATCTTTACAGGTTTTTTGTTGTTAAATTCAATCAGTTAACCAAAGAAAATGGTAAATACGGATTAATCATTCCCTCTTCTATATTAGGAGACTTGAGCTGTTCTATTACAAGAGAGTTTGTCTTATCACACACTAAGAACTTAGAATTTGATTGTTTCCCTCAAAAAGATAACCCCTCAAAAAGAATTTTCTTTGATGCCAAACTTTCGACTACAATTTTCTTTGGAGATAAATCAAACTTAATTCCAGAGAAAGAAAGGAAACTTATTATAAGAACGTATCCTGCAAATTTGTTTACAGACGAACATAAAAATTGTACAATTAAATATATTGAACTTAAACAAATAGATGAAAATAATCTACCAATTCCGTTGATAGATAAAAAAGACTGGTCTCTATTAACAAAACTTCATTCTATAAATAATGTAATTTCTTTAGGAAAATTAAAATCTGATTTTATAGTAAGGAGAGGGGAGATTAATCAAACTGTATATAGAAAATACATTCAAAAAGCATCAACTAATGCCGAGAGACTTATAAAAGGCGTACAAATTGGTCAATACCGTTTCAAAAGAAAATTAAGTCAAGGAGAGGTTGAGTGGTTTAATGAAAAGCAATTTTTAAAAGAAAATAACTCAAAAGAGATTGTAAATAATGAGCGTATTGCCACTCAAAGAATTACAGGCGTTGACGAAAGATTAAGAATAGTAGCAACAATTGTTCAACCAAAAGCATATTTTGCCGATTCTACTAATTCTTTGCATCTAAATAAAGATTCAAAGTATAACCTTAGATACCTCTTAGCGTTATTAAATTCAAAACTTTTTCAATGGAGGTTTAAATTAACAAGTACGAATAATAATGTTGGGACAAATGAATTAGAGGCTTTACCCATTAAGGGAATTAATTTAATTAATTCTAAAGATAAACCTTCCTATGAAGACCTTACTAAACATTCAGATTTAATACTAAAACTCTACGAAGAATTAGAAGAAGAAAAACTCCCAAATAAAATTGAACAATTAAAACAACGTATTGAACACAGCGAAGATAAAATAAATCAATTAGTTTATGAATTATACGAATTAACGCCCGAAGAAATTAAAATTGTGGAAGGAGGCATTAATGAGTAACCACATAAGAATTAAAGAGGCTATTGATAATGCAGAGGCAAATATAAATTACCTTTCCACTTTACCTGATAACGTATTGGCAGAGAAACTCGATACCGTTCATTTGCAAATGGAATTGGCGGAGCAAAAGAGAAATACAAATTCTTTAGAGTTGCTTGAAGTATGGCGAAATCAAATAATAGAGGCACGCATTTACAAAGCAGAAAATAATATCCCTGATGCACCAAATGAAATAGAGCTTGCCATTGCGGATATTGAAACAACGGTTGCCAAAACAGAGGAACGACAAGAGATTTTTAACGAAAGTTCTGCCCCTCATAAAGTACAAAAACCAAAAATAAAAGAGGAAGACCAAAATCAAATGAGTCTTTTCTAATTCTTAGATTAAGAAATATATAATGAATAAACTAAACATAGAATTAGAAAACTGTTACGGGATTAAAAAACTAAAATACGTTTTTGACTTTACAGCCAATAGCACTTATGCTATTTATGCTCCAAACGGTATAATGAAAACATCTTTTGCAAAAACATTTTTTGATTTAAGCAACGGAGCAGATTCACATGATTCAATTTTTAAAAACAGAATAACAAAGCGAAGTATTACGGATGAAAAAGCAACAGAATTAAGCAATGCACAAGTTTTTGTTGTAGTTCCTTATGCACAAGAGTTTAAATCAAAAAAAATATCAACCCTTTTAGTTAATAAGGAACTTAAAGAAAAATATGAAAAAATTCATTCCGATATTGACGATAAGAAAGAACTTCTTTTAACTGAAATCGGAAAACTTGCAGGTGTAAAAAATGGTATTGAGGAGATTATTTCAAAAGATTTTACACACACTACAAAACAATTTTTTAAAACCATTCAAAGAATTAAAACAGAGGTTTTAGATAAAACAGCACCCGAATTTGAAAACATTGTTTATCAAAAAATATTTAATGACAAGGTTGTAGCCTTTTTAGAAACTAAAGATTTTAAAACTAAACTCTCTGAATACATTACTAAATATAATGAGTTAATTGATTCATCTACTTATTTTAAAAAAGGAGTTTTCAATCACAATAATGCCTATACAATAGCAAAGAATCTAAAAGACAACGGCTTTTTTAAAGCAAAGCATTCAGTTTCTCTTAATTCAAAAGATGCGAATAAAGTTATTACAACACAAGAAGAATTAGAGGAAGTTATTAAACAAGAAAAGGAAAGCATTCTTGAAAATCCTGATTTAGTAAAAGCATTTGAGGAAATAGATAATGCAATAACAAAAAATCAAGATTTAAAATCTTTTAGAGATTACGTTGAAAATAATACATTAATACTTCCAGAACTATTAAACCTTGATGCTTTTAAACAAAAACTTTTGATTTCATATTTCAAAAGAAATACGGAAGCATTTAAAACGCTTGAAGAAGAATATAGCAACGGACAGAAAGCAATTGAAAAAATAGTTGCAGCAGCAAAGAAAGAGGAAACACAATGGAGAAAAGTAATTGATGAATTCAATAAAAGATTTTTTGTGCCCTTTACACTTTCAGTAGAAAACCAAGAGGATGTAATTCTAAAAAGTGAATTACCAAGTATAAAATTTACATTTCAAGATTTTAGTGATTCCACACCTATTGAGGAAAGAGAACTATTTGATGTTTTAAGTAATGGCGAATTAAGAGCACTCTATATTTTAAATATTATTTTTGAAGTTGAAGCACGAAAACAAAGCAGACAAGAAACCTTATTTATAGTTGATGATATTGCGGATTCTTTTGATTACAAAAATAAATATGCCATCATTGAATATTTAAAAGACATTTCAAATGAAAATATTTTTAAACAAATAATCCTTACTCATAACTTTGATTTTTATAGAACAGTAAGCAGTCGTATAGAGATGGAAAGAGAAAATAAACTGCAAACCGTAAAAACTAAAAGCGAGATTAAACTTGTTGAAGAAACATATCAAAATAATCCTTTCATAACTTGGAAAAAAAACTTCCATACTGTTGGCAAAGAGGCGATGCTGATTGCATCTATTCCTTTTGTTCGCAACCTTGCCGAATTTTCAGGTGCAGATGCAAGTTTTATAAAACTCACTTCCCTTCTCCATATTAAAGAAGATTCAAAAACTATTACAATAAAAATTCTTGAAACAATTTTTAAAGAAATTTTAATTGATAAAGCTAATTTGACATTAGGTAGCCCAACGAAAATAGTTATTGATTTAATTTTTGAAACCGCAGATACAATTTCAAAAGAAACTAAAGAAGTTATTGAATTAGAAAACAAAATTGTTTTAGCAATTGCAATTCGTTTAAAAGCAGAAATTTTTATGATAGCAAAAATTGCTGATGATGCTTTTTGGAAAGGAATTAAGAAAAACCAAACAATTGTTCTCTTTGCAAAATTTGTAGAAAAATTCAGTGGGGAAACAGAAACAATTAAACTTCTTGAAGATGTTAATTTAATGACACCTGAAAATATTCATTTTAATTCATTTATGTATGAGCCAATCTTGGATATGTCTAATGAACGTTTAAAAATGTTATATAAGGAAGTATCTGCGTTAAAATAAAATCTTCTTAACTCTAATTTTAATACTCTTTATTTTGAACTACTTTTAAAGAAAAGGTTTTATATTATGACTGTTAGCTTGGCTTTTATAAATACCCCTTACAATATTCCTTATTTCTGATATAGGAAAATCAGTTAGAACAAACCCTAAACAGCCATTAAGAGTTTCACTTTCGGATAGCCCTTTTATATTACAGTATCTTACAAGATATACAATATAACTATGTCTTACCCCTTCAATAAATGAATGGCTTTTGTTTGTCTGTTCAACACACCATTTAAAGGGATTATTAGTTGTTTTACTTAATCCCGCATTTGAATAGTTTTTCTTTACTGCATAATATGATTTTACCATTGGCAGTAAATTATACGGTTTTGCATTATGATTAAACCATTGCGAATTTTCATCGTTATAAGTAACATATCGAGGTTGTGAAATTTGTTTGTGGCAACTGTCCCCCATTGGTAAACCTAAATCTTCAAAAGATTTTATTAAACGCTCATAATGCCTTACATATTCATCTGTGCTAAATGGTATTATACAAAACAATCTTTTCCCCCTGCATGATAAACCCGTATAGGCTATATAAGGGAGCTTTCTCAGTTCATTCAGCAAATGAATAACATCGTAGCCTTCCGCACTATCTAAATCAATAGCAGCAAGCCCTGAAGGAAGGATTAACCCTTCAGCTTTTCGCCTTGTAAATAGCCCTGATACGGTATAACATGGTAAAGTTTCTTTAATAGATTTTTGTTTATCTGTATCCGGTTCATTTCTTAGGCATTCAATAATTGATTTATGTTTATTAGATTGTAGAACCTTTAACAAATTTACCTCTTTACCATTGGTAGTATCAGTTTTACTTGAATAGTAACTTATGGCTTTATTTAACACGCTCATTAAAAAATTGTTTGTTTATACGTTTCAGTTTTTCAGATATTCAGTTTCATCTGAATTTCTGAAAAACTGAAATATTAAAAAAGACTTTTATTTTCATTATTTATTTTTTTCTCTATTAAGAAGCCAATTGAGCCATCATTTAGCCTAATACGAGTATATCCTTTGTTATCTAATCTATTTGAGAATTTATTTTTCCCGCATGGTTTATAACCATCATCAAAACAAAATATTGAGAAGAATAGGCAACAAAGCAATGCAAATACTGCGCAGTTGTTAAACCAAAATATTTAATTAATGCTTGCTCTGATACTATGTTTAAGTCAGGCAGGAAAATAATCAGACCATGATTTGCCAAATATTCTCATTCAGGGAATAAGTTTGGAAGCTCACAGTAAATGAAAGGGAAAGCCTGGAAATAAATATTGTCCTGATAAAACAAATATGGGGCCTTATCATTAGTGCAGTAATACTCCATTATTTCTTTATAGTCTTTTGCCCTGCATTTTTGCAGATGGTTTGCCAATAAGACCAATCTTTCAAAATAAATTTCATCTATAGTTACTTTCTTCATTTTAATTTTGTTTTTGCTTTTTGAGTTCTTGTTTAAGGAACTTGTACATATTAGCTGCTATTAATTCTGTCTTATAGTTTACAATCATAACTCTGTTTTTAATTATGATGTTTTGTCGGGATGCTGTAAACAGATGAAGGAACTCATGTAATTCAAGCCCGAAGAATGCCATCAATTTGTAATAGACAACTTTATCAGGTTCAGATTTATAGATTATTCTACCATCTTTCGTGCTTTCAAATTCTGAGAACTCTTTAGGTATCTCAGATACCAGTTGCGGAAAGAGGCAATGATACTTACCCTCACGACCAATCAACAATCTGCTTGCATCATCCGAGTAGAAGAAATGTATTCCGGTGTACTCAGGATTAATGTTCTTGTCTGACAAGTGTTGGGCAAGTATCAATAGCCTCATTCATGTAGTTTTAAAGTTCCGCATTGTTATCTACTCTTCTGTGTTATTTGTAGCAGGCAGCTCCAGCAATTTTATTCCCTGTATACTGTCTCCTGCGATACCTTTCACAGATGAGAACATATGTGTGGTATTTAAAAGCACCTTTTCTAATTGCTTCTGACGCTTCTTCCAGATAGCTTCCATTGCCCGCTTCTCGGAATTCAAATCATTGCTCATATGAGTAAAGCCCTCATTGCCGGCATAGGAGCTTTATTTTTGATACTTTTTTTTGTTGGTTTATATATGCAATCCAATACTGGTGTTGAAGCTACTATAGGAATGGTATTCACTATTACAGGAGTAATATTCGGGCAATTTATAACACTTGGTTTTATTATATTTCTTTTAGTTATCTGGGATACCTTGTTGGGAGCTGAAACCGCACCAAGATTACTTTTAAAATTGGTGGGTAAACACCAACTTAAAGTAATTGTTGCAACTAGACACAATGATAATCTTGAGTTTTATTTAAATCCTAAAACCGATAAGGAGAATTTGGAAGGGCTGTTAAAGATTAACAAGACTTATACTTAAAGTTTCCACATATATCCAGTATATTCAGAATTCCGACAGGTTTCAAAACTACCTTTGCGTTTTGTTCTTTATTTTATTAGAAGTTTTTATCATCATACAAAAGGATTCAGTGAGCAAAACGCATCAGATAGGTTTCCAAACTTCCTATCAGATGTGTTTTTTGATTCTTAGTTTTTAACGTAAGCAGCAGTCGGTTTGCTATTTTAGAATAGACTGATTATTATCATTTACAATTTTAATTTATCAATATAACTTGACCAAAATGAAATCAATTAAAACTAAAAAACTAGATACTACCATATTTGTGGTATTAGTATTCATAATTGCAGCGTGCGCTTCTTACGAGTCTTTGTATTATACTGACCCGGTTTGCAAAAAACAAGTTGAAAAAAATGACTCTTATGATTATAAGTATAAGGGGGAGACCTATCACTTCCATGATTATGATTGTAAGCAGGTTTTTGAAATGAATCCCGAAAAATTTATTTCAAATGATAATGATACACTTAAAAAGAAATCATCATCAGGGGAATATTATATAGACCCAGTATGTAATATGCAGGTCGACAAGGAGAATTCTTTTGATTATAAGTATAATGGTATAACCTATCATTTTGATAATTATGATTGTAAAAAAGTTTTTGAAATGAATCCCGATGAATTTATAAAACCAAAGGGCGATTCCATTAAGCACTAAAAATATTTCATAAGAAATGTTAAGAATACACTAAAGCAATAGTTTTAGCGTTAAAGAAAAAATCATGTTGCAGATGCGTGTTGTAAAGTTTGTGCTTTTTATTGGAATACTTATCTCCCTTACCACATGCACTTGGAAAGCTTCAGACCCAAACGTTTGCTTTAGCGAAAATATTTTACCTATTTTTATTTCTAAATGTTCGATGAGCGGTTGTCATGTGGCAGGTTCAGGAAGAAGGTCAGATTTCACAACTTATGAGGGTATTATTGGAATTATTGAATACAATTTTTCTGGTCTTCTTGTAATAGATGGTAGACTACTTGATAAGAGAGGGTAGCACTTTTAAAGTAATGGATTAAAAAGGGTACATTCTATGCTAAAATTCTAAACCATTAACATTTAATTCTTTATTTGTAAATAAATTCAAGGGATTATTTTTTCCAGTACATCTTCTTTCATTGAAAAATCTTTCCCGCTAATTTCGATATATTTTATTTTTGGAAACCAAAAAGTCCCCCCTTCGATTTGGATAAATATTTTCTCTAGGATGCTCATTTTATTATTAATCTCACAATAAGAGTAATATTTATTATCGACTGGGGATTTAATTAAATATATCTTTTTCTTTTTGTAGGAAACAAAATTGAAGCAAAAGGATTTCTTATCCTTATCAATCATTTTTACTTCTAAACCATAAGCATATTTTCTTTGGATATAATTCAAGGGCTGTTCACTACCATCACTTGCATAATTTTTCCAATAAATTTTAATAGGGTCAGTAATATTTAACTCTCCTTTTTCATCAACATTTAGAGTGTAGTTTAGGGTACTAATATTTATAGAACGTTGGATATAAAACAAAATATTTTGTACACCAGTGGGTTTTGGAGATTCTCTTCTTTGCTCTTTACCATTAACTGGTGTAAATCCTAAAGAAGGTAACAGGAATGTACCACACAAAAATAACATCAAGAAGTACCTATTCACCTTCATTTAGTTTGTATGCTATAACTAGGAATTGAATGCTTTCTATCTACATTTGCAATATACCAGCATTTATTATTTTTATTTAGTTAATTAATATTAAATTGCTTCTAAAATATTGTATATTATGCCTCCTGAGGTAATTATTTTTATAACAAACTATGGATATTTAGCTATTTTTTTTCTTGTTTTTATACAAGAAATAGGTATCCCCAACCCTGTCCCAAATGAATTGGTACTTGTATTCTCCGGTTATCTAACATTTAAAGGGGTTTTATATCTTCCTTTTGTAATTATGATAGCTATGTTGGCAGATTTTATCGGTACAAATATACTTTATATAATTTTTTATTTTTTTGGCAGATATATTCTCCAACATAAACCACGATGGTTGCCAATATCTGAAACAACAATCAATAGAATCAATGCGCGAATAACAAAAGGCGGAATATGGGCAATCTTTATTGGACGGTTAACTCCATTTATAAGAGGCTATACTTCAGTAGTAACAGGATTTCTGCAAATTAAGCCCAAAGTATTTTTGCCTATTGCAATTATTTCTGCCGCACTATGGAGTTCAATTTGCATAATAATTGGCAGAATACTTGGTCCGTATTGGAGTGATAGCGAAAATAAAATTGAGAATGTAAAAATTATAATTCTAATGTCTTTTTCAATTATACTTATAATATTTTCAGTAAGGTATTTTAGAAAACGCGCTAGAATGAATAAAAAAGCAGAATAATTTATTTCTAATAGATTGTGATTTGGAGTAATTCCATTATTTAGAAAACTTCATTTATATTAAATGAAAAACCTTTAGCATTTCCTGTTCCGACACCGTAATCAATACACAAATTGGAATTTGACTTCTTATTCATTTTTACTCTAAGTCCAAGACCTGTCCCATAGTTTACCTTTTCAAATCTATTACTTGATAACTCCGTAATGCTTGATGCATTAGAAAATATAACGCCACCAAATAAACCATTTTTGGTAACTCGAAAGCGATATTCAGCTTCTGCATACAATAAATCCTTTCCACGAAATCTACCTTCTACATATTCTCTAGCCGTATTATTGTATGTATCCCAGCCCGTACTGGGTAAATCAAAATAAGGAGGCTGACCGGAAAAGGTAAAGCAATCATAACTCCATAGAGCTAAAACATTACCCGATTTTTTTGAAGTCCTTATGTAATGTCTGAAATCAAGCGTTGCAGATTGCCAATTCGTATTACTACCTAATGCTTTTATATTATCTCGTATTTGAAGATTGGCATAAGTGCCATTACTTGTATTATTAGAATTTAATCGGTTATCATATTGAAAATTAAAAGTTATTCCCGATGAGGTAGATTTATTTATTAAACCATATTTATCCAAATCGGTAATAAGATTGGGTGAGGTTTTAGATTCAGTTATGTCCCAATGATAATCTAAGCTATATCCAATTCCAGCTGAAAAGCTCTTAACGATATTTCTCATGACTATTTCATTAATTCTTAAATATGAGAAATCAACAGGGTCTTTATCTGCTAAAGTGGTTGAACTTCCTATTCCAAAAGTATTTGTGGGAAATTTGTAATACCGCCAATCACCCAATAAATTAAATTTTTCATGATTGAGCCAAATGTTTGAACGCACAATATTTATATATTGTTTATATTGTGTGTAAATGTCATCTATTAAAATGGATGATATTTTTGCATCAGGTTCGTGGTGAGTATAAAATGAGATATTATTTGCAAAACCAACCAGATAACCAGTTACAAGGGCATATCCGGGATAAAGAATTGGAGTATAAAATGGGCCTAACGATTTTGTTTTTACTGAATCTCTCTTACTGAATGTAGTTTTCTTTGTAATATACCTAAAGCAATCTGCTATGTCTAATTGAGTGTTTTTATCGGGTAATGCTTTTAATGTATCATTGCTTGCTTTCTGTGCATAAAGGCTACAATGCATGATTGTAAATAAGAAAATAATAATCAGGCAATAAAGCGTTCTACCCAAATGATACTTAGATTTAGTTTAATGCCTAAAAAATTAATTTAATTGGAAGGCAAACTTATTTTCCTCTAGAGTTTTATAAAGAGAAATTAATTGTTTGGAGATTTCGTTTTTATCAAATTGAGAGATTAATTGCTTAGAAATTTCTAATCCAATTTTATACTCTTCTTTATCGGTCATTAGTTTTTTAATCTGCTTAGCGAATGCTTCGTTATCTTTAGCTTTCAAATAATTATTCTTATAAAGTAATTTATACTCCTGTAAGTCGCGATAAATAACTGGCATTCCTGAAGCTGCTGCTTCAATGGGCGCTAAAGGGCAATTTTCCTGATAGGAGGTAAATATAAATAAATCAGCAGCGGCATATAAACTAGGCATTTCAGGTAATGAAAACATTCCTGCAAACTTGATGTTTGAAGGGGCATCAGCAATTTGTTTGTCTATCGACCTATAGCCATCTGTAAAATACTTCCAAGGTCTTCCTCCAACCCAACGAAATTGTGCTTCCGGAACTTGCTTTCCTATATTGATAAAATCTTCGCATCCTTTTCGGTTTTCTAATTGTCCAACACCTAAAACACAAAATTCATTCTCTTTAAGCCCCAGAATCTCCCTACCTTTTCTTCGAAGTTCAGGAGTACGTTTCCACATTTCAAGTAATAGCGGATTATCTATTCTTACTATTTTGGTCTTAACGCCCAGTTTTCTGATTGCTTCTTCTACCATTGGGCTAATGGCAATACAAACATCAGCATATGAATAAACCTTCTTTAAATACCACTTAAAAAAAGGCATAAGCAACTTCGAGGCTGGAAAAGTTCCTTTTGCTGAATCTGGTATTACATGGGCTGTAAATATTCGCTTTCCCTTGTATTTTAATCCACGCAAAAAATAATAAGGACCGTAAGTGTGACTATGCATAACGTCACCAACCCCTTCGCTATTAACTAATACTTCTACTTCCTTGTTTTCCTTTAGAAGGTCAATACAATTTAAAAAAGATGTATCCACGCCTTCCCCATGCATATTCAGTAATTTGGTTTCGGAGCAAACATTTATTTTCATAATGAGTTTTGTTTAATGTAAGTTATCCTATGTCTTTTGTATTTTAACAGCGGTTGGATTAAAACTTCAAAAGTAATTTAGAGTCAAATAATCGTTAATTTATTAGTGTTAAATAAACTTCATTTTGTAATAAATTAACATTGAGGAACTCTACATAAGCTGGCGGAAATCAGCTTTCAGGTTGTAAAATAACCCAAATCCAAAAATGGATAAATGCTGGTTATCCTAACAATTAGGGGTTGTTAAATTCATACTAAAGAAGGAAAATAACCTGAGTAAAATCATGCTGAAATAAGTGTTAAATTCAGTATTAACACAGATTCCCATAGTAAATTTGTATATTAGACTTTAGCCATTAAGACTTTAATTTTGAGCTCAGAAAAACAGTTATTAATAGGAATTTAGTTAAAAATAAAACTTGCTTTATGTTTCAAGTATTATACATTTTATATTTCAATAGTTTAGAATAGTAATCATGTATGCTTATAAAAGAATTTTATTTTTTACCTTTTTCCTATCCGTCGTTTATGGTGTAGCACAAAACAAGCATTCCGAAAATTATATCGATAAAGACCTTTCTGCACTAGTACCAAAAGAGCAAATCAAATCAGATTGTAAATTCTTTAGCCCTGATAGCTTAGCAGGATTCCCACTGGCCGCGGAGATTGATAAACTTTTAATAAAACAACGTAGTTATAGTGAGTTAACAAATATTATTTATAAAAAAGAAATTGATTTTATAAAGGCAAAATACCACATCAATAAATTACCTTTTGAGATAGCATCTGAAAAGAATAGAGTAAATCCCAACACTCCCTTAACATCTACTGGTTGCAATAATATGGGTTTTGATGATAGTAATGATTTTACAGGTTGGACAGGTTATGAAGGAAATAATTCTAATTCTAATTTACCACTTAACTTAGTTACGGGTCCTATAACGCCAGCTGCTGTATATAACCCGATTAGTACGTCTTGTGATTATTTTAGTTTGGTTAATACTGGTACGGACGCATTGGCAGGATTTTCCTTAGTTTCTCCTTTGGGAGGGTATGCTGCAAGATTAGGAGGACAAAATAGAAACTTAGGAGGGAACTCATCCACCTGCTCTTCAGCTCCAAGCGGTTCATCAAATAATACTGCAGGTGAAGTATTAGAAAGAAGCTTTGTAGTTACAACAAGTAATACGGAATTTCAATATTGTTTTGCTTTTGTTTATTATGATGATGGAACTCACACCAATGGGCAACAACCTTATTTTAAAGTTGAGGTGTTGGATGCCGCAGGAGATACAATTAACTGTTTAAATTATTACCAACAAGGTGATGATGGGGTAGCTCCTGCTGGTTATTTAAGTAATTCAAGCACTTATAATAGCGTTTATTACACAAATGGATACCAGATAAGTTCAATAAACTTGTTACCCTATTTAAGCCAAACTGTTACTATTCGTTTTTCAGTAGCCGGTTGTTATGCAAAAAAACATTTTGGTTATGCTTATGTAGATTGCGCTTGTGCTCCATTAGCTTTAATTATTCCTAATTTTGCTTGTGGAGGAAATTCTGCAACTCTTCAAGCACCCGCTCAGTCAGGAGGTTCTTGGGTTTGGTCAGGACCGGGTATTGTTAGTGGAGGGACTTCTCAAATAGCTACAGTTAACCAATCAGGAACATATTCAGTTACAATAACAAATGCATCCGGTTGTTCTTATGTTATTGATACAAGTATAGTTTTTTATCCCAACCCTAGTATTACAGTTAATAGCACTTCCATTTGTCCGGGGCAAACAGCAACTTTAACAGCCGTTGGTTCAGGTGCTGGCGCATTAACATATTCATGGAGCCCATCCGCAGGATTTAATTTTACAAATGCGGGAGACAGTTCGGGGACAATTATTCCGCCTTCCACCACATCATATACAGTTACCGGTACAAGTGTAAATGGATGTACGGCTACGGCGGTTGCAACTGTTACGGTCAGCCCAGGCTCACCTCCAACTTTTACAGTTAGTCCAGTCTGTTTAGGAACCCCTACTTCTTTTGTCAATACAACAGGGGGTGTAGGTAATATTTATAATTGGAATTTTGGAGATGGAACTTCACAAGATACCTCCACACAACAAAATCCTACATACAGTTATTCTTTAGCAGGAACTTACCCTGTAACTTTAACAGTAACAGCCGCTGGTGGTTGTGTTTCATCTCTCACGCAGACTGTAACTGTTTCACCAGTACCAACAGCTTCTTTTAGTGCACCCGCAGTATGTCTTGGAAATGCGACTGTATTTACAAGTAATATAACTAATGGCAATAGCTATAATTGGACGTTTGGAGACGGAAATATCAATACCACATCATCAAATCCGAGTAATACCTATACTTCTTCAGGAACCTTTGCGGTAAATCTGACTGTAACAGCAACAGGAGGTTGTTCAGTAACAGCAACGAATACGATTGTAGTGAGTCCTTCACCCACAGCTTCTTTTACAGTAGCTCCTGTTTGTCAGGGAACAGCTTCGTTTTTTGATGCAAGTGCCTCAACTCCTTCAGTTGGTGCTACTTATAATTGGAGTTTTAGTGGCGCTAATCCAAATACAGATGTTGTTACAGTTCAAACTGATAATCACACTTATTCTGCTTCGGGAACATTTCCGGTAACTTTAATAGTTTCTATTGGTACATGTTCTGCAACTGCAACGGGTAATGCGGTTGTAAACCCTTTTCCAACTTTGGGCTTTACTGCTAATCATCCTTGTAATGGTACAGGAGTTAATTTTACTAATACTACAGCAAACCAAGCAGCTATTTCCAATTGGAATTGGAATTTAGGTGATGGAAGTGCGACAGTTACTACAGCAACTCCTGCCGCTTATACCTATTCAGCAGCAGGTTGTTATTCAGTAGTTCTAACAGCTACAGCTTCTACAGGTTGTTCGGGCACACATGATACAATTGTATATGTTCATAATAATCCATCTGCATTCTTTAATGCTTTTGAAACTTGTTTAGGAATTCCTTCTGATTTTATAGATAGTTCTTCTATTTTGAACCCTGCTTGTTTAAATGACCATATAATATCTTGGCAATGGGCTTTTGGAGATGGAGGTACAGCTACTTATAACAGTAGTACGTTACCAGATACAGTTAAACATACTTACGCAACCTGCGGTCCTTATAACATTACTTTAACTGTTACAACTAATAATGGATGTTCAAACGTGAATACTCTGACTGGTGATACTGTATTTTGTTTGCCTGTTGTAACAGCACCACCAAGCTTTAGTATTTGCCCTAATATGCCTGTGGTTACACAAACATTTTCTACTACCGTGACAAATGGAGGCCCTGCATTTTCCGAATGGCTGTCTTTTTCAACCCATACAGGTATGCCAGCAACTGATTCAATAACTGGAGGATTAAACATAGTTCCCGCGTATAATAGCACAGCGCAAAATCTTTCTTGTACAAATTTGATAGACACAGTAGCAGCCATAGCTATTTCTAATGCCGGTTGTCAGGGAAATATAACTTATTATACTGTTTCATTATTTCCAACACCTTATTTACACCACATGAAACCTGATAGCATTTGTGCCAATCAAACTATAACCATACCAAGTTTTACAGCTTGCCCTTTAAATTCAACTATAACGTGGACAAATAGTAATTCCGGGGCTACAGGAATAGGCTTGGCAGTCAATGGAAGTGGAAACATTGGTTCATTTACAGGAACTAATACAACTTTAGCATATAATTCAGGACAAATAACAGCAACACCTACCTCAAATGGTTGTATAGGAATTGATTCTTCTTTTACTATTGTAATTAATCCGATACCAGTTATTACCGCAACAGGAGCAACAGTTTGTCCGGGTGATAATGTACCTTCACCAACTATCACAACAAACCCCGCTGGAGTTAATTATAATTGGTCAGTTACTAACCATACAAATATCGGAATGCCTGCAACAGGTACAGGATTACCGTCTCCGTATATTGCACCAGCTAATAACAACTTAACCAACCAAATTGGTGTGGTAACTTATATAGCTACGCTAAATGGATGCGTGGGAATTCCGGCAATCGATACAATTAATATTAAACCAACACCTTTCGTAAATGCGGTACCTACTTCTTCCTATTGCCCTAACCAATTAACTAATCCGATAAACTTTACTTGCTTACCTGTTGGGGGAGCTCCCATTTTTACATGGTCTGAGTCTGGTGGTATTCCAAGAACAGGTAGCGTACCCTCATTTACAACTGTGAATACATCTCTTAATGGTATCATTGGTATAGTCTTTACAGTTAACGCAACTTTAAATAATTGCCAAGGGCCAAATTCAACATTTACCATCTCTGTTCTTCCAAACCCTGTAGCTAAATTTTCATACGCAACTACTTGTGTTGGCAAGCCTATGAGTTTTACGGATGAATCAACCGTTGGAGCAGGTTTAACTTTAGGTACTTGGTCCTGGGATATGAATAATGATGAAATATACGGAGATGCCGCTACACAAAACCCTCAATATATTGTTAGTCCTGCAGGTTGGGATTCAGTGGGGTTAATTGTATATACAAATACAATTCCTTCCTGCACTGCTACAGTAAAAGAAGATGTGTATGTGAATCCAAATCCTGTAGCAAATTTTACAGGAAATATTTTAAAAGGTTGTCCTAATGTTACTACAACATTTACAGATTTATCTACCCCTCCACCAATAGGCAATATTCAGTCTTGGGTTTGGAATTTTGGTAACGGACAAACATCAAATGTTCCATCTCCTCCTTCACAAATATACACCAACACATCTCCAACTACTATTCAACCATATACTGTTTCATTAGTTGTGACATCAGATAGTGGTTGTACAGGCTCATTAGTGAAACCTGCTTATATACAGGTTTATCCAAGACCAGAGGCTAATTTTTCTTGGTCTCCAACAACCGCAGATATAAACAATCCTGTTATCACCTTTGTTAATCAGGCGCTAGGATATTCACCTTATATTATATCGACAAGTCCTAATGTTTATCAATACGGTCAATATGGTGTTCAATATAACATAGGAGATACTTATGCTACCAACGATAGTTTGATTAGTAATAATTCCAGTTTTATTCATAATTACAGTTACTTCGACCCGAATGATGTTCTTGAAACTTATAATGTAACTCAATGGGTAGTTAATCAATATGGCTGTACGGATTCCATTCTTAAACAAGTGGAAATACAACCTATTGTTACCTTCTATGTGCCTAATGCCTTTACACCTAATAGTGATGGTAAAAATGAGGGTTTTAAAGGGGTAGGAGAAGGTATTGATAATAGCACCTATAACCTATGGGTATTTGACCGTTGGGGTTTAATGATATATCATGCCAGTGATATTAATTCTACTTGGGATGGTCGTATGAAGGGAGATGAAGGTAAACCCGTGTTGCAAGAAGATGTTTATGTTTGGAAGGTAAAATTCAATGATATTTTCGGCACAGAACATGAATATCATGGCACTGTGACACTCGTGAAATAAAATATTGTTTTTGAATTTAGAGGAATTCAAAATCACTTATACTTTTGGAAAATTCTTCACACCTTCGTTTTTGAAATGCCGATTTTTACTAAACTAATTTGCTTGTTTTATAGGTGTTTCAGGGTTTTAATTTTGATACCCTTCATTTTGAACTACTTTTAAAGAAAAGGTTTTATATTATGACTATTGGCTTGGCTTTTATAAATACCCCTTACAATATTTCTTATTTCTGATTCCGTAAAATCAGTTTGTACAAACCCTAAACATCCGTTTAGGGTTTCACTTTCGGATAGCCCTTTTATATTACAGTATCTTACAAGATATACAATATAACTATGCCTTACCCCTTCAATAAATGAATGGCTTTTGTTGGTCTGTTCAACACACCATTTAAAGGGATTATTAGTTGTTTTACTTAATCCGGCATTTGAATAGTTTTTCTTTACTGCATAATATGATTTTACCATTGGTAGTAAATTATACGGTTTTGCATTATGATTAAACCATTGCGTATTTTCATCGTTATAAGTAACATATCGAGGTTGTGAAATTTGTTTGTGGCAACTGTCCCCCATTGGTAAACCTAAATCTTCAAAAGATTTTATTAAACGCTCATAATGCCTTACATATTCATCTGTGCTAAATGGTATTATACAAAACAATCTTTTCCCCCTGCATGATAAACCCGTATAGGCTATATAAGGTAGCTTTTTCAGTTCATTCAGCAAAGGGATAACATCAAAGCCCTCTGCACTATCTAAATCAATGGCGGCAAGCCCTGAAGGGACTATTAACCCTTCGGCTTTTCGCCTTGTAAATATCCCTGATACGGTATAACATGGTAAAGTTTCTTTAATAGATTTTTGTTTATCAGTATCAAGTTCATTTCTTAGGCGTTCAATAATTGATTTATGTTTATTAGATTGTAAAATCTTTAACAAATTTACCTCTTTGCCATTGGTGGTATCTGTAATACTTGAAAAGTAGCTTATAGATTTATTTAACACACTCATTAAAAAATTGTTTGATTATAAGTTTCAGAAATTCATAATTTCAGTTTCAATCTGAATTTCTGAAAAACTGAAATATTAAAAAAGACTTTTATTTTCATCATTTATTTTATCACCTATAAAAAAAGCACTTGCACCATTATTTAAACGGGTTCGGGCAAATCCCTTATTATCTAATCTATTTGAAAATTTATTTTTCCCGCATGGCTTATAACCATCATCTATACAAAAAACTTTGTACTTATTGTATAAGTCGGCTACACTTTCTTTATTATTTATTGAGCATATATAATTGTATTCATCTATAAATAAAGCTACGCTATCAGATTGCTTTCTAAATTCATTTAAAGCAGAATTTGCTTTGTTACATTCAGTAAATTTATCTTGTTTAATTAATCTGTTTAATCCGGTTAGAAGCCAGTTAAAAACACCTGTTAATTCATTGCTTATTATTTTTTCTGCAAGGTGAATATCTTTGTCCGTATCATTTATTTTTACATCAAAAGGAACTATTAAAAATCTTCTAAAATATGCTTCGGTTTGTTCGGTTTCTTTTGGCAACTCGTTAGCGTTAATAATAAATCTTACTTTGTTTCTTAACGTAAAACTTTTTCCATAAGGTTCGCGAGCTTGCAAAGGCTCGCCACTAACAAGTGCTTTAAATATATCAGGATTTAATTCTGTACCTTTCTCACTACTATAATTGAGAAGTACATCTGTAAGTTTAGCCCGATTATATTCGTGGGTGAATTGACCTAATGAATAGTTTAGTATATTTTCTTTCCCTATTAACGCACTAATGATATTAAAAAATACGCTCTTTCCGTTTTGCCCGCTACCCGTAAGAATAAGGCATTTTTCTAAATTCAACTTAGTAAATACGTATCCCGAAAATTCCTGTAATACCTTTCTGCTTTCAATATCAGGCAATACTTGCAAAAGGTACTTATCAAATAAAGGGCAAACGGCATCTTTATTATATGTAAAAGGTAATTGATAAGTTAAAAAATCAGTTGCTTTAAACCCCCTTAACTCCCACCCATTGGGACTAAATTCAAAAGTGCCATTTTGTAAATTGATTAATATTTTATTTACGTCGCTTGGTGGCGGGGGTAAATGAGCATCGGTTAAAAACTGTTTTAATAATTTGTCTTTAAACTCAAAATGCCTGACATCATACTCAAAACACCCCATTTGTATTGCTGCCTTACCTAAAAAATCTTTAATAACATCTTTGTCGCATTGCTGCCAAAACTCTCCATTGTATATATAAGTATAATCATAAACTTTACTTAGATTCCAGTGTTTATCAGTTGCAACCCGTAAAAGATGCTTTACAACGGCTACAACTATATGCTTTTGATTAACTCTCTCGTCTGCCGGTAATTCTAAATAATCTCTAAAAATTATTGGTTGTATTTCTTTTAATAAACCATTAAGTACATCTTCATGCTTTTTTCGCCCTTCAAATGCCGCCATCTTTTCAGGAGTAATTTCAAATTTCGGTTTAGTTTCCAAGTTACTTACGTTCATATTCTTTAATCTTTACCTAATGGAATAATTGCAGCTTCGATGTCTTTACGCAAAAAGTAAACACGGTTTCCGATACCCATAGGCTTTAACTTGCCCTTTTTGCACCAATTATGAATTGTAGATAAATCGCATTTCAGCATTTCAGCAACTTGCGACCTTGTTAAATATTCATTAGGCGTTTTAGGCTCAAAGTTTTCTTTGAGGTCGCTAATTTGGTTTTGTAAGCCTTCAAATAAGGATGTTATTTGTTCCGGCGTTACGTCATGGATTAGAGTTGAATTTTTCATTTGCCTATGTTTTTGATTATAGGCACAAAGATTGCTTAGTTCAAAGCCTTAAACAGACCTGATTTCGTGTTATTTTGGTATGAAATCGTGTTGTTTTGGTATGGTTTACTTTTTTAAAGCGTAAATAGATTTCTTTACCTCTAAATAAAGCTCATTTTTAACATTTGTAGTACAATCCGTAAGTGATTTTACTCTTGAAACAGATATATCATACTTACTTAAGAAATCGAGATAAGTGCTTTGCTTTAATTCAATAATTAATTTGTCATTTATCATACTTCTTATTAGAAAACTATAATTAGCAAGATGGCTTTGTGCATCCCAACTATGTTTTTCGTGCCATGCCTTGAATAATTCATAACCATAGCCATCTACAAATATTTCGGGATGTTTGTTTACTGGCGTTGAATTAGATATAGTATTATTTGGTTTTTCAATCTCATTTTTTAAATAGGATATTTCCGTTTCATAAATATCTACACCATATAAATATTTTGCATCGTTTGCTAAATTTGACATAAAATTTAAAGCCATTCCTAATTCTTTATCTGCATCTATACCACTTCCTTTAATTTTCCTTATATCACAAACTACCCCATATATGATTGTTTTAAACAGGTGGTTTTGATAATCATCAAATTCCTGCCTCTCTGTATCAGTTAAATTCACAGTATTATCCTGAAAAAAAAACATGACGGAAGAAAGGACTTCATTAACATTAATATTTACTTTTTCAGTAAACGTCATACCCGTTAATTTATCAAATACAGGTTTTAAAATAGCAACTACATAATCTTTTGGCGTATTAATCTTCATTTGATTAATGGCTTTTATAAAAGCCGGAGGTGGCGCATAAAAGCTACTTTTTATATCATTCTCAATTCTATTAAAAATTAGTTCTGTATTGGTGTTTAAAGGCTTATTTATATCAAAAGGTAAATTAGTTTCAGGCTGTTTATTATTTGCTTTTTTCATGTATTTTGTTCTTTCATTTAGTATATTATATCTGCAAATTACAGATTGATTACGTTACAACAAAACATAAAATATAAATAAATCATTGTATTATATTAAAGTGATTTTGGAAAAATATCCGTTTTAAAAATATATTTTTTAAATAAGGGCTCTTTTTAAACCTTTTAAATCAGCTAAGGTTTAAATATTTAATTGTTTTAAATTTTAAATGGGCTTTAATTCCTATTGCGTCTCTTAAATTTTAAAAATATATTCATTTAATTGCCCAAAAAGTATTATTTTCATTAATAAATTAAAGGTATTTATCTTTTATAATGCTGTTTAAATTTTAAAATATTCTTTTAATTATTTAATTATATCAATTCTTTTTAAATATTCATATAAATACTCGTTTTTAAAACCTTTTAAATCTTAAAATTTAAAATAAATATTTAATTGCTTAATTAATTAAACACCTTTTAAATATTAAATATATTAATATATTTATTCAGAAACCATTGTATTTACAGATAGTTCAGAGTATTTTTATTTATAAATCTATTCTAAATATAGGGGTATAAATAATATATATAGAATAAATCTATTATAGATATATGATAAATCTATAATATAAATATGGTTAATTTATCAGTATTAATAGGAGATATTTAAAGATTTAAAAGGGTATATTTATAGTATTAATAGGGGTATTTAAAGATTAAAAGGATGTTTTTAAAATGTCTATACGGATATTTTAAGATTTAAAGAATATGTTTAAAGAATTAATATGAGTATTCAAAGAATTAAAAGGGGTATATTAAAGTATTTATATGGGTATTTAGAGATTTAAAAGGGTGTATTTAATTATATAAATAGGGTTAATTCAGTAAATAAATATGGCTTATTTATTTACCGTATCTTTACTTCTTTTAATCACATTTTACCACTTTTAATGATTAAAAGTGTGTTAAATTGTGAATTAATTGTCTTGAAAAACAATGTGTTACACTATGTATGACTTTAGTCAGTAATACCGATAATATAATGTTATACATTTGTGAAGCGATTGACAGAGTTGCTTATGCGATTCGTTTTGAGGATTTATCCACAAAGTCAGTCGCTTTTTTTTATAAATAATTAAAGTATGTTTTTTTGTTACATTGATGAATCAGGAACGCCAGTTGCAGGGAAAGAAACATCTCACTATGTTTTAGCGGGTATTGCTATTCCTGTAAAAGATTGGAAACTTAATGAAAAGAAAATAGCAGTAATTAAAAGGAAATATTCATTACATCAGGATACGGAAATTCATACAGCTTGGATTTTAAGAGATTATAGAGAGCAAGATAGGATAAATAATTTTGAAAAACTTAGCCCAAATGCGAGAAGGTATGAGGTTCAAAAATTAAGAGATGAAAAAGTATTAAAACTTAAATCGTCGAGGGCTTCTAAAAAGGAAAAACTCAAACTTAAAACTGTATATTCCAAAACAAGCCCATTTATTCATTTAACCCGAACAGAAAGAAAAAAACTCGTTTTGGATGTTGCAAAAGAAATAGGGAAATGGGGGAACAGTAGGTTATTTGCCGAGTGTATAGATAAAAATCATTTTGTTACATCTATAAATAGCCGTTCAATAGATGGCAGGCTCTTGAGCAAGTTGTTACTCGATTTGATACATATCTTAATATTTATTCATCGGCTTCTACAAAGGTGAAAGGCACGGAATCAAGTAAAATAGAAACCAGCAATCAATTAAAGCATTACGGGCTGCTAATACATGATAATAATCCAACTGTTAGCAAAAAGCATACTGATTTAATGAATAAATTTCATCGGCAAGGTACATTGTGGGGAACTATTAATAATGTTGTTGAAACACCAATGTTTGTTGATTCTCAATTAACTTCTATGATTCAACTGGCTGATTTATGTAGCTATGCTTTAAGAAGATACTTAGAAAATAATGAAACCGATTTGTTTGATGAAATTTTTAAACGTGCAGACACTAAAAATGGAATAATAGTCGGTGTTAGACATTTTACTTCAAATAGCTGCACCTGTAAAATTTGTGTAGGGCATACTGGTACTTAAAAATACTCAGCTAATTGCATTGCTTTTTGAGTATCTGTTTTACCTATGTATTCTAAAAACATTTTTTCGGTACTGTGTCCGGTTGCACCAATCAATAAAGAAGTAGGAATACGACCGTAATTATTAGTAGCAAAAGAACGTCTGCCTATATGCGAACTAACAAGCTCCCACTTTTCAAACGTGCCTGTTTCGTTGCGGTTTGTTTCAGGGTTTTTAAGACTGCCTTTTACCTTGTTTGTTAATCCAGCTAATTTGCAAACATCTTTAATATAGCTGTTATACTTTTGGTCGCTCATAGCCTTAGGAAAATTCCCCTTTCGCTTTTTTAGTATCTCCATTACTTTTTTACTTAGTGGTACAGTCATTATTTTATCCGTTTTAACTTGGGTAAATTCAATTAGTGGTTTATCGTTTTCAATTCGTATTTTTTCCTTAGTAAAGCGTAAAAAATCGGATACCCTTTGCCCTGTTTCGCAGCTAATCAATAACCAATCCCTTGCATTTAATAAATTATCGGATACCGTTTGTGCGGTTTCGGTGTTAATCAATAACCAGTCCTTTGCCTTTAATAAATTATCAACATCTAATTTTACTTTTTCAATTTCTTTTAATTCATCAGGGTTTAAATAAATTTTTTCGGCTTTTATATACTTTGTCGAAATATTATCTAATTGAAAGTTTGTTTCTATTCCGTTGGTTCGGGCATGGTAACAAATAGTTTTAATTGAATTAATAGCGCGTGCAATAGTATTAGGTGCGTAATTTTCTTTTAAACAGTAAGTTTCAAATCTTAGCTTAAAATTTGCATCAATATCTTTTATTAAATACTCTGCCTTCGCTTCTTTTTGAAATCTTATAATTAATTGTTTAACTACATTTAGTTTTTGGCAGCTTGAATAACCTAATTCGGTTTTTTTATGCAAGGCATAGTAATCAAAATACTCTACTAACTTGTTTGATATTTCGGGATTGGTTTTAGGCGGTGTTATGTAATCTTTTAACCAATGAGAATTAATTGTACTTTTGCCAATGCTGTTATTGTAATGACTTAGTAAATCGGTTCTAAATTTTTCAAGGTCATTATTTAACTTCTTAAAACTTTCGTTCTTTAAATTTTTTGGTTGCCCTTTTGCAACGCTCCAATCACTTGGATTAATGGCAAATTTAGTTTTTGCTTTTGCATCGGTATAAATCCCCTCTCTTAGTCTTACATAGATTCCGGCAGGGTTATTTTTACTTTGCAAGTAGAATTTTATTGTAGCCATAGGACAAAAATACATTTTTAGTCTGTATTTAGTCCATAGTTAGTCCATCTATTTGCGTTTATTTCAATTTAGTTCAATTAAATAGATTGTTATAGAATGGTTGGCGGCATTGATTTTACAAGGGTAACATAGCAAATAGAGGGTTTTTGACAGAGGGTATATTTAATACTTTGTAGTCCGATATTCTCCACTAGGTCGGCATACGCAAGATTTAATTCTGGTATGCCGATTTTATTTTCTGCTAAATCCTGCTGTTGACGGGCGGTCCAAAGAAATAGCTTATTGTAACTTAAGGTTCGAACTGCATCATTTTTCTTATTATATGTTATTCCTTCAGTCTCAGAAAAATCACCTACTAGTTTACGAGTCCAGCAAATTGCATTAATTTCTCCATGAAAAGGTATTGAAACAAGGTCTTGAAAATTCGTAACATGGTGAATTTGACTCGAAGTATGAGATAAATCTATCATAATGAGTAATATTAGTAATTTTTTATACTATTACTTATCATTTAAATTCAACTTTGTTTATGAAGCATTTCAAAAAATATAATCCATTAATCGTAAAAATGTTGCAAGAAAGGTTTGGTCTCTGATAAAAAATCCAAATTTAAAGACCTTAAGAAGTATATCGGTACAGACCTTAATTTTATAGGGCTTTCAACACCCAAACAAAGAGAAATATTTAAAGTAAATTACGATTTTAATACTCTTAGCCTGAAACATCAGTTAGAAATTTGGGATGAGATTTGGCAACATAGTAAACTATATGAAGCCATGACGCAAGCTTTGTATTTTATATCGGAAAACAAACATACGTTTGACACAACCATGCTTTTTTCGATCACCAAGAAATGGGTTAAAAAAATTGATAACTGGGCCCATTCGGATGGTTTATCAGAAGTGTTTTCGTATATGCTGGAAAAAGATCCCGTATTTGTCTACCCCCAATTCAAAATTTGGAACACTTCAAAAAATCCTTGGGAAAGAAGGCAATCACTGGTCGGCTTACTTGAATACAGTAAAAAAAGAAAGAAAGTTCTGCCTGTAAATAAACTTTTACCTTTAGTAAAACCACTATTGAGTGATGAAAATTATTTTGTACAAAAAGGACTAGGCTGGACGTTAAGAGAAATAGGTAATGTCTACCCTAAGGATGCTTGGGATTTTTTGGTTAAACACCATGCAAAAATTAGTGCGGTTGCTTTCAGTCCAGCTATAGAAAAGCTTTCTTTAAAAGAGAAAGAAGAGTTAAAGTTATTGAGAAAGAAAAATCGGTAAGAATTTTAGCACTATAATCCATTTATCCAACAATATATCGGAGACCTATTTCCTTGCCCTCCTCTTTAATTCGGAGGATTAACTGCTGACATAATTATTATAGTGATGACAAAAATTGTTTTGGAGTAAGTTTAGTTTTCTTCTTAAATAGTTTTGAAAAATAGGAGCTGTCAAAATAACCTAAGTATCCCGCTACCTCAGCAATGGTATATTTAGAATGAACTAGCATTCGTTTAGCTTCCAAGATTATCCTATCTGAAATCATTTCCGTAGGAGTTTTATTTAGGCACGTTTTAGTTATTCTATTCAAATGCCTTTCTGTTATATTCATTAGGGAAGCATATTCAGCAGGGAATTTCATTTCTCTGTAATTCGTATCTACCAAGGCTTCAAATTTTCTAACTGCGCTAAGGTATTTTTCATTTTCAACCTCATTACCTGTATTGTAAATACGCGCAAGTTCAACGTACAGAATATTAACTAGGGCATGTAGCTTACTAAACTTAAGCTGTTTATCTTGCTTATATTCTTGCAAGATTTCTTTAAATAATTCTTCAATTGACGCAAGATTAGGTTTTTTCACTAAAACAAGCGGCTGGTTAAGGATAGAATTAAAGAAAGGATAGTTTGTTATTTTTTCATTGGTATAGCCTTCATCATAAAATGATTTAGAGTGAAAAAAAACATATCCGTCTACGTCCTCAGATAATTCCCATGAATGAACCTGACCCGGACTCATCATAAAAACAGTTCCCGGTTTAATCTGATACTTATTAAAATCTACATGATGTGTACCATGCCCTTTTGTAAATAACAACATCAGATAAAAGTCATGCTTGTGTGGCTTCTCTGTAAAATGATGCTCCTTTACATGTGGAATGAATTGATTAGCATAAAACCTGACTTCCTCATCAAAGTGTTTGAATTGTTTAATGCTATATACAGGTAATTGCTTTTTCAATCGGGCTAAGTTATGTAAAATGTCCTAATAATACCTTTTTAGGCGTAATCGGTTATTTAGCTTCCAATGCCAATAAACGAACTTTGTACCAATAAAAATCGATAATCATGGAAACATTAAAGTCAGGAATAATGCACCAAAAATGCCCACATTGTGGTAAGGGCGATATATTCCTTAAAAAGAATAATCTATTTGAATTGCCTAAAATGAGAGAAGGTTGCGACGAGTGTGGGTATCGATTTTACAGAGAACCCGGTTATTTCTTAGGTGCCATGTATATCAGTTATGGATTAGCTGTGCTTCAGGGTATTTTAACTTTTGTAGTATGTTATTTCTTGTTTCCACAATTGCCAACCATTTATACTGTTCTTTGTGTAATCAGTGTTATATTCATTCTGTCCATGCAGAATTATAAATACTCACGCATAATTTACATGTATATTTTTCCTAATTAATTTTAAATTATACCCACAATCTCCAAAATATATCGTAAACCTATTTCCTTGCCCTTTCCTTTATTTCTGACATAATTGCCGCTATGTTAGCAGCCGAAATAGGGGTTAAATTAAAGGAGAAGCTTCCTTTTTATGAGTATTCCGAAAGTACCTCTATTACCCCCAATTACCCAAGTCAGATTTAGGCATGGTTCTACAGCCCCTAATATTGCTCATGTTCCACCTCCGTTCCACCCAGAAATTATTTGCCTTACTGTCTAAAACGACGAAGCCCTTGACTAGCAAGGGCTTTGAGGTTAATCTAAGGCATAGATTCGTTGTCCGACCAGGGCTCGAACCTGGACTCTACTGAACCAAAATCAGTCGTGTTGCCAGTTACACCATCGGACAATCGGGCTGCAAATTTAGATATTTTTTTTAATCTGAAAAGTTTTTAAACAAGTTCTCCCCCTACTCTTTTCTATATGGTATCAGGTACAAAAGCACGATAAATAGGTTAATCTCAATAAAAATGGGCATTAAAATAAAACTTAGCATCTTTGCCTTACCTTAGTGCTTTAATTTATGATATTACGTTCAGAAAAAATAACCAAACGCTACAAAAGCCGCACAGTTGCCAAAGAAGTAAGCATAGAGGTAAAGCAGGGAGAAATTGTTGGTTTACTGGGTCCCAATGGTGCGGGTAAAACAACCTCTTTTTATATGATTGTGGGTATGGTGAAACCCAATAGCGGAAAGATATTTTTAGACGATACAGAGATTACTAATCTCCCTATGTATAAGCGATCTCAATTGGGCATAGGTTATCTTCCACAGGAAGCATCGGTATTTAGAAAATTAAGTATTGAAGATAATTTACGTGCTGTGCTTGAAATGACTAAACTAAACAAACAAGAACAGGCAGAGAAATTAGAATCGCTTATTGCAGAGTTTAACCTGAATCATGTACGCAAAAACTTAGGCGACCAGTTATCAGGAGGAGAACGCCGCAGGACAGAAATTGCACGATGTTTGGCTACCAACCCTAAGTTTATTTTATTGGATGAACCTTTTGCGGGTGTTGACCCTATTGCGGTTGAAGATATTCAGCAAGTGGTTAGAAAGTTGAAAGAAAAAAATATTGGCATTTTAATTACAGATCACAACGTTCACGAAACATTATCTATAACAGACAGAGCCTATTTACTTTTTGAGGGTAGTGTAATTAAACAAGGCAGTGCTGATGATTTAGCTAATGACGAAGAAGTTCGCCGTGTGTACCTTGGGCAAAACTTTGAGTTGAGAAAGTTTTAATTACAATCCCAATAAAACTTCTTCAGGATTTTTACCACCAAACAAAATACGTGTTGGGTTCTCTAACATTTCTTTTACTTTCACTAAAAAGCCCACGCTCTCACGTCCATCAATAATACGATGATCATAACTTAAAGCAACATACATCATAGGGCGTATTTCTACTTTACCGTTAATAGCCATTGGTCTGTCAACTACATTATGCATACCTAAAATAGCGCTTTGTGGCGGGTTGATAATGGGAGTACTCATCATAGAGCCAAACACACCACCGTTAGTAATGGTAAATGTTCCGCCTTCCATTTCGGGAATAGTAAGTTTTCCATCTCTTGCCTTAATGGCTAAGTTTTTTATTTCTGCTTCTATTTGCGCAAGGCTCATTAACTCTGCATTGCGCAACACAGGTACCATTAAACCTTTTGGCGCACTAACTGCAATTCCAATATCGCAGTATTTATTATATACCAGTTCTTCTCCGTCAATCATTCCATTAACGGCCGGGAAGTGATATAAAGCTTCGCACACTGCTTTGGTAAAGAAACTCATAAAGCCAATGTTGCTGCCATATACCTCTTTAAACTTATCTTTATACTTGGCACGTATGGCATTTATACCGCTCATATCAACTTCATTAAATGTAGTTAACATAGCAGTTTCGTTTTTAACAGCCACCAAACGTTTGGCAACGGTTTTACGAAGAGCCGACATTTTCTGACGGTCTTTATCTCTTCCGCCCTTCCATGAGTTTGATAAAACTTCCTGTACATTTGGTAACCCATTAGAGAGGGTAGCCAACACGTCTTGTTTGGTAATGCGGCCATCTTTACCGGAACCGTTTACCTGAGAAGATTTAACTCCATTCTCACTCATTATTTTTGCTGCCGCAACACTAGGGGTGCCACTTGCATAGGTTGCAGATTTTTCAGCAACAACAGCAACTTCTTTTTTCTCTTCTTTCTTAACCTCAACTTTGGCTTCTTCTTTTTTAGGAGCGGCTTTAGCTTCGGGTTTGAATGAATTATCAATCTTCACCACAACTTGTCCTACCTTCACTGTATCACCATCGGTTGCAAGTATTTCAATCTTACCACTGTCTTCGGCATTAAGGGTAAGCGTTGCTTTATCAGAATCTATTTCAGCAAGCGGTTCATCTTTCTCTACCACATCCCCGGTCTTTTTTAACCAGCGTGCAATGGTTACTTCTGTAATAGATTCTCCCGGGCTGGGTACTTTTATTTCTACTATTGCCATAATCTTTTATTTTGTTGCTAATACTTTAATAAATGTTTTGCTCAATATTTCTTCCAATTCGGCAGCATGTCGTTTAGAAAAACCTGTTGCAGGGGCAGCCATTTCATCTCTGCCTATGTATGTTAAGTTCACACCTTTCATCGTGTGTTCTATATGTCTCCATGCACCTGCGTTTTCAGACTCTTCCTGTATCCACAAATAATCTTTTGTTTTATTATATTTCTTCAAGATAGCATCCACTTGCTTATGTGGGAAAGGATACAACTGCTCTATGCGAACAAAAGCAATATCATTTACACCTTCTTTTTCTCTGCGTTCAATTAAATCATAATACACTTTACCTGTGCAGAAAGCCACGCGTTTTACATTTTTTGCATCAGCTGCACTATCATCAATTACTTCCTGAAAACGACCTTCAGTAAAATCTTTCAGCTTACTTACACAACTTGGGTAACGCAATAGTTTTTTAGGCGTAAAACATATCAGTGGTTTACGAAAATCTCTTTTTAATTGACGGCGCAATGCATGAAACTGTTGTGCAGGTGTTGTAGCGTTAATAATCTGTAAATTATTTTCTGCACATAATTGTAAGAAACGCTCCATACGTGCTGAGGAATGTTCAGGTCCTTGTCCTTCATAACCATGAGGTAATAAAAGAACCAAGCCATTCATGCGGCGCCATTTATACTCGGCAGCAACAAGGTATTGGTCGATGATGATTTGAGCACCATTAAAGAAATCACCAAACTGTGCTTCCCATATGGTAAGAATATTTGGCGATGCAAAAGCATAACCATACTCAAAACCAAGCACGCCATACTCACTTAATAAGGAATTGTAAATACGCAACTCACCTTTTGTACCCAAGTTATTTAAAGGCACATATTCTTCTTCGCTGTCTTCTACTTTTACAACAGCATGACGATGCGAAAAGGTTCCGCGCTCTACATCCTGTCCGCTAAAACGCACGTGGTTACCTTCACTCATTAAAGATGCATAAGCCAGTAACTCACCCATTGCCCAATCGTAATTATCGCCGGCAATCATGGCTTTCCTATCATCAAATACTTTCTGAATTTTATTAAAGAACTTTTTGTCCTTCGGTAATTCGGTAGTGCGTTTAGCTAAATCTAAAAACTGTTTTTCGTTAATGGCTGTATCCGGAGATTTATCAAAATCAGTAGCAGTAGCCATTTTCACTCCCTTCCAATTTCCTTCTAAGAAAGAAGTTACTTTAGCCTTCTCTGTTTTCTTTGCTTCATCTAAATTTGTATCAAGCTCGGCTTTAAATGCACTTTCAATAGCTTTTGCTTCAGCAACCAACGTAGAGTTTTCATCCGTTAATTTCTTTACGTAGATATCTTTAGGGTTAGGGTGCGAAGCAATTATTTTATATAACAAAGGTTGCGTAAAACGAGGCTCATCACCTTCGTTGTGCCCATATTTACGATAGCATAAAATATCTACAAAAACATCGCGATGGAAAGTCTGACGGAAATCCATAGCCAGTTGTGCCACAAAACAAACAGCTTCAATATCATCTCCGTTTACGTGAAATACAGGAGACAGAACAACCTTAGCCACATCGGTGCAATAGGTAGAAGAGCGCCCATCCATATAATTGGTAGTAAACCCAATTTGGTTATTTACCACAAAATGAACGGTGCCGCCTGTTTTATATCCATCCAGCTGGCTCATTTGTACAACCTCATACACAATACCCTGACCGGACATAGCCGCATCACCATGCATTAAAATAGGACAAACCTTGCTGTTATCTCCTTTATATAAGTTATCAATTTTGGCACGCGCAATTCCTTCTACAACCGGATTAACGGTTTCTAAGTGAGAAGGATTAGGGGTAAGACTAACATGTATTTTTTTGCCTGTATCACTTATCTGGTCGGATGAATAACCCATGTGATATTTTACATCTCCGTCGAACAAACTGTCTTCACTAGGGCGGCCCTCAAATTCGGTAAAAACATCTTTGTAGGTTTTGTTCATGATGTTGGTAAGCACATTCAAACGTCCGCGATGCGGCATACCAATTACATAATCCTGAATGCCTAATTCGGCACCATGTTCCATTAAGGTGTTCATGGCAGGTATAAGGGCTTCGCCTCCTTCTAAAGAGAAACGTTTTTGTCCTACAAATTTGGTTGCCAAATAATTTTCGAAAACAACAGCCTGAGTAAGCTTATTTAGAATAGTTTTCTTTTCGGCTGTGCTGAAGGAGGGCGTGTTTTTGCTTTTCTCCATTCTATCCTGTAGCCATTTTACTACCTTAGGGTCGCGTACAAACAAATACTCCACACCAATACTACCACAATAGGTTTGTTCTAAATGAGCAATAATATCTTTTAATTTAGCTGAGCCAATACCAATTTCGTTACCTGCCTGAAAAACAGTTTCCATATCGGTTTTGGCAAGACCAAAATTCTCTATATCTAAAGTAGGGCTGTATTGGCGGCGGTCTCTTACGGGGTTTGTTTTGGTAAATAAATGCCCGCGCTGGCGATACCCGTTTATAAGGTTAATTACTTTAAACTCTTTACTTACGTTTTCGGGTATAACAGCACCTTTATAGCCACTATAAGAGGTTTGCGCAAACTCAAAGCCTTTAAAAAAATCTCTCCAAGAGGCATCTACTGCGTTGGGGTCTTTTACATATTGCTGAAATAATGCCTCTATTGCGTTTACATCACCGGTACCTACATACGAGAATTTATCCATCATCAATTAGCTTAAATAACGGGCAAAAGTAGTGATTTTATGGCGAGAAATGCTCCTGTTACATTGAGAAATGCATTCGTGTCCTAAAGAAATGCTTCTGTCACCTCAAGAAATCATCCTGTGCCCTAAAGAAATGCTTCTGTCACCTCAAGAAATCATCCTGTGTCCTAAAGAAATACTCTCTTACCCTAGATAATGTTAAACTATACTAAAATTAGTAAGATACGCCCTTTAGGGATAAATCTTCTTTTGCTGCACTTGCATTACTTGATAATAGGTGGGGCTGGTTGTAGTAGCATCAGATACAAAAGCCACTACATAGGATTGTTTGTAATTGCTAGCTATAGGCGGTTTGCTGCTATCGGGGCTTTGGTAGGATGCCGGTATAGTATATGCATATGTTTTAGTAACCACCTGATTTGCTGTTGCACCTCCTATAATTATAGCGTCTCCCCACTGAGAAGAAATGTTATCTCTTAAAGCAAAACGGTGATTGAAAGTAGAAGTAAGAAATGGTGCAGGTCTATCGTTTTGAGGACCTAATATACTATCCTGTGTAAGCACTACAGTTAGATTATAATTGCCTGTGTAGGCCTTTAGGAAAGTAACAGTAGCGGTTACATTTAAAGCACTTGTAGCCACATTAAATGATGTACTGAGTCTTATATAAACTCCAGGGCACAGCAGTATTTGTTGTTATTGTACCGCCAATTTTTGTTGTTAAAATAGATAATGCTGTATCGCCCATGGTAGAAGAATCTCCTAAATTTTGTAAAGTTTGAGGGAAATGCAAACGGTTGACCATGGCATTTGGATAAGAACCGCTTGCTGTTACAAATGTATTACCATAAGCATCACCCACCGTTGTTTCCGCATCCCAAGTATTATAAGGAGGTCCACTTGATGAAGGATTAGCAAAGCCCCCATAATTAACTTCCATAAAAATAACTCTGTTGCCGTATTGGGCTATCAGCTCTTCTGCTCTGGTAGCCATGGTGGGGCAATTTATGCAACCTGCACCTGTATAATCTTCAATTAAAACATTTTGCAAAAGTGTATCTTTATTATTGTTAGTAATAGTATTAGAGTGTGGCAATAAAGGTGCAGCCACATAATCGCAGGAGTTAAAAAGCAAGAGAGATGAAACCAAAAATAAAAGGGAAAAAATAAACTTTTTCATAATGGTAAATTTACAAAATATTTTCATCTAAAAACTTTGCATGATTGTCATTGATAATCCATCTGATGCAGGTACTGTTCGGCAAACTCCACCTACACAAAACACCCCAGCTCGCTGCTTACCGTAAGACATGGTAATACGCGTTCCATCTCTGATAATACCCATATTAACTAAGTAATAATGTATTTGTAAATTCTTATTGGGGTTGCCATAGTTGTACTGGTCTACCACAGCTAAATAAAAATTAGATTTTGGCCACCATTCTATCATGGCTTCGGCCCAAGAGCCCTTATCCTGTTTGGTTTGCATCCATTGGGCTTCCATACGGATGGAAGAAGCGGGTTTGTATTTAAAAGTCCAATCGGTAACAAAAACATTGGTTTTAATATTGGCAAATTCATTAGCCGATGAGTTCTCTATAATAATGTTCTTGTTATAAAACTGGTTACAGTATAAAAACGTAGTCTTTACCCTTTTAGAGAATTTTTTATTGATCTCTATATTAAAATCATGAAAGTACTGCTGACCAAGTTTATATGGGTTTACGGTATAATGGTATTGCCTGTTATCATTTTGTGGGGCTATATTAGTAGTATCTGTACCAAAAGCCATAGAGCCGTTCAGGGCAATTTCCATTCCGTACTTACCTCCTAATAACGAGCCTCTTTTAGCTTTATATTGTATTTCTCCTTGTGTTGCAATCTCTCCGTTAGGTTGCGTGGCATAAGGGTAATAGGTTGCCATTAAATAGGTTTGGTATTTGGTTAATGAAGGCATGTAATTTATCATGGCTGCATTTAGGGTTTGATCTCTGTCACTCCTGAAACTCATATTATCGGTATACTTACCTGCCCACATAAACGAAAAGCCATTTCCTGCATAAGATGTCGTTGCTAAAAGTCCTTGCCCACTTTTAAAGCTATAGTTATTGGTTAAAGAAGGGTCGTTAATCTTGTAAGCATATTCGCTATAAAAATTAAATCCTCCGTTATTAAGAGATAATCGCCCACCGTAACAACCCACATTGGCAGGCAAATTGAGCGTAGTACTTGCATTACTTTGATACTTACTTACAAAACTTCCGCCAAGGGTTATTTTAGTTTTCATGGTGCCCGATGGGTTAAACAATTCATTCAGGTTCACATCCATATCTCCTGCACGCACTATACCGGGGCTTGTGGTAAAAAAAGTACGCTGATGCCCTATCATACCCTTAATAGTAATACCTCTTACTGGATTGTAAATGGCTCTGAAACCATCCATGGTGTTATCGTATAAAAGACCTCTGTCTTCATATACCCTGAATATCATACCGCTACCAAACTGATCGTAAAAATTTCCGGCAGTAATATCCAAATTAGCTGTTTTATACCTAGCATAACGGTAAGGAATGCCCGCACCCTGATACCTTGGTCGAACCCCTGCATTACGGGATTGTAACTTTCGTATCGCATACCTGCCGAAAAATTCCCACGGATATAATTTATATTACCAAAGCCGTTTGATAGTACCTTTTGCGGAACAATAGGGGCGCCAATGGTAGTATCTTTATTATAATACTGAGCGTCTACCTGAAAGTTACCGTGTATAGATTCTACTATATCTTTAGCTTTTGATATAACCGAATCTTTAATCTGAGAGAAAACAGAGGTACTACAAAAAAACAGCCCTAAATAAAATATTCTTTTCACAAAAGCTTGTTCTAATGTTCTAACTTTTCACCCTTAATAAGGTGCTTTATATTTTCATACAATTGTATTTCATCCCCTTCGGCATAAGAATTATGTTGCCAAACAATCTCTCCTTTTCCATCTATAATAAATGTGTGAGGTACAACATTCACATTCATTGCGCGTTTAAAATCCTGATTATCGTCTAAATAAACTTCATAAGGCCAGCTCTTTGTTTTTACATCTGTTATTACCTTTGATGAGGTACGAGCATCATCAATAGATATAGCAATAAGTTTTACTCCGGTTTCCTTCTGCCAGTCGGCATAATCATCCAGTATATTATCTAATTCCTTTTTACAAGGCTTACACCAGGTTGCCCAAAAGCTTATTATAATAGGCTTTCCGTTATTGGTAAAGGTTGACGTGCTTACTTTAGAGCCATCTAAATTTTTAATAACCACAACGGGGATTTTACCTCCATCAAATTTAAAAGCCATCGCGCAAATAGCTACAACTGATATTGCAATAATTATTTTCTTCATACTCTGATTGTAAACAGGTTAAAAAAATCCCCCCGTTTTTGGCGGAGGGATTTCTTATTGTTTGAATTAATTACCTGATAACATTTACTTTGGTTTGATATATGCCACTTGGCGAAGAAACCAATACCATATACATACCAGTTGATAATTGATCGGTTGGGATATTAATTATGTTTTCTCCAGGACTAAAATCATACGTCTTGGTAGATACTGCTTGCCCCATTACATTATACAAGGTAATATCAGTTTTTTCACCAACTGTAAGATTTACATCCATGTTAAATGAATTATTTGCAGGGTTAGGGAATAAGTTAACCGCAGTTATATTACCATTGTTTTTAGCTATACTTGTTAATCCCATATTAGTTGATACGGAGTTTAACACAATACCTTGTGTAACATCAATCAGTAATAAAACGGCGCGTAAGTTATTTGAATTCCATGCAGTCATTGATACACTACTGAAATTATAAGTATAGGTAGTTCCTGCAGTCATAGAGCTAGGTAAGCTACCGGGGTCGCCATTAAAACTAGTAGAAATAGAGCGAGCCACATGGTTATATTTCATAAATTGGAAAGGCACATAGCTAGCCGTATAAACTGCAGCAAAATTTACCCCGATTGTTCCATCACCTAAAGCCCCATAAGCACCACCTGAATAATAATCATGCTGCTTATATGTACTCGCAGTATTGTGCACATCATCCTCTGTTAAAACTAATGCTAATTGATAAGTACCATTTAAATCAACAGCAGGTCTCACAGTAGCCGTTGCACTTATCGATGTAGTACCTGTAGATGTAGTAGTAAGAGTTAAGTCTGCAAAACCAAAGTCATTAGCATGATCATTATACCCTTGAACTATTTGAGAAGGGTCTAAGATTTCTTTCCTGTCAACTGTAATAGCTGGAAATCCTGTAAAGCCTGGAAGAGTAGTAATCCCATTATCATAAACTGAAACCGCCATTGGATCTGTTCCACTTAATGCATCATGTACAGAGATTAAAGAAACACCTGTTGGGTGCATTATACGCATAGAATCCATAAAAACTATACCGCGTGGGCACCATCCGCACCAGCAACCGCCTGCTTCTTCAATAGTAAGTTGATGGGTTGGTAAAAATGCGGCTCCTACAAGGGCTGTATTTAATGTGTCATTAGAAGCAGGAGTAGCACCAGCTAATGTAACCCAAGATTTGATAGGATGACTACCTAAAGCAACATTGTATGCATTGGTAAAAGTAAAAGATGCTGTATCATAAGCAGCAATATTTAGACCAGTTGGTATAGTGGTATATGTGTTAGTTCCATCAGTATACATTGCTGTGAAAGTAGTTATAGGACTACTACCTAAGTTAACAACCTGTCCGGAGATAGATATATTATCACCAGCTACCGTATAAGATGCAGGTGTACCTAATGCAGGAGTGATCGTATAATATTCTATAGAATTTGTTGGGGGAACATAAACGTTAACGTTAGTAAAAGCAGCGCCATCCATCCAAGTGCTGCCATTATTATATTCAAAACCCAGCATAATATTCATGCCTGAATATGCAGCAAGGCTAACATGTTGGGTTGCCCAAGCATTGGTAGTTATACCGGGTACCGAATCTAACACAGCCCACGTAGAACCACCATCAGTTGAAATATGTACCACAAAAATTTCATAAGGAATCGATGGCGATGGATTACCACCATAAGTTATACATGAGGAATGTAAAAAGTAATAATCAAAACTTAAAAAAAAGTCGGACGCCGATTCCTCGTGCTGCCTGGGCAGACGGGCGTGATTCTCGCCGCGCGCCCGAGATCTTGGAAAGGGGTGTCGTGCGTCATTCCGAACCTGCTTCATTGGCGGGGATCGACGCTCACGCTCGATCCGAAGCTCGAGAATACACGGTCACGGCGGGCTTCAGGGCTCCTTTTGACGAGGTGTACTTGTTCAAACCGTTCCCGGCCGACGGGTGCACCGCCCGCTGGAACATGCTCACCTACGTATCGGACAACCCTTTTCTGCGCGTCGATGATGTCCAGCGAATCGCGGCCATGCTATTTCAAGAGGTGCCCGGTGCGGATCCTTTTTGGATGAAATCGGCGCGGTCGCTCTTTGTGGGGATCGCGCTTTACCTCTTTGAGCGGCGCGACTATGAACGCGCCTACAACGCGGATCCGAGCCACGCCGAGAAGCTAAAAGAAGTGCCGGTCACGGTCGGCGAAATTCTGCGCCAGGGCATGGCATCCGATGAGGAAGGGTTTAGTCAGCATTGGAAGCGGATTGTCGAGGGGTGGGCGGCCTTGGACAAGCCGCTATCGCCTCAGTGTACTCGCGCTCATCATGGACGTCGTAGATTTGGCGACCCAGACAGCCTCGAG
>CAVXOV010000030.1:0-27452 GCA_963763345.1 uncultured Candidatus Saccharibacteria bacterium
AAAAGTTTGTTATTATCCAACATCCATTTAGCTTTTAGTATAGCCGCCATACTAATGGCATCTGTTATCTTGCCCTGCATAACCATATCAAAGGCTTCGTTTAAATGCAGTTTCTTTACCTGCAATTGCTCACTTTCTTCGGGTTCTGCATCTTCAAAGCTAAGGTTGGTAGCCAGGTATACTATAGCAAGCTCGTCAGTAGCGCTATTGCTAAGATGCAGGCGCATCAACTCATCATAGTTTTGAGCAATAATGCCTGTTTCTTCTTTTAATTCCCTGCTGGCAGAATCTACAGGGTCGGTATCCTTCTTTCCCCCTCCTTCGGGTATTTCCCAGCCATACTCGTTGGTAGGGTATCTAAACTGACCTACTAACCAGGTGTTATAGTTTTTATCTAAAGGAAGTACACCAATAGCTAAGTTTTTAAAATGTACAACGCTATATACGGCAGGTTTTCCAGCAGGGTTGGTTACATCGCTTTTAGTAACCTGTATCCAGGCAGATTCATATACCTGCTCAGTAGTATGTGTAATCCAGGGGTTTGTTTCTGTATCAGAATTCGTGTGATTCATGCTATATTTACTTTAATAAAAAAGGGTTTCAACAAATAATGCTGAAACCCTTTTTACATTTATATTTTTAAAGAACTACGCTTCTTCTTCAACTTCTTCTTTAGAAGCCATCAATTGTTCGTACTCTTCTTTGCTTCCTACAATTAGCTTGTCGTACTGACGGATACCTGTTCCCGCAGGAATTAAGTGTCCTACAATTACGTTTTCTTTCAAGCCTTTTAGGTAATCTATTTTTCCGTGGATAGCTGCTTCGTTCAACACTTTTGTAGTTTCCTGGAACGATGCAGCAGAAATCCAACTGCTTGTTTGTAACGATGCGCGAGTTATACCTTGCAATACAGGGTTTGCCGTAGCAGGCACTGCATCACGAGATTCAACTTGCTTATGATCTTTACGTTTAAAGAATGAGTTGATATCGCGTAATCTGCGAGCAGATAAGATTTGACCGGCTTTAACCTCGGTAGAATCACCTGCATCAACCACTACTTTCATACCATACATGGCATCGTTTTCTTTCATGAAATCAATCTTATTCGCCATTTGTCTTTCCAAGAAAATAGTATCTCCCGGATCTTCAATTTCAACTTTACGCATCATCTGACGAACAATGATTTCAAAGTGTTTATCGTTTAGTTTTCACACCTTGCAAACGATATACTTCCTGAATTTCATTCACAATATATTCCTGTACCGCAGTTGGTCCTTTAATAGAAAGGATATCAGCAGGGCTTATAGCACCATCAGACAGAGAATCTCCTGCACGTACAAAGTCATTTTCCTGAACAAGAATGTGTTTAGATAATGATACCAAGTATGTACGTTTTTCACCTGTCTTTAGCTTCAATCATAACTTCGCGGTTACCACGTTTAATTTTTCCAAAAGAAACAACACCGTCAATTTCAGCAACAACAGCAGGGTTACTTGGGTTACGTGCTTCAAATAATTCTGTTACACGTGGCAGACCACCTGTAATATCACCTACTTTACCGGTAACGCGTGGAATTTTCACCAATACTTTACCGAGTTCAATTTTCTCTCCTTCTTCAACACTAACGTGCGCACCAACAGGAATATTATATGATTTAAAAGTTCCCTTTTTTATCAACAATCTTAATCATCGGATTCTTCGTTTTATCACGACTTTCAATAATTACTTTTTCTTTAAATCCGGTTTGTTCATCGGCTTCTTCACGGAAAGTAATACCTTCTTCAATATGCTTCGAATTCAACTGTACCGGCAAACTCAGAAACGATCACGGCGTTATATGGATCCCAGTCGCAAATCAACTGACCTTTTTTAACTTTATCGCCCGTTCTTAATATACAATTGAGAACCATAAGGAATGTTACCAGTTGTTAAAGTAATTCCGTGTATTCGCATCAAGAATTCGAATCTCAGCAGAACGACCAATAACAACGGTTACTTTTTTACCATCCGGATTAACACGGTTTACAGTTCGTAATTCTTCAATTTCTGCAATACCATCATACTTAGCTTCTAATTTAGAAGCAGCAGCAATATTACATGCAGTACCACCCACGTGGAAAGTACGAAGTGTAAGCTGTGTACCCGGCTCACCGATAGATTGTGCTGCAATAACACCAACAGCTTCACCTAATTGAACAAATTTACCGTTAGCAAGTTACGTCCGTAGCATTTTGCACAAACACCCTGACGGCTTTCGCAAGTTAATACGGAACGTATTTCAACTGTTTCTAATAGGAGAATTTTCCAATAGCTTCGGCTATTTTTTCATCATAAGTTCTCCGCCATGCGCAATCAAATCACCTGTCAAAGGATGATAAATATCATGCTAAAGCATACACGACCTAAAATACGGTCATAAAGAGATTCAACAATTTCTTCATTATTTTTTAAAGCTAGTTGCAGTTAAACCACGTAAAGTTCCGCAATCTGCTTCTGTAATAATAACATCCTGCGCAACATCAACCAAACGACGTGTTAGGTAACCCGCATCAGCTGTTTTTAAAGCAGTATCGGCAAGACCTTTACGAGCACCGTGAGTAGAGATAAAGTACTCAAGACGGAAAACCTTCTTTAAAGTTAGAAAGAATCAGGGTTTTCGATAATTTCAGCTCCGCTGGAACCGCTTTTTGAGGTTTAGCCATCAAACCGCTCATTCCGCTAAGCTGACGAATTTGTTCTTTAGAACCACGTGCACCGGAATCAAGCATCATATAAACAGAGTTGAAACCCTGTTTATCTGCAGCTTAACTGCATCACAGTACTTTCTTGGTAATCTTAGAGTTAGTATGTGTCCAGATGTCAATAATTTGGTTGTAACGCTCGTTGTTGGTGATAAAACCCATGTTGTAGTTATCCATAACTTCTTCAACTTCTTCGTGTGCATCATCAATAAGTTTAATTTTATCATCCGGTATATTTAAATCATCTAAGTTAAATGATAAACCACCCCTGAATGCCATTCTAAATCCAAGTTCTTTGATATCATCAAGAACTTAGCAGTTTTGGCAATACCGGTTTTTTTCAACACATTACCAATAATATCACGAAATGATTTTTTAGTAAGCAATTCATTGATATATCCATACTTCTTCAGGAACAACCTGGTTAAACATAACACGACCTACTGTTGTTTCAATAAGTTTTTGTAGTTAATTCATCATTTCTCTTAAGTTCGTTATCAACTCGCACTTTAATCATGCGTGCAAGATCAACGCGTTTTTCGTTATATGCAATAATTACTTCTTCGGATGAATAGAAGGTCATACCTTCACCTTTTACAGCATCACCTTTATATTACTTTCTGCCTTTGGTTAAATAATATAAACCAAGCACCATGTCCTGAGAAGGAACAGCAATTGGCGCACCATTTGAAGGGTTAAGAATATTATGAGAAGCAACATTAACATTTGTGCTTCCAAGATAGCTGCATTTCCAAACGGAACATGCACAGCCATTTGGTCACCATCAAAATCGGCGTTAAATGCAGTACAAACTAATGGGTGTAACTGAATTGCTTTACCTTCAACCAGTTTTGGTTGGAAAGCCTGGATACCAAGTCTGTGCAGTGTTGGGGCACGGTTTAACAGAACCGGATGTCCTTTCAATACATTTTCTAAAATATCCCAAACAATAGCTTCTTTTCTCTCTACTAATTTTCTTAGCAGATTTTACTGTTTTTACCACGCCACGTTCAATCATTTTGCGGATAATAAATGGTTTGAAAAGCTCAGCAGCCATATCTTTTGGAAGACCACACTCATGTAATTTCAATTCAGGTCCTACAACAATTACCGAACGAGCCGAATAATCAACACGCTTACCTAATAAATTCTGACGGAAACGACCTTGTTTACCTTTCAATGAATCTGATAGTGATTTTAAAGCACGATTAGTTTCTGTTTTAACAGCATTAGCTTTACGTGAATTATCAAACAAAGAATCAACTGACTCCTGTAACATACGTTTTTCATTACGTAAGAATTACATCCGGAGCTTTAATTTCAATAAGACGTTTTAAACGGTTATTACGGATAATAACACGACGATATAAATCATTTAAATCGGAAGTAGCAAAACGTCCACCATCCAATGGAACGAGTGGGCGCAATTCAGGTGGAATAACCGGAACTACTTTAACAATCATCCACTCAGGATTATTTTCTACATTCTCATTCGCATATCTGAAAGCTTCAACTACTTGAAGACGTTTTAATGCTTCGTTTTTACGTTGTTGAGAAGTTTCAGTATTTGCCTGGTGACGTAAGTCAAAAGAAAGGTCATCAAGTTTGATACGTTGTAATAAATCATACAAAGCCTCTGCACCCATTTTAGCAATGAATTTGTTAGGATCTGTGTCATCAAGATGCTGATTTTCTTTAGGAAGAGTATCCAGAATATTCAAGTATTCTTCTTCAGTAAGAAAATCAAGGTAGTTCATACCGTCAGCATGCTTTAACACCTGGATTGATAACTACATATCTTTCATAGTAAATAATCATTTCAAGCTTTTTGGTAGGTAAGCCCAACAAATAGCCGATTTTATTTGGTAATGAACGAAAGTACCAGATATGTGCAACAGGAACCACCAAATTGATATGCCCCATACGTTCACGACGCACTTTTTTTTCAGTTACTTCAACACCGCAACGGTCGCAAACAATACCTTTATAGCGAATACGTTTGTATTTACCGCAATGACATTCGTAATCTTTTACAGGTCCAAAAATACGCTCACAGAATAATCCATCACTTTCAGGTTTATAAGTTCTGTAATTGATAGTTTCAGGTTTTAAAACTTCACCGCTTGAACATTCAAGAATTGCTTCAGGGGAAGCAAGGCTTATAGTAATCTTTGTAAAATTGACTTTTAATTTTGTTTCTTTTCTTAAAGCCATGTTTTATATTTATTTTAAAAAATTTAGCTCAAATTTAAAATTCAATCTTCACTATCAATGATAAACTTAAATCAAAATCTATTATTCTAAGGTAATCTTTAAACCAAGCCCCTTAACTCATGCAACAATACGTTAAATGATTCAGGAATACCTGGTGTTCGCAAGATTTTCACCTTTAACAATAGCTTCGTAAGCTTTTGCACGACCAATTACATCATCAGATTTAACAGTAATAATTTCCTGTAAAATATTAGATGCACCAAAAGCTTCAAGTGCCCAAACTTCCATCTCACCGAAACGCTGACCACCGAACTGTGCTTTACCACCCAATGGTTGTTGTGTAATAAGATGAATATGGTCCGATTGAACGTGCATGCATCTTATCATCAACCATGTGATGTAGTTTAAGCATATAAATGATACCTACAGTAGCAGGTTGGTCAAAACGCTCGCCTGTTCCACCATCACATAAATATGTACTTACCGATATTGAGGGATACTGGCATTTTCACGATACTCATTAATCTGTCTCAACAGAAGCTCCATCAAATATTGGGGTAGAGAATTTCACACCTAATTTTTCACCTGCCCAAGCTAAGTACAGTTTCATAAATCTGACCGAGGTTCATACGAGAAGGTACACCAAGTGGATTTAAGAACGATATCAACAGGAGTTCCGTCTTCAAGGAAAGGCATATCTTCTTCTCTAACGATACGAGCAACAATACCTTTGTTACCATGGCGACCAGCCATTTTATCACCTACTTTTAGTTTACGTTTTTTAGCAATATAAACTTTTGCCATTTGAACAATTCCTGCAGGTAATTCATCACCAACTGTAATACTGGAATTTCTTCGCGTTTGTATATTACCCAGTTAAATCGTTGTAACTTAATATCTGTAGTTATGCAACAAACGTTTGATTAAGCTGTTCTTATCTTTATCAGTAGTCCATTTATCAGGATTTACGTTCACATAGATCAAACTTTTCAAGAAGCTTTTGAGTAAACTTAGTTCCTTTAGTAATAATTTCTTCCTTAAAATGATTGTAATACACCCTGAGAAGTTTTTCCATTAACAAAGACAATAATTTATCAACTAAGCTTTGTTTTTCAAATCAGTAATGTTCTTATTGATATTCCTTATCAATTTTTTCAAGAAACGCTTTTTCTTCAGTTTTTGCTTTTTTATCTTTAATAGCACGTGAAAATAAGCTTTTATCGATTACAACACCCTCAAGTGAAGGAGGAACATTTAAGAGAAGCATCTTTTACATCACCGGCTTTGTCACCAAAGATAGCACGTAAAAGTTTTTCTTCAGGCGAAGGATCAGATTCTCCTTTAGGAGTAATTTTTCCAATCAGAATATCACCTTCCTTTACTTCTGCACCAATACGAATCAAACCATTTTCATCAAGATCTTTGGTTGCTTCTTCACTTACATTAGGAATATCAGCAGTAAGTTCTTCCATACCACGTTTGGTATCACGAACTTCCAAGTACATATTCATCAACATGTAATGAAGTGAACATATCATCACGAACAACTTTTTCAGATGATTACGATAGCATCTTCAAAGTTGTAACCTTTCCATGGCATGAAAGCCACTTTCAGGTTACGACCAAGAGCAAGTTCTCCATCTTCAGTAGCATAACCTTCGCAAAGCACCTGTCCTTTATTAACCTTTTCGCCTTTCTTAACAATAGGTTTCAGGTTGATACAGGTATTTTGGTTAGTCTTCTGGAATTTGTAAGCTTATATGTTTTAACATCATCTTCAAAGACTTACAAGCTTTTCTTTTTCATTACGGGTATAACGTAATAGTATTTCATTAGCATCAACATATTCAACAACACCATCGCCTTCAGCATTGATAAGCACACGTGAATCACGAGCAACATGACCTTCAATACCAGTACCAACGATAGGAGCTTCAGGACGCAGCAATGGAACAGCCTGGCGTTGCATGTTAGAACCCATCAGCGCACGGTTAGCATCATCATGTTCCAAGAAATGGAATCAATGAGCTGCAATAGATGCGATCTGGTTAGGAGCAACATCCATTAATTCGAACTTCTTAGGTTCAACAATCGGGAAGTCACTCTCATTAACGTGCATTTCACCGTGTCTCCTGCAAAGTGCCCTTTATCATCAATAATCGCGTTCGCCTGAGCAATCGTTTTTCAGTCTTCTTCTTCAGCAGTCAGATAAGTAACAGGTTTATTCACATCTACTTTACCATCTGTAACGATACGATAAGGAGTTTCAATAAATCCAAAATTGTTGATCTTTGCATAAACGCAAAGTGAAGAAATCAGACCGATGTTCGGACCTTCAGGAGTTTCAATAGTACAAAGACGGCCATAGTGTGTATAGTGAACGTCACGAACTTCAAAACCTGCACGCTCACGGAAAGACCACCTGGCCCAAGTGCCGATAACGTGCGTTTATGCGTAATCTCAGCCAATGGATTGGTTTGATCCATGAACTGAGACAGCTGGTTGGTACCAAAGAATGAATTGATAACAGAAGATAATGTTTTAGCATTAATCAGATCAATCAGGTGTAAACACTTCGTTATCACGAACGTTCATACGCTCACGGATAGTACGTGCCATACGGGCAAGACCTACACCGAACTGAGAGAACAATTGCTCACCTACAGTACGTACACGACTGTTTACTAAGTGATCAATATCATCCACATCAGCTTTAGAGTTGATAAGCTCGATCAGGTATTTAATAATCAAAATGATATCTTCCTTTGTCAAGAACCTTAGTTCATCAGGTAATATTCAGTACCCAACTTTTGTTGATACGATAACGGCCTACTTCGCCGAGGTCATAACGCTTATCAGAGAAGAAAAACTTATCAATGATACCACGTGCAGTTTCTTCATCCGGTGGTTCTGCATTACGCAACTGACGATAGATATGCTCAACCGCTTCTTTTTCAGAGTTAGAAGTATCTTTTTGAAGGTATTATATATAATTGCATAAGTCATTGTATTCACATCTTCTTTGTGAAGAATGATAGTCTTTAACACTGGCATCAACGATCATATCAATATGAGCTATCTTCCAGAACAGTTTCACGTTCAATGAATACTTCGTTACGCTCGATAGAAACAACTTCACCGGTATCTTCATCCACGAAATCTTCAGTCCATGTTTTTAACACCCTGGCTGCAAATTTACGGCCAACTATGACGTTTCAGTCCTGCTTTAGAAACTTTCACTTCATCAGCAAGACCAAAAATCTCAAGAATTTCTTTATCGCTTTCAAAACCGATAGCACGTAATAAGAGTTGTTACAGGGAATTTTTTCTTACGGTCAATATATGCATACATCACATTGTTAATGTCAGTAGCAAACTCAATCCATGCGCCTTTAAAAGGAATTACACGGGCTGAATACAATTTAGTTCCGTTTGCGTGGCGGCTTTGTCCGAAGAACACACCGGGTGAACGGTGCAACTGAGATACAACAACACGTTCTGCTCCGTTAATAACAAAAGTAGCCACGGCAGTCATATATGGAATTGTTCCAAGATATACATCTTGTACAATAGTTTCAAAATCTTCATGTTCAGGGTCGGTACAATAAAGGCGAAGTTTCGCTTTTAAAGGCACGCTATATGTAAGACCACGCTCAATGCATTCTTCAATAGCGTAACGTGGTGGATCAATAAAATAATCCAAAAACTCAAGAACAAATTGGTTTCTTGAATCGGTTATCGGAAAGTTTTCAGCAAAACACACGAAATAAACCTTCTTCATTTCTGTTGTCGGCTGTGGTTTCCAATTGAAAAAAATCTTTAAATGATTGAATTTGTATATCCAATAAATCTGGATACTCTACCGGGAATTTTACTTTAGAGAAGTTTATTCTCTGTGTTTTTTTTGCTGTGGCCAAAGCTTATTAGTTTTTAGGTTATACAATAAGTTACAAAAAACGCTTGTGTTTGCTGTTGCAACAAACAAGGAAAGGGTCATGCTTTTTTACAAGCTAGACCCTAACCTAATTTTATGAGAAAAATTACTTAACCTCAACTTTTGCACCGGCTTCTTCAAGAGCTTTTTTAATAGATTCTGCTTCTTCTTTTGCAATTCCTTCTTTAATTGCTTTAGGAGCACCATCTACTAAATCTTTAGCTTCTTTCAGACCTAGGCCGGTTAAGTCTTTTACAACTTTAACTACACCTAATTTTGCTGCACCTGCTTCAAGCAATATAACATCAAAAGATGTTTTTGCTGCCGCAGCTTCTCCGCCGCCACCGCCGCCCATTACTACTGCTGCTGCTGCTGGTTCAATTCCATATTCGTCCTTTAACACAGTTGCTAATTCTTGTACTTCTTTTACTGTAAGGTTTACAAGTGTTTCAGCGATTGATTTTACGTCTGCCATTTTATTTTTTGTTTAATTGTTCTTACTTAAGTTTAATTTATTTTTTTCTTTAACAGTTATGCTGCAGCTTCCTGCTTTTTGTTTTCTAAACCACCTATTACGCGGCGTATTGGAGCTTGTAGTAATGATACCACATCTGCAATAAGTTCGTTTTTAGATTTCAATGATGCCAAAGCATCCAATTGATTATCTCCGATATAAACAGTTTCTTCTACAAAAGCAGCTTTTAATAAAGGTTTATCATTGCCTTTTTTGCGAAAATCTTTAATAACCTTTGCAGGACCATTAGATGTTTCAGCAAACATAAGGGCTGTATTTCCTTTCAAAGCAGGTATCATTTCAGCTAAACGACTGTCGTTTGCTCTTTCCAATGCTTTTTTAAGCAAAGTGTTTTTTACTACCTGAATGGAAATCTTTTTATCGAAACACTCTTTTCTAAGCTGGTTTACTTTTTCTACTGTTAAAGAAGAACAGTCAGCCAAATAGATTTTGCTATTTTTATTTAGCTCTTCTAACAGCTGTTCTATTACTTGTGTTTTTTCTTCTTTTTTCATTTACTAATTAGTTAAAGGATTTAGTGTCTAAAGCTATACCTTGGCTCATGGTGCTACTCATAAACACGCTTTTTACGTAAGCACCTTTAGCCGATGAAGGCTTAAGTTTTACGATAGTATTTAGCAATTCGTTAGCATTTTCCGCCAATTTTGCAGCATCAAAAGATACTTTGCCAATAGCTGCGTGAATAATTCCGGCTTTATCAACTTTAAAGTCAATTTTACCACCTTTTGCTTCGGTTACCGCCTTACCAATTTCCATTGTTACAGTACCTGTTTTAGGATTTGGCATTAAACCACGGGGACCTAACACACGACCTAATGCACCCAATTTACCCATAACCTGAGGAACTGTTACAATTACATCAATGTCTGTCCATCCGCCTTTAATTTTTTCAATATATTCATCCAACCCAACAAAATCTGCACCTGCTGCTTTTGCTTCTGCTTCTTTATCGGAGGAACAAGAGCCAGTACGCGCATTGTTTTACCTGTACCGTGAGGTAAGGTTACAGTACCGCGCACCATCTGGTTTGCTTTACTGGGTCAACTCCAAACGGATCGCAAGATCCACAGAAGCGTCAAACTTCGTAGTTGTGATATCTTTCACAATCTTAGAAGCCTCCGCAACTGTATAAGACTTGGTGGTATCAAATTTACCAACCACAGCTTTTCTTTTTTTAGTTAACTTTGCCATGTTTTATTTCTTAATTAATTGTTTTTAAAAAGGAGCGTCTGCCTGTTACGTTAACACCCATACTGCGTGCAGTTCCTGCAACCATTTTCATGGCAGATTCGATTGTAAAACAATTCATATCCGGCAATTTTATCTTCAGCAATTTTCTTTACCTGATCCCAGGTAATATTGCCTACTTTTTCTACGGTTGGCTTTGCCTGAACCGCATTTTATTTTGCCGAAGTTCCATGATTTGTGCCGCTACCGGTGTACGTTTGATAACAAAATCAAACGTTTTATCCATGTAAACATTAATGATTACAGGTAATAATTTTCCCGGCTTGTTCTTGCGTACGAGCATTGAACTGCTTGCAAAACTCCATAATGTTCACACCTTTTGCACCCAATGCAGGTCCAATTGGTGGCGATGGGTTAGCTGCCCCTCCTTTTATCTGTAGTTTTACCAGTGCTGATAACTCTTTTGCCATTTTATTTGTTTTTAATTCGGCTTTTTGGTTTGATTACTAACGTTGGAAGCAGCGATAAAGCGCCATCAATAATCTTGCCTATTGGCCATTTGTTTTGTTTATTCGCGCTCTACCTCTCCAAAACCAAGTTCTACAGGAGTTTTGCGTCCGAATATTTTTACGGTTACTTTTATTTTCTTTTTCTCTTCGTTAATCTCTTCAATAACACCATTAAATCCGTTAAATGGTCCGTTTATTACTTTAATAGATTCTCCTACTACATAGGTATTAGTTACAACTCCTTCAGCTTCGGTTAACTCATCAACTTTACCTAAGATTCGGTTAACTTCAGCCAAACGCATAGGTACAGGCTCTCCGCCTTTAGTTTCGCCTAAAAAGCCGATAACACCTGTAATGTTTTTAATAATATGTGCAACCTCTCCGGCTAAAATAGCCTCAATAAGTACATAACCCGGGTAAAAATTGCGTTCTTTCTGCATTTTCTTTCCATTACGTACTTGTATAATCTTTTCCATTGGAATCAAAACCTGAGCCACATAATCGTTTAGCTTAAGGCGGTTAATCTCAACTTCAATATATTGCTTTACCTTTTTTCTCTTGCCCGCTAATAGCACGAACAACATACCATTTAAGTACAGGAGCTTCCTTTTTTGTTTTTACTTGTTCGCTCATCATCTATAAATTGTTTAGCAGTTGGTAAGCCAATTCCATTAATTTTTTAAACCCGCTATCCATTAAAAAGATAACTATAGCAATCATTGCAGAAGCAACAAGCACAACAACAGCACTTTCTTGTAATTCTTTCCAAGTTGGCCAAGAAGTTTTCTGTACTAATTCGGTGGTTGTTTCTTCTATATATGTTCTGATGCTCATTATTTCTTACTAAATTTAATATTCGAATCTAATATCTTTCTGCACGGGCGGAGAGATTCGAACTCCCATCAACGGTTTTGGAGACCGCTATTCTACCATTGAACTACGCCCGTAAACCGTTACCCTTTTTAAACGGCAAAATGGCAAGAGCAATTTGCCCTGCCATTTAACCGATTGAATTGTGCAATTATTTTATAATTTCAGTTACCTGACCAGCACCTACGGTACGACCACCCTCGCGGATAGCGAAACGTAACCCTTTATCCATAGCAACCGGAACAATTAATTTTACTGTAATTGTTACGTTATCGCCAGGCATAACCATCTCGCGACCAGCTTCTAAATCAATTTCTCCTGTTACATCAGTTGTACGCATGTAGAACTGAGGACGGTATTTGTTATGGAATGGAGTGTGACGTCCACCTTCTTCTTTTTTCAAGATATAAACCTCAGCTTTAAATTCAGTATGAGGTGTGATAGAACCTGGTTTTGCAATTACCATACCACGACGGATATCTTTTTTATCGATACCGCGTAATAAAATACCTACGTTATCTCCGGCCTCACCGGTATCAAGGATTTTACGGAACATTTCAACCCCGGTGCAAGTAGATTTTAATTTAGTTTCTTGCATACCGATGATTTCAACATCTTCACCGGTGTTGATAACACCTGATTCGATTTTACCTGTAGCCACAGTACCACGACCAGTGATAGTGAACACGTCTTCAACCGGCATTAGGAATGGTTTTTCTTTATCACGAACCGGAGTTGGGATATAAGAGTCAACAGCATCCATCAATTCCATGATTTTATCAGTCCATTTTGGATCTTTGTTTAATCCACCTAATGCAGAACCACGGATGATAGGAGTGTTATCACCATCAAATTTATAGAAAGTTAATAATTCACGAACTTCCATTTCAACAAGGTCTAACAACTCAGGGTCTTCAACCATATCCACTTTGTTCATAAAAACAACGATACGAGGTACACCAACCTGACGAGCCAAAAGGATATGCTCACGAGTTTGAGGCATTGGTCCATCAGTAGCAGCAACAACAAGAATAGCACCGTCCATTTGAGCAGCACCCGTAACCATGTTTTTTACATAGTCAGCGTGACCCGGACAGTCAACGTGTGCGTAGTGACGATTCGCAGTTTCGTATTCAACGTGAGAAGTATTAATAGTAATACCGCGCTCTTTTTCTTCAGGAGCATTGTCAATTGAAGAGAAATCTCTTACGGCAGCCCAGCCTTTTTCAGCTAAAACTGTAGTAATAGCAGCAGTTAATGTAGTTTTACCATGGTCAACGTGTCCAATTGTGCCAACGTTTACATGGGGTTTATTACGTTCAAATTTTTCTTTTGCCATGGTTTTTTTATTTTTATTTTATTTTTATTTGTTTAATTATTCTCTTTTTTCTTTTACTAATGTTCTAATCAGAGCTGTTGAGCAGGATTGAACTGCCGACCTCTTCCTTACCAAGGAAGTGCTCTACCACTGAGCTACAACAGCTAGTGCCTTAGCTCTGTCGTATTGCAACGATTAGAGCGGAAGACGGGTCTCGAACCCGCAACCTCCAGCTTGGAAGGCTGGAGCTCTACCAATTGAGCTACTTCCGCTTTTTCAGTCATCATCGAGCAGTTATCAATGTTTACTGCCTACTGCCAACTGCTTTGGTGGGGTAAGATGGATTCGAACCACCGAAGACGAAGTCAGCAGATTTACAGTCTGCCCCATTTGGCCACTCTGGTATTACCCCATCTGCTACAAACGCAGAGCCGAAAACTGGAATCGAACCAGCGACCTACTGATTACAAGTCAGTTGCTCTACCAGCTGAGCTATTTCGGCGTTTTCAGTGTGTTTTTCGATAAATATTTTACAAAGAACGCAACTATCCTTAAAAAAGGAGTGCAAATGTAGGTATAATTTTTTATTGGATGCAAAAAATTTACTCAAAAAGTAAACTTTTTTTTCTCTAAGTAGTTTTGCAACAACAAAACAGCACTCAGCATATCAATGGTTTCTTTATTTTGGCGTTGCTTTTTGGTGCTGCCCGCCGCTATCATGGCTTTTTGCGCCATGCCCGATGTAAAACGTTCATCCAACATTTCTATTTTTAGTGCAGGATATTTTTCTTTCAGCTTGCGCGTAAAACCCACCACGTGTTGCGCACTTTCCGACGGCGTGTTGTCTAATTGTTTAGGATTGCCGATAACAACACACTCTACAGGCTCTTTTTTAAAGTAGGTATCTAAAAACTCGAAAAGCGTTTGGGTATGCACCGTGGTAAGACCAGTGGCTATAATTTGCAGGGTATCAGTAACAGCAATGCCGGTGCGCTTGGTGCCATAATCTATTGCTAAAATGCGAGACAAGCTGCGAAGGTAGGGTTTAATTTATTTACCATCGTAAACTATCTCCCAATCAGCTTTTACCAGGTCTTCATACTTTAAGTCAAAGCGTTTAAGAAATAGATGGTGTTTAAAAACATCGCACATGTCGTAATTATGCATGGTATCCTTTTTTCTATAATATTTCATCTTGCCGTCAATGTAATCACAAATACTATATTTTTTAAAAGTATCTTCACTAATAATATATATTCTTAATATTTTTTCAGGCTTATCCCTTAAAACATACTCCCACCTGTCCATGCTTCTTGAATAAAGTATTTCCCTATTATTAGGTGTAATACCACCACACCATGTGCTATCGCAATATTCCAACAAAGTATCATTTATATTCATGATTTTATCGATATATCTAATTTTATTATCTGTTTCATTCTTAAGACTCAATCTTCCGTCCCCTTCACAAGAAACAAGTATTATAGAAAATATAAAAATCAGTAATCCTTTCATCCCCTCAAATATAAAACAAAAAGCGCATTGGGTTTTGTTTTTAAGGCTACATTTTACGCATCCCGTGCCAATTCGTAAGCTTAGCTTGGGTTTTTGGTTTTAAAGAGTTCTAATTTGCAAACTTACAAGCCAGTGTTTTAGATTTACAAGCTATCCCTTGTAACTTACAAGCCAGTGCTTATAGCAATCAAGCCTTTCCTTTAAACTTACAGGCTATCCATTAAAATTTGCAAGCCACTCTTCAAAAATTACAAGCTTTTCTTACCAATTTACAAGCCAACCTTCAAAACTTATAAGCTATTCTTACGATTTGGAGTGCATCCTTTCAAACTTACAAGCCTTTGTTTCAAAGCTTTGCTTCATTGTTTCAAACGCTGGCTTCAAAGTTTACCATTTGCAAGCCTGTGTGCGCAATTTTGTTAAAATACCTCGGTTAAAGGGCTTTACGCAGTAGGTAAACTACCTGCGTGACCGGGGGTATTGGGTATGCCGCCCAATTTACCGCCTGCACCTACCTGTATTCTAACCAGGGACTCCAGTTATAGGTGGTCTTTTTGGTTAGCTTACGGTTTCTGCACCAATAAACATCGCCGGGTGTTAAGTTTGGTACCGTAGTGTGCGAAGTGCTGGTAGCATCTAACTTTATAATGGCAACCATATCCTTACTTATTTCCCACTCGTGATGACCGGCAGTATCAGAGGTTAATAGGATAGTACCCGATATTTGGGTGTTCAAAGCATCGTTTATTTGCTTTTGTCTGCTACTTATTAATCGTACAAAATAGCCTGCCCCTGTTATAATGCCCGATGCACCTGCCGAGTTGCTATTGGCTTTTAGCTGCACCATAGTCATTAATGCCTCTAAATCATTTTTTACGATAGTAAAAGCGGTGTTTCGGTCGCCAAAACCTGCCTGTGCGGCTTTTACGGCGTTGTGTGCGTTTATAAAGGCTGTTATATCTAACCCAAATTGCGCCAATGTTACCACGTTTGCAGGCCAGCTGCCCGTAGGAAAGTTACCGTTGCCCACTAGTTTGCCTTGTATAAATTGTATTCTTACTATTTTATCTGCCCATTTGCTGGGCATTTTTAACACCGCTACTAAGTGGTGTATGATGATTGTTGTTGCCATGACTTTTATTTTTTTATTGGTTTATTTTTGTTTTGTTACAGTAAAATTAACGAAAAAAAGGCGAAACTATTTGATTTACTTTTCAACTAAATTAGAAAACACGGTTGGCATCTTTATCAGGTTTTTAGGGGCTTGTATCGATATATTTTTATTTTATAGGGAATGAATAAAATCACCTATATTTGTATGAATGAAGTATAAAATATTTATATTTCTGTTTGTAGTAGTTTCTTTTTCTTGCAGAAGGATTATACATGCGTTTGTATAACATCTACTGTAAACAATATGCTAAATGGTTATATAAACCCTAATACCGGAGGTTTTGTTGTAACATCTACATATACAACATTAACGAGCGATACAACCTCAATAAGTACTATTCATAAAGCCAAAGAATCTGCAAAGGAACAGTGTGAGGCTTCTGATGAAAAATATAGTCAATCTACAGTTACCTGCACAATAAAACAATAAATATCCCGCTCACGCGGATTTGCAATCCGTGCCAGCAATCTGTTTCGCGTTAGGGATTGCAACGAAAATCCTTTTGCGGTAATCAGCAAAAGATTGTAGTGCAAAACCCTCTCAGCTAATGCGAAGAACACCCAACGATTTATCCTTAAACATTAAAATTAAAAAATTACTTTTGCCCCCATGTGGAGGTTTTTAGCAGGAGTAATACTACGATACAGAGTTTATTTTCTGCTGTTTGTGGCTGCCGTTACTGCCTTTATGGGATACAAAGCCAAAGATGTAGAGATTACCTATTTCTATGCTAAACTACTACCCGATACCGATACCGCCAGTATAGATTACGAATATTTTAAAAACAAATTCGGGCAGGATGGCTCGGTGCTGGTTATTGGTACGGATATTACACCCCTAAAAAAGCTGGATAATTTTAACCGCTGGTGCGCACCTGGGCGATGATATAAAGAAAACTACGGGTATAGAATATGTGCTATCGGCAGGCAGACTTGACCAGATTGTTTTAAACGATAGTGCGGGTAAGTTTGAGAAGAAAAAACTGTTTACCCAAAAGCCTAAAACACAGCAGGAGCTTGATAGTATTTGGGCAAACATACTAGATCTTAAGTTTTATGATGGTATTATTTTTAATACCAAAACAAACTCTACTCTTATTGCCGTTACCTACAACAAAAAACTGCTGAATAGCAAAAACCGTTTAGCCATTACCGATTCGGTTAAAGCCAAGGCAGAAGCATTTGCTAAGCAAACAGGTATAGAACTGCATTACTCGGGTATGCCATACATACGCACCAATGTAGCACGCAAAATACAGGGCGAAACAACATTCTTTCTGGCACTTACCATTATTGCTACCGGCTTGGTGCTGTTTCTGTTTTTCAGAAGTTTGTATCCCGTTATATTTTCATTGCTGGTAGTTTGTTGTGGTGTGGTATTTTCTGTTGGTTTACTGGTACTGTTGGGTTATAAATTAACGGTTATGAGCGCTATCATTCCTCCGCTTATTATTGTAATTGGTGTGCCTAACTGCATCCTTATTTTAAATAAATACCATACCGAGTTTGCCAAAAGAAAAAATAAAATGGCAGCTCTGCACGCAGCCATTGAGCGTAGTAGCATTTCACTCTTCTTTGCCAACTTTACAACCTCTATTGGGTTTGCCGTGTTTTGTACCATTAAAAATCCCATCTTTTTCGAATTCGGGTTGGTGTCTTCTATCAGCGTAATGGCAACTTATGTTTTCTCTATTATGATTGTGCCTTCCATCTTCAGCTTTCTTCCTGCTCCTCCTGCCAAACATATTAAACATATAGAAGGAAAGAGGCTTACAGCTATACTTAACAAAGTAAATACAATTACCATACATAAAAGAACAGTCATATACATTGGCACAATAGTTCTTTCTATCGTTTCCGTTTTTGGTTTGGCTAAACTAAACGTTATAGGTTTTGTGGTAGATGATTTGCCGCAAAAAGACCCTGTTATGGCCGACCTTCATTATTTTGAAAGTCATTACGGTGGTGTGCTTCCTTTCGAAATTACGGTAGATACCAAACGTGAGAATGGTGTTTTTTCTAACAGCGCACGTGCTTTGTATCGGATAAATTTATTACAAAAAGTATTGGCTAAGTACCCCGAATTCTCCAAGCCTGTATCAGTTACGGAGGGAGTGAAATTCTTTTATCAAGCGTATAAAGGCGGAGACCCTAAGTATTATAGAGTGCCTTCTGTTACAGAACTAAACAAGCTGAAAGATTATATGCAGGATAATCAGCAGGATGCTCAAAAGCAGCTCTCTTCGTTTATTGATAGCAGCAAAAAGGTTACTCGCATTAGCATAAACATTAAAGATATTGGCTCAGTGCGCATTAAACAATTAATGAAGGAGTTGAAACCCCGTGTAGATAGTGCCTTTAATTATGATTACGAGGGAAACAAATGGATGCAGGAAAACGAATATTATAATATAAGACTTACGGGTAGTTGCATTATGTTCCTAAAAGGAAATGATTTTTTAATTGACAACCTTTTAGAGAGTGTTATACTGGCAGTTATCCTTATCGCAATGCTAATGTTTACCTTGTTTACCTCCCCACGAATGATTTTAATTTCCATTATCCCAAGTTTGATTGCACTGCTTATAACAGCAGGTATTATGGGCTATTTGCATGTACCGCTAAAACCAAGCACCATATTGGTGTTTAGTATTGCCTTTGGCATTTCTAGCGACGGCACTTTATACTTCCTTACCAAATACCGCCACGAGGTTAGAAAGAATAGATTAAGCATATCTAAAGCTGTTGCACTAACCATACACGAAACAGGCATTAGCATGATATATACCGCTATTATTTTAACTACAGGTTTTGCCATGTTTGGTTTCTCCAGCTTTGGGGGTACAGCCTCGCTGGGTATATTACTATCATTAACCTTGCTTATTGCCTACGCAAGTAATTTAATACTCCTCCCCTGCTTCCTGCTTTCTTTAGAGAAAAGTATCCTGCGTAAAGAAATACTTAATGTTCCTTTGCTGGATATTGACGAAGAAAACGACGAGGATTAAATACTCTTCCTTTGTAGAACCTTTAAATGTCTCAAGAAATGTTAAAACTCATTAATTCTTCCGAATTTAATATTCCCTTAACATTGGGTTACAGAAAAAAGTATATTTTAGCCGCCTCAAAAAGTGAATATCATATAGGAATTTTGGTAGAGCAAACATCCTTAACCGCTTTTAAAAAACTATCAATAAACTTAAAACACAAAACAAAATGAAAAAAACATTATTTACAGTAGCAATGGCGTTAGGAATAACGATTACTGCAAAGGCACAGGTTCTTTTTGCCAGTGACTTTGAATCAGCATGGACGGGTACAGTTGTAACCGGTTGGTATGGTTCTAAAACAAACATCACCACAACAGCTGGTGATAGTGCAAAAAAAGATAGTATTATGCCTTATCATGGTAACTATTGTATAGATTTAGTAAACACAACTACTTCTACAAAACGTTTCTCAACACAACCTCTTTCGGTTACTGCCGGAACAGTTTACAATGTAAGATTTTGGGCTAAGGGTACAGGAAAGATTAAACCGGCTTTATATGGAGTAAGAGGTGTTGGTGGTGGATATGAATCGGCTTCTTATTTTACTTTAGCCGGTGCGCCATGGACAGTTTATAACCAACAGTTATTGGCCGATTCTACTAACGCTAATGCGCAATTTATATTTTATGCGGAAGCAACTGCAAGTGGAAATATGCAACTTGATAGCGTAACAATATCTGCTGTAGGTACAACAACCAACGTTTCTCTATATCAGGTTCAATATACTACTGCAAATCCTGCAAATTCTCCCTATATGAATCAGTTTGTAACTACAGGTGGTATTATTACTGCTACTTATACTTCAGGTTATTATGTACAAACAAGAAATGTTAATGCTTGGGCTGCAGTAAATGTTTATGATTATAACCATACCCCTGCAATTGGAGATAGTGTTACTTTTTCAGGGCAGGTAATAGAATATTATAACGAAACAGAAATACAACAGATAGTTAATTACACTAAAGTATCCTCCGGTAACCAAGCTTTAACCCCCCCTACTGTTGTGGCTTTTAATACCATTCAAGGCGAACAATATGAAGGTATGTTAATAAAAGCAAAGGATATAACAGACTTAAGATATAATGCCGCAGCGGCTTGGTATGTTTTTTATGACTCTACCATGACTCTAGGTATTAACAGCGAAGATACCGTTGATAATATCATTTATACTTACGGGTATACTACGGGTAAAAAATATAACATTACAGGTGTGGTTCATTTTGAATATGCTAATTGGATAGAGCCTCGTAACCAAATGGATATTGATTCTATTGATGTTACTGCAGGCATTAAAAACTATAACAATAATTCTACAGATATAACTGTTTATCCAAATCCTAACAATGGTGTGTTTACTATTTCTGTTAAGGCTCTTTCTAATGAGAACAATACAGATATCATTTTAACAGATTTAACAGGCAGAGTAGTATATAAAGAGCAATTAGATACTCATACGGGTTCAGGTTCCTTGCCAGTTAATACAAGTAATCTTGAAAAAGGAACTTACTTTATACAAATAAGCAACTCGCAATCTAATACGGTTAAAAAGGTTATAGTACAATAATCTTTTAATTAATAAACCTAAAAGCCTTTCAGAATTTAATCTGAAAGGCTTTTTTATTTAATATATTTGTGTTAAATAATCAAAGAGCAAGAAATTAAACACATCTTGTGTATAAGTATCTCAATTATTTTTAGTACCTTAGCAATTATTAAATAACATTGTACAAATGCAAACGTACAAACCATATTTATTAGTTGCCTTATCTACCTTGCTTCTTTCAGGTATTGTACCTGATGAGAAAAAGCCTGTTACCAATAAACCTATTGCTTCTATAGATAAACCTGTAAAACTAAATGATTATAGAAAAGATATCATTACCTTGTTTAATAACGAAACCCAACAAGGACAAAGTTATATCTATGATAGGGAGCTATACGAGTTACGTTGCGATACTTTGCCGCAGGTAAAATTTTGGCGCTCTATTATGCACCTCCCTAAAGATTCTGCATTATTATGCTACTCTCACCAACGTTCTGTTATTCATAAAGTACATTTAAAATCATGGAATAGCTTATCTGATGTACAAAAATTAGTGTATAGAGATAGTCTTCGTTATCAACATTGTTTAGCCGACAGCGAGCGTATTCTTTTGGTAGAGGGCAAAAGTTTCTTTTACGATTTTGATAAAGCTTATCCTAACCTTCATCGTGGTATTGATGATTTTATTGCTAATGATGTTGATCCCTGGTATGCACAGGCTATATTACTAATTGAGAGCCCTAATAAACTACAGAAATCTAATGTAGGTGCTTATGGTCCTTTTCAATTAATGAAAGGTGTTGCACAGCTATTCGGATTAAAAGTAAACAAGAAGATTGATGAGCGTGCCGATTTTGATCGTTCTGCTTATGCGTCATCAAGCTTATTGAAGAAGATATGTATTCCGCAAGCCAGACAAATGTTAGATACACTTCATGTTTGTTACAACGAAACCGATTTATGGTTTAGATTATTAGTAATGCATGTGTATCATGCCGGTGCAGGGAATGTAAGAGCCGCTTTAGAAGCTATTAAACCAAACGAGGGTAGTTTTGCCCTGATACAAACACTTTGGCACACACAGGCTAAAGCATTTAAAACCGCTTCGCAAAACTATTCGCAGCTAACTTTAGCTGCTATGCTGGAGATGAATGCCAAACTAAAACTGGAAGGTATTCCGCAGTCTATTAAGAATTAGCTATTTTAAATACTCAGGCTTTACAATTCCAATCAATTCCCTTTTAGGAATAAAAAACTGCGGTGCCCCCATAGCATAAGCCCCTGCTTCGTATGGATTGTACTGAAACAGCAAGCCGCCCTTAGCAATAACAAAATTATAAGCTAACTTAAATTTATTGCCAAAAAACCAGTCATTTTCTTCAAGGCTTCCATTAGCTTTAATAAATTCTCTTTTGGCCTTAGTCGTTAAACTATCATTTGCCCCAGCAATAACAATATCTTTAAGTACAATAGTGTCTCCGGTTTGTGGATTAAAGTTAAAATTAGTGCTATATCCATTGGGATGTGCAGCGCCTTCGGCATATCCATAGTAAGATACACTTAAGCACAATACATTCGCCTCATTGGAAACTACTTCTATCCCATAATCTTCTTGCGAAGTATACTCATCAGTAGGATTATCAATATTGTGCAATAAGTCGTTTATAGTTTTATAGGGAGATTCTGTCATTCCAGCCTGCAGGATAATTTTTTCCATTAATGAATTTATTTTCTTACAAGCAGCCGGGCTAAGGTTCTTTACCGTTAGCATAGAAATAGTTATTTCAGAACATAAAGTATCCGTCCATTGCAGTGTATCTTTTTTAGTTGATTTTAAGTTGCGATTCTTTTTATCACAATTTCTGTTACTGTATTCTGTATTATCAAATTGTGCAAGATTTTCAGTTACCTCGGTTAAATCAAAAGGCATTTCTCTTTTTGTTTTGGGGTTTATCCAAACTCCTTTCATTTCGGTTTTACCAATAAATGTTCCTTTAAAAGTTCCGGTAATATTTCCTTTAGTATCTGTTTCTGTCAATTCAAAATTGCCCGTATCATCCTGTTTACCCGTAATATCCAATGGCATTCCAATATTATCGTAATAATAACTTCCGCTTATGCTTTGCGGCTTAGAAGGTTCCTTGCTTATGATAATATCCATTGTAATAGAGAGCTTCTCCCCTATTTTGCCTTTTAATTTCATGTAAACATTGCTTACAGGATTCGCAAAGGCTGTAAAAGGAATTACCACTAAAATCCATAGTTTAAAAAGTGTTTTCATAGCTGCAAAATAACAATTAAAAAAGAAATAATCTTTTACGATATTCGCATAAAATTACACAAACATGTACGGAGTATTTCAACAACACTTACAAAAGGAATTAACTGCTATAGAAGAAGCTGGCTTGTTTAAAAAAGAACGCATTATTGCTTCTGAACAAGGCGCATCCATTAAACTGGCAAACGGAAAAGAAGTAATTATTTTTTGTGCTAATAATTATCTGGGCTTATCCTCTCATCCAAAAGTTATTGAAGCTGCCCACAAAACACTTGATTACAGAGGCTATGGTATGTCATCCGTACGTTTTATTTGCGGCACGCAAGACATACATAAAGAGTTGGAACAAAAAATTTCTTCTTTCTTAAAACAAGAAGACACCATTTTATATGCTGCCTGCTTTGATGCCAATGGCGGTGTGTTCGAGCCTTTATTAGGAGAAGAAGATGCTATAATATCGGATGAACTGAACCACGCTTCTATTATAGATGGGGTACGTTTATGCAAAGCACAACGCTATCGCTATAAGAATTGCGATATGAACGATTTGGAAGAGCAATTAAAAGCAGCGCAGGCACAGCGTTTTAGGTTAATTGTTACAGATGGTGTATTTAGCATGGATGGTTTTGTGGCTCCGCTGGATAAGATTTGTGATTTGGCCGATAAATATAATGCTATGGTAATGGTTGATGAAAGCCACGCTACAGGCTTTATTGGCAAAACTGGTAGAGGAACCGTTGAACTAAAGAAAGTAATGCATCGCGTGGATATTATTACCGGAACATTGGGTAAAGCGTTAGGTGGCGCTATGGGTGGCTTTACGGCTGGTAAGAAAGAAGTGATAGAGTTACTAAGACAGCGTTCACGTCCGTATTTATTTTCAAATTCTTTGGCGCCGCATATCGTGGGTGCTTCTATTGCTGTGTTTGATATGCTAAATGAAACTACTACGCTGAGAGATACGTTAGAATCTAACATAAACTACTTCAAAAAAGGCATTAAAGAAGCAGGCTTAGAGTTTAAGAACGGAGATTCTGCCATAGTACCCATTATGCTATACGATGCTAAACTGGCGCAAACCTTTGCCGAAAAACTATTGGAAGAAGGTATTTATGTAACGGGGTTCTTCTACCCTGTTGTACCAAAAGGACAAGCACGTATACGCGTACAAATATCGGCAGCGCATACAAAAGAACAATTAGATAAAGCCCTTGCAGCCTTTGCAAAAGTGGGTAAAGAATTAGGCGTGTTAAAAGCTTTAGCGTAAATTCGCAGCCCTTAAAATTCAGGAGAGGTGTCAGAGTGGCCGATCGAGCACGCTTGGAAAGCGTGTATACTGCAAGGTATCGGGGGTTCGAATCCCCCCCTCTCCGCTTAATAGATAAATAGATTTATTAGCATTACATCAAATAAAAAACGCCGACAGATTGTGTCGGCGTTTTTTGTATTTAGTAAATATTAAAACTTATGCAAGTTTTACGTTTACAGCATTTAAGCCTTTTTTACCTTCTTGTACATCAAAAACAACTTTATCGTTTTCGCGAATTTCGTCTTGGATACCTGATACGTGAACAAAGATTTCTTCCCCTGTTCCATCTGTTTTAATAAATCCGAAACCTTTGGTTTCATTAAAGAATTTTACTACTCCGTTTTTCATTTTTTGTTTTATTATTTTAATTATTTGTATTTGTTTAATTTAACCGAAAGAATGCGTAAATACTAAATACATCCATTCGCTTACTCATTTAAGAGAGTTGTAAAATTTATCGAATTGCAATTGGTGTTACAAACAGATTGAGATACAATCTTCTTAAAGAAGTGCATAAAGATACACAATTATCTAATACCCAACTGTTTTATTTTTATCTAATAACAGTAACCGTACCATGATAATCATGCGGTTTGTTAAAAACATCCTTAAAACTGACTCTCCATACATACACATCTTCCTGAACAAGATCTCCATGTAAACGCCCATCCCAAGCGGTTTCCAAATCAGTAGCATGAAATATCATCAATCCCCAACGGTCAAAAATCCACATATTATAGGTAGCATCATCAATACCTATACCTGTTCCTTTAAACCCATCGTTTGTACCATCATTATTAGGCGAAAAGGCATTCGGGATGTAAAAAGTAAATGCATTAAGAATTACTACAGTCTCAGTTATCGAATCTTTACAGCCATAAACATTCTCAACAATTTGGGTTACTTCATAATTATAGGGTACTAAATCACTATAGGTATGTGTAGGGTTTGGGATAGTAGAATAATTAAGTGAATCAACTGTTTCATATACATCTCCAAAATTCCAGTTATAGGCATTATTGCCCGATGCACCTATTGATTGATCATGGAAATTAATAACAGGGTCAAGAACCGTAGCATCTGTTGGTCCCCAACTAAATCCGGCCAAAGGTTTAGGATAAACAGTTATGTAATTATTCTTTGTTATTTTACTAACACAGCCGCTATCGGTAACCACGCTTAATGACACCGAGTAATGTTGTACTTGCGTATGAGAACCATTAGTGTAGGTTTGTGTTGCCACCGTTTGCGTAGTATATGTGGCAGTATCTCCATTACCAAAATTCCAGTTCCACATCACTACCGGCAGAGAAACAACATCGATAAAAGTAGTTACAAGCGGTGTACAGCTTATCGTATCTGCAAAAAAGCTTACAGTAGCACTTGGGTTAACACGCACTATTTCTGTTGTATCATGCTTACAACCAAAATTAGTCGGTAACTTCTAAATTTACCGTATGATTTCCAACTGTAGTCAATTGATAATTTGGATTTTGCTCAGCAGAAGAAGCACCATCTCCAAAACTCCAATTCCATTGATCAACAAAACCGCTATTCGAAATAGACTCATCTGTAAAATTTGTAGGGTTTCCATTACAAGCAGGCGAATGTGCAAACTTTGCAACCGGATTAGCATTAATGGTAATAAAGAAATTTGATGAAGGACCTGCACAAGTTCCTAAGTTATCATGAAGTGTAATTATAATGCTTTGAGCCGTAGTTACATTAGAAATTGCCGTGAAAGCCGGAATAGAATTGCCACCACTTGTAGCAGATAAACCAATATTAGGGATACCCGTTGTACTCCATGTTATATTTGGTGTGGCAGCAGCGGGTATGGCTGTTAAGGTAATTGTTGGTACAATATCTACCTGGGCAATAATTCAAATTTGGATGTGTGACAATAGGCGTTGGAAGTATAGTAACCGTATAGCTTGCTGGAGGTCCGGTACATCCGTTTAAAGAAGGTGTTATGGATATTACCCCATCTATATTATTGTTTGTGTTATTTATGCCCGATGTAAAAGTTGGCGGAACTCCTGTTCCGCTTACAGGCAAACCTATAACCAAATTACTATTTGTCCAAGAATAAACAACGTTCGGGTTATTTGGATTACTAACTAATGTGGGTGCCGGCACTAATTGATTCCAACAAACCACAGGAGATGGAGATGTAACCGAAACAGTTGGTATAGGGTTTACCAGTACCGTATTTGTTTTAGTTGATACGCATCCATCTGTTGGAGTTATGGTAAGTGTTACCGTATATGTTCCTGATGAAGGATAGAGATATGTAGGGTTTTGAGTACTCGAAGTATCTGTTGTGGATGCCCCATTGCCAAAACTCCAGCTATAAGTAATATTGGTAGTTGGTGTGGAAGAATTATTAAATGATGATGATGTCCCTAAACAAACAGGAGGTGCAGAAAAAGATACGGTAGGAAATATATTTACCAAAACAGTATTTGTTGACACAGCAGAACAACTAAAACTGTTTATGGCTGTTAAAGATGTCGTATAAACACCTGCATTAATGTATGTGTAAGTAGGGTTTTGATTAATGGATGTACCTACCCCATCTCCAAAATTCCAATTATAAGAGGTTGCACCGCTTGATGTATTGGTAAAGTTTGTGGCTGTTCCCCTACAAACAGGTGAGACGGAAAAAGAAGGTGCGGGCAAAGGATTAACCGTAACCATTGAAGTATAAGTTGCCGTACAATTAACCGAACTTGTTATGGTATAACTTACCGGATAGGAGCCTGCTACGGTATATGTATGAGTCGGATTATGTGAAGCAGATGTTCCCCCATCGCCAAAAGTCCAACTCCACGCATCAATAGTTCCTTGATTGGGCAATAAGGTTGATGAATCGGTAAACTGCGTACCATTATTTAAACAAGGTGTTGTAGCAGTAAATGATGCTATAGGTGATATGGTAGAGTTGGCAATATTAGCCGTTAAGGTAAGCGGACAACCTATTTGACCCGGGTTAGCAAAGGTTGTCATATTAACGGTATATGTGCCACCCACATCGGCAGTAGCTGTTTGCCCTGGTAGTTGAACCTACAATATTTGGTCCGCTCCAATTATAAGCTGCTAAACCGGCAGGTGCTGTTAAAGTAGTATAACCACCCACACAAGGCTGTGGTGGTGCCGTAACAACAGCCAGAGGTGCACAATCAACAGCAAGATAGGCATACCCAAAATGCCCTCCTCCTCCGCAATCAGAAGTTTCAAAAGTTATGGTAACCTGATGCCCGAGATATTGTGT
>CAVXOV010000031.1:0-71849 GCA_963763345.1 uncultured Candidatus Saccharibacteria bacterium
TATATACCACTGCGCGGATTGAATTTGTAATTCAACTTCTCAAGAAAGAAACGCCATAGCTGTTCACACTCACATTGGCATAATCGGTAAGAGAGGGTTGATAAACCACTGGTAGATAAAATGCTGGACGTATTTTGCTTAAAGAAAACTTTAAAATAGTTCAGCCCGTTAAACAAATACTGAATACCGATATTGTTCTGCATATTACGAATGTACGTGGTATCTCGCTTATAAATGGTCAAGGAATAATCTACACCCAATACAAAGTTGCGTATTAAACAAATAAGGATACACCACATTGGTACTAAAGTTTTGTGTTTGATATTGCAGCCTTTGCCAGCTAAGACTAAATAGTTCGCCATTCCTGAATATGCTATTGTATAGTTTCAGGTTGACGTTACCTGTAAGAACTGTCTTGCCTGTAGGCTAAGGTTGCAAACCAATAATACCATCTGTTTGGTTGGCATTCTTTTTATCTAAAAACAAAATAAGCTTAGTGGTTCTGTCGGTTATTCTAACATTTTGTGTTTGTTTTTGTGCTAAAAACGGAAGTTGCCTTATTCTTTTTCTATCAGTTTTATCTGCGCCTCATTATATAAACTGCCTTGCTTAATATGTAAATACCTGTACAAATATTTTTTATGAATGTTGGCGGTTCCAACAATAACTACACTATCAATAGTAACCGAGCGTTGTTTGGCAACACTGATTTTTGCACTGATGGCATTATCCTAGATCAGTACAGTTAACCCCAGCTTCACACGTGCAAAGGGGTATCCGTTGTTCTCATAATAAACCTGAAATAATTCTGTCTAACAGTTTACTTACTTCACGCGGTGTAAAAACAATACCTGCATACATACGCTCATTAATTGTAATACGCAAGCGACATGAGGTCGTTTAAATTGCCTTTATACAAATGTGCCCATTCGGAATATTTTTGTACCACTATGCATTACGGCTTTGCAGGACACGCATTAAATGTTAAAAAGAATCTATATCAGCCAATAAATAACCCGAACTCCTGAAAGAAGAAACAATGTTATTTACCTCTTCTTGCGCATCATCCTTAGTTTCATAAGAAGGTTTAATTTTTAAGTTTTTGATAAATCCCTGATTATCGGTAACATCTACAATAAGGGTAATTTCTTCTGCGCCTTTTTATCCTCATAGTGCTTTGATTTCTTGCCGAAAAGAAACAAAATGCAATAAACAAAAGGATAAGATATATATAAGGTGTTTATTCAAACAGGTAGTATAACGCTCTTTTTAAGTGAATATTTTGTTAGCACTAATATATAGAGAACAAAGCTAAAAGATTACCTTTGTTCTCTGAAATTAAAAACTCACAACCATGAAAGTCCATAATTTTAGTGCAGGTCCGGGTATCTTACCACAAGAAGTATTAAAGCAAGCTGCTGAAGCCTGTATAAACTTTGATAATCTTAATCTTTCTCTGCTTGAAATATCTCATCGCAGTAAAAACTATGAGAAGGTAATGCTTGAAGCACGTAGTATTGTGAAAGAACTTTTTGAAGTGGGCGATGAGTACGAAGTTATTTATTTGGGTGGTGGTGCCAGTACACAGTTTGCTATGGTTCCCTATAATTTATTACGTACGGATGGCACAGCAGCTTATGTAAACACAGGTGTTTGGTAAGCAAAGCCATTTAAGAAGCTAAAATTATAGGTAATACTACTGTGGTTGCTTCATCAGAAGATAAGAAATTTACATACATTCCTAAGGGATAATATCCCAACGGATGCTGATTACCTACACATTACATCTAACAATACGATTTACGGAACACAAATAAAACAGTTCCCTAAATAAATATTCCAATTAGTTTGCGATATGAGCTCGGATATTTTTAGTCGTAAAGTAAATGCCAAAGACTTTGCTTTGATATATGCCGGTGCGCAAAGATATGGGACCTGCAGGTGCTACTATGATTATGGTTAAAAAATATGCTCTAGGCAAAACCGGTAAGAAAGATGCTTTCTATGCTTGATTACCAAGTGCATATAAAAGGTGACAGCAACTGCACGAATACGCCACCTGTATTCCCTATTTATGTTACGTTACTTACCTTGCAATGGCTTAAAAAGAATGGTGGTATTGCCTATTCTTAAGATAAAACGAACAAAAGCAGATACGCTATATAATGAAATTGACCGCAATAGTTTGTTCTATGGGAAAGAGTCGCAAAAGAAGACCGTAGTAACATGAACCTTTGTTGTAACCATAAAACTCCAGTTAATAACTGAATTTGATAAACTTTGGAAGGAAGCTAACATCAAAGTGGATGGACACAGAATATGTGGGTGGTACTGTGTCTTCGTCAGACAATGCCTTGCCTTTAGAAAGTGTGCAGTTACTGGTAGATGTAATGAAAGAATTTGAAAAGAAATTTGCGTAAAACCAAAGCCGACTAAATGTCGGCTTTTTAATTATAAATAATATGAGTAAGAAAATTTTAGCCAATGATGGCATTGATGCAGTAGGACAAAAGATGTTGGAACAGGCAGGCTTTACCGTTGTTACCGAAAAGGTAGCGCAGGAAAACCTTGCCGAAGAAATTAATGATAAAGGTTATGTAGCTTTAACTGTTCGGAGCGCAACCAAAGTACGTAAAGATTTAATTGATGTTTGTCCGAACCTGAAAGTAATTGCCCGTGGTGGTGTTGGCATGATAACATTGATGCGGATATATGCCAAGAGCAAAAACATTCAGGTTATTAATAGCACCCGCTGCATCATCTAATGCCGTTGCCGAACTAGTGTTTGCTCATTTGTTTAATGCCGTACGTTTTCTGTATGATAGTAATCGTCAAATGCCTGCGAATGGATTAGATAAGTTTGAAGAACTAAAAAAGAAATACGCTAAAGGAATTGAATTGCGTGATAAAACTATAGGTATTATTGGCTTTGGTCGTATCGGACAACAGAAAATTGCTTTAGGTTGCGGAATGAAAGTTTTAGCTTTCGATCCTTTTGTAAAGGAAGCAGTTTTGCATTTAGATATACATGGTTTGAATAAAGCTGAAGTAACTATTGCAACGGTAAGTTTGGATGAAGTGTATGCGAAAAGTGATTTTATTACCGTGCATGTTCCCGGTGGAAAACTGATCACAGAAACTGAAATTGCTAAAATGAAGAATGGTGTTATCTTAATAAACACAGCACGTGGCGGAGTTATAGATGAGATTGCTTTATTGAATGGGTTAAACGCTAAAAAGATTGCACACGCCTGTTTAGATGTGTTTGATAATGAACCTAAACCAAGCGAAGCCATTTTACATCATGCGCAAATATGTTCTTAACGCCACACATTGGTGCGGCTACCAACGAAGCTCAGGAACGTATTGGTGTTGAGTTGGCGGAGAAGGTAACGGCGGCTTTAAAATAGGTTATTCGTTCCAAATCCTCCAGCTTCATCTGCCTGAAAGCATAACATATTATACCCATTACTAATTAACGCGCCTTGCTCTTTAGCTTTCTTTAAGAATAAAGTTTCAGCAGGGTTGTAAATTAAATCGTAAACCAAGTGTTGAGGTGTAACAGCAGAGTAGGGCAGGGCAAACACTCAGTATTAGGATACATTCCCACCGGAGTTGTATTTACAAGCAATTTACAGGCGGAAATAATTTCTTCAGTTAATTCTTGGTATGTAAAACTATTTGATGTGTTTTCTTGTTTATTACGCGTAACAAACCAAACATCAATATCTAACTTCTTTAAAACATATCCAACTGCTTTAGATGCACCACCTGTGCCAAACACCAAAGCTTTGGTGTGATTAACATCTAAAAAAGGTCTTAGGCTTTGTTTGAAACCAAAAGCATCAGTATTGTATCCTTTCAGTTTTCCGTTTGTTATTTTTATGCAGTTAACCGCGCCTATTTCTTTGGCGGTTTTATCCAGTTCATCTAAAAAAGGAATGAAGTTTCTTTATGCGGAATAATAACACTAAGGCCAAGCAAACCTTTTTTTCTTTTCTAATAAAGCAGGAAATTGATTGATGTTCTCTAACGGAAAAGTATTGAAGGTGCAATCGGTAATTTGTAGTTTTTGAAACTTCTCTTCAAAGTATTTTTTAGAGAATGAATGAGAGAGAGGATAACCTATTAAACCAAATTGTTTATTTGCCATCCCGCTCGTCAACTATCTGGTCGGGTTTAAAGCTTTTGGTATCAAATATAAAAACCCCATCGGCAATTTCAGTATTAGGGGTCATGCTTTTTATCTCATAAGTTTGTGTGCCTCCATCCTTCATCATCATTTTAATTTCGTGCACTTGCTTCTTTGTTTTATCTACAAATAGCTTAATAGTATGAAACTTTTTCTTTTCAGGTTTTATAGTAGGGTATAAATCAATGATATGATAGGTTGAAGTTCCCATCTTTTCTTCTTTATCGTATTTATACTTATACCCCTTTTCATACATGGTAAATATATTCGTTGGGTTTAAACCTTCTTCGTTGTTAGGTTCAAAATTTTTAACGGTTACTTCTTGCGCATCTTTGTTGTGTGTCCAAACGGTTTTGCCATCACAAACAATGGTATTACCAGGTATTTCTAATTTAAACTTATTACCCTTAACCTGTATCTTACCGGTTTCTTTGTTTATGGGTTTCTTTTCTTTATTTAAAGAAACCAACTCATATTCTGCGGTAATAGTTTTGTAGGCTTTGGTTATTTTACTTACTTCATCTAAAATAGTTTTTGCTTTAGGGTCTTGCTCTGCAACAGGTGCCTGCGCAAATACATAGGTTGAAAGCAAAAGCAAAGATGAAAGAATGGCTGTTATTTGTTTTTTCATAAAAGTTGTTTTTAATTACACGGTTAATTTTTTATAACGTACACGTTTAGGCTCTACATTGCCAAGGCGTTTCTTTTTATTTTCTTCATACTCACTATAGCCACCTTCAAACCAATAAGCAGTACTGTCTCCCTCAAAGGCTAAGATGTGGGTACATACTCTATCTAAAAACCATCTATCGTGTGAAATAATGACATGACACAACCTGCAAAGTATTTCAAATCTTCCTCTAGCGCACGTAGCCGCGTTGATGTCTAATATCATTTGTAGGTTCATCAAGCAAATATACATACCTTTCTTCTTTTAATGCTAATGCAAGTGTAAACGGTTACGCTCTCCACCCGACAACACGGAACATTTCTTTCCTTGATCGGAACCTGCAAAGTTGAATCGTGAAATGTAAGCACGAGAGTTCATTGGTTTTCCACCTAACATCAAGTTTTCTAAACCATCGCTAATAATATCGTATACTGTTTTGTTCGGATCTATGGCCTTATGCGTTTGGTCAACATAGGCAATCTTAACGGTTGGCCCTACTTTAAATTCTCCTGTATTAGGTTTTTCTTGTCCCATAATCATACGGAACAAAGTTGTTTTACCAGCACCGTTTGGCCGAATAATACCCAACAATGCCCGCAGGTGGTAACTTAAATGCAAAGGTGCTCATACAACAACTTGTCGCCAAAACGCTTTAGAAATATCAATAGCTTCAATTACTTCATTACCTAAGCGAGGACCATTGGGAATAAAGATTTCCAGTTTTCTTCTTTCTCTTTCACATCCTCATTCATCATTTTATCGTAGTTGGCTAAACGTGCTTTTTGTTTAACCCCACGTCCTTTAACGCCCTGACGAACCCACTCTAACTCGCGCGCTAATGTTTTCTGGCGCTTGCTTTCCGTTTTTTCTTCTTGTTTTAAACGAGCTCCTTTTTGTTCTAACCAGCTGCTGTAATTTCCTTTCCATGGAATACCTTCGCCTCTGTCTAACTCCAATATCCATCCGGCAACGTTATCTAAGAAATACCTGTCGTGGGTAACGGCAATAATAGTTCCTTTATATTGTTGCAAATGTTGCTCTAGCCAATCAACGCTTTCTGCATCCAAGTGGTTGGTAGGCTCATCTAATAATAAAATATCGGGTTCTTGTAAAAGTAAACGACATAGTGCAATCCTGCGACGCTCTCCACCTGATAGTACTTTTACTTTAGTATCGCTCTCCGGACAACGAAGCGCATCCATAGCCTGTTCTAAGCGGTTATCTAAATTCCATAAATCATGACGGTCAATTTCATCCTGCAACTGTGCCTGACGGTTGATGAGTTTATCCATCTCTTCAGGTGTCATTTCTTCGGCAAACTTGTTGTTTACGTCTTCATATTCTTTCAGTATGTCAACGTACTTCTGAACTCCTTCTCTAACTACTTCAATACAGGTTTTGTTCTCATCTAAATGAGGTTCCTGTTCCAGCATACCAATAGAGTATCCCGGCGATTGATGTATCTCTCCTAAATAATCTTTATCAACGCCTGCCATAATACGAAGCAGGGTAGATTTACCGGAACCGTTCAACCCAAGTACCCCAATTTTAGCACCGTAGTAAAACGAAATATAAATATCTTTTAAAACCTGTTTTTGTGGTGGGTGAATTTTACTCACATTCACCATACTGTAAATTATTTGCCTTCCTTCTGTTGACATGTTATGCTATACTGTTTAGATAAATAAGGGGGCAAATATAAGGCAATTTTAATCATTTGGGCGTTCCCTTTGATTACAAAGGTCGGGCTTTCCACTTCAATCTTTTATGATTACATAAAATTTAAACTTACCGCATCAGCCTATTCATGGGGCTTTTCAGAGATATTGATATTACTTGGTAACAAACAGGTAACATTTTCATTATTAAAATGCCAAAATATCCATAAAAGTTAATCGTGATATTTTAGCTTTAACTGCTTTTTTGTTAGCCTTTTGTCTCCAAAAAATATTTCAAAGAATTACAGTGCAAGTATATTAAATAATTTCGCAAATTCCGAATAAGGATTTACATAATTCTCAATATCCCCAATCTCTATGGCTTACGGGTAAACGATTTAATTCAATCTTATAATATTTCCAGACCTTACGAGTCTTATTTGTTATTTAATATCGTGGTTCAGATTGCAGTTTGGAATCTTCAAATTTAAAATTATACCTGTGCAAATCTATCTAATTTTTTTAATTGTAAAATCTGTGTCAAATGATAAGGCAGATATTAATTTGTAATTTGTGGTAGTTAATAGTACAGAGTTTACTGATGGTACAGAGCGTATTTTTGCGGGTTCTTCATCATGTTTATACCCATTACTTATCATAACAATCTCTTGATATAGTTGTTCTAAATGAATTCCTTTTGCTGATTTTACCTCATAAATAAATGTTTCCATATTCCTCTCTGCCCAATAACTATAAAAGCTATTCCTTAATGACTTTATAGTTTATCACTCCTTTATTGGTATGTATTTGAGCAAAATACTGCCCACTCGCAAGGCTTGAAATATCAATATTATTTGAGTTTGATTTATTTTCTAATACTTTATTGCCCAATAAATCAAAAATAGTTGCGCTCTGTATGTTTTCGGCATTAATCTTAAATGTTGAGTTGGTAGGATTAGGATATAAAGTCATATCAGACGTTTCTCGTGCCAAACTTTGTATGCCTGTATAACCTTGTGGCATAACTACAAATTGCCCCATCATGCCATCGTCTTCGTGCATTAAAATATGGCAATGATACATATAGGGTATAACAGAATCGGTAAAATCAGTAAACTTCATAATAATTCGTACTGTTTCATTTGGTTGCACCAGTACAACATCTTTCCATCCACGCTCTTCGGGTGGAGGAGAATTTCCATCTCGGTCTAAAATAAAAAATTGCACATCGTGTATATGAAAAGGATGCGCCACCATTGTTGAATCCATTAGCGTCCATATTTCCGTTTGACCTAAAGGAATTTTATAGTCAATACGCATCATATCAAATGAAAGATGATTAAAGTAAAATGGGCCATCCATTACCATCATACTATCGGCTGTAAACATAATGTTGCGTGTGAGATTTGCTTGTGTTTCAGGATACGGAGCTACAGGTACAAGTGTTGTTGGAATGGTTGTAACAGGATTTGCTGTTTGTGCAACTACATTCAGTTTTAAAATATTAAAATCAATTCCATTTAAAGGGCTGTCCATTGGTGGGCCACTCATCATTGGCATAGTTGCCCCACCTTGCACACCACTTGGTAATTCAGAAGCATAACTCATTAAATAAATTGTTTGCCCATTCATTCCGTTAAGATTTACTAATACCTCTGCTCTTTCTCCGGGCGATAAACGTATGCGAGTGGTTAATACTGGAGCGTTTAATAACCCACCATCATTACCTATTACATAAAATTGTTTGTTAGACGTAAAACCAAAATTAAAAGTGCGTTCTCCCGAACCGTTTAGCAAACGCAACCTTACAACTTGTGCAGGTAAATTATATTGCCCATTGGTAACACCATTGACAAGCAAAGTGCTATCCTGCATTCCTTTTGGCATAAACTGATTGTTGCTATCAAGCTGTAAGCATTTTACAATTAACGGTACATCATCTACACCATATTTTCTTGGAAGAACTAAAGCTGCTTCGGCAGAATCACGTATAATTATAAGCCCCGAAGCTCCTTTAATTGCTTGTTCGGCTGTTTTGCCCATAAAATGCGGATGATACCAATACATAGCTGCATTATTAAGGATATTAAATTGTGGGTTTGAACTTGCACCATTTAATATTTGTGTATGAGGCCCGCCATCATTTTTTGATGCTATATGCAAACCATGCCAATGTAAAGTAGTTGTATCTCCTATATGGTTTATAATGGTGGCGTTTAAAGCTTGCCATTTATTAAAAATTAGTGTAGGCCCTAAAAAGTTAAAGGAATTGTAAGCTAAAGTTTTTGTTTTCTTACCTGATAGAATAGCCATGCTATCTGTGTGCATGGTTAGCGTAATATTTGTGCCAGTAAGTGTGTCAGGAATAGGAATGGTATTTTGTGAAAACACATTTATAGACAAAAACACTAATATAAATCGTACCAAACTTTTCATCTTATCTATTCTATTACAAAAGAAAAAGGGTAGAGAAACCCTACCCTTCAATGTTATTACTGTTTCAAAAACTTCTTACTGATTATTCCGTCTGAGCTACTTAATTTAATAATGTATTCTCCTTTAATTAAATCTGATATATCAACGGTTGTTACTGATGTAAAATCAACATTGTTTAAAAATTTTACTTTTCTTCCTTGAATATCTGATATTTCAATTTGACCTTTAGTAATTTTTGAATTGCTAATACTTACTGCTAATTTATCACTTGATGGATTAGGAAAAAGATTAACCTCTAATGCGGTTAATTTGTTTTCTTTTATACCTGCAACGCTTCCAGCAAAAGCCAAATTATCTATATATAAGTAACTATTTGCTACTGGTGTAGTTCCGCTTGATGATAAAATAATCATAGCACTATCAGGAGTAGCACCGCTCATATACATTAGAGGAATTGAAAAAGATGCCCAGCTCATAACCATACCTGATTGACTTTGCATAGCCATAGCTACCGTATCACGCATATTCATCGCTGTATTCCATTGGGTAAGATACACAGCTATATACCCTGTATCATTACCGTAAGTCATATATTGCCAGTTGCCAGTCAAATTCTGTGGACGTTGTGAATAAGCAAAGCCTGAAATAGGTTGATAAGTAGCGGTACTAAGCATTCCACTAACAGCAATGCCGGGCATAATACCCATCATGGATACATTTTTAGAAACTAATTTTAAGTAAGAAGTGCCAGGATTACCGGGTGTTCCTTTTGTACAAGTGTATGTACTCATATTAGATGTCATGGCATTTAACTGATCCCAATTAGCGGGGTTTGCATAAGAACCTACGCTTGTCCAAGTTTCAAAGCCACTATTAGGGATTTGAGCAAATGAAACATTAGTCATTGAGATAAAAACTGCTGAAATGCATAGTATTAGTTTTTTCATGTTATGTTTGTTTATTGCAAACTAAAGCTTAAAAAAACATTTTTACTTACATAATTTTAAGATTACTGATAATTAATTGATTTTGTTTAGTTTTTCCTTTAATTTTGAAGAATCGTGAAAAAACACTTACTTATAATATTTGCCTTTTATTTCTTCCTTACATCGGTTGGTGTAGTATTTGGCACACATTATTGCGGTAAAAAATCATCTAATACTGTTTGGAATATATCTGTATCTCAAAACGGTAGCTGTGCTTGTAAACATAAATCTGATTCGGAACATAAAAGCAAATGTTGCAAGCATATTGCAAAATGGATTAAAGCAAATACGGATGCTTCTAAAACGCAGGTAAATCTTCAGTTTAGTAAAATTAAAATAGCACCTATTCTTTTTGATAACTCTTTTTTTGTTTTTTCCTTTACTTACCAAACTAAAAACATTGCTTACTCTGTAAGCCATTCCCCACCGTTAGAGGATATTCCTTTATTCTTAAAAAATCGCTCACTTCTTATTTGATTTTAAGTAATAGATAGGCTTTTAGCCTGATTGCCTTGTATGGGGCTGCAACTCTATTTTTTTACTTAAAACACAATTAGATGCCCAATTCGGTATTTATTAAAAACATGGTGTGTAACCGTTGCAAGTTAGTGGTTACCCAACTTTTCAAAGACTATAATTTAACTCCGATAGAAGTTAATCTTGGAGAAGTTTTGTTAGAGCGAGAGCTTACGAAAGACCAAACTATTTTAATCAAAGAACGACTTGAACAGTTTAGGTTCGCTTTAATCGATGATAATCGAATGAAAATTATTGTCAAAATAAAATCACTAATAATCCAATTATTAGAGGCGGACAATTTTGATTTAAAGTTAAAGCTGAGCGAGTATTTAGCGGCGGAACTTAATTATGAATATCAATATTTAAGTAATTTATTTTCAGAAATTGAAGGTACTACTATCGAAAAGTATTTCATTCAATTAAGAATTGAAAAAGTAAAAGAGTTTATAGAATACGGCGAGTTAAGTTTAAGTGAAATCTCTTACAAACTGGGATATAGCAGTCCCGCACATCTTACCAATCAATTTAAACAAGTAACAGGGATTACACCAACTCATTACAAATCTTTAAATGGCAACACACGTAAGCCATTAGATGAAGTATAAATTATGTAAGTGTTTATATAAATTATATAAGATGACTGTATTTCGACAACCTAACTTTGTGTTATAAACTAAATAAATTATGACACACACATATAAAATAACAGGCATGACCTGTACAGGCTGCCAAGCTAAAGTACAACACTTACTTGAAAAAGTAACTGGAGTTACTGCCGTAACTATAAATTTAGAACAGGGCGAAGCGTCTATTACAATGGATAAACACATTGATACAAACACTTTAAAATCAGCATTAAAAGAATATCCAAAATATCAATTAGCAGAAAAAGAGCAAAATAAAAATGATTCCGAAATTGCAGAAGAAAGTAAAACGTGGTTTGTAACCTATCGCCCTATTTTGTTGGTATTTACTTACATAACAGGGGTTTCGTTGCTTATACAATTTGTAAGTGGCTCATTTAACTCAATGCAATGGATGACACATTTTATGGCAGGTTTCTTTTTAGTGTTTTCGTTTTTCAAACTATTAAACCTAAAGGGCTTTGCTGAAAGTTACGCTATGTATGATGTTATTGCTAAACGTATAAAAAGTTGGGGTTATGTGTATGCTTTTGTTGAACTGGGATTGGGAATTTCTTACCTAATAGGATTTAATCCATTCGTTACAAACACAATTACATTGGTTGTTATGTCGGTAAGTATAATTGGTGTACTACAAAGTGTTTTAAATAAACAAAAAATCAAATGCGCTTGCTTAGGTGATGTATTTAATTTACCTATGAGTACAATAACAATTATTGAAGATGCTTTAATGATTGGAATGGCTTTAATAATGATTATTTAATAAAATAAAAAAACATGAAAGTAAAGATGAAATTAATTTTGGGAGTGGCACTAACTTTTCTATTATCTAATTGCAGTAATAGAAAGGAAGAGATAGCATCAACAGAAGTAACCCCAACAGAAGAAGAAACTGTAAAAACAGTTACACATCAATTTAAAACGGCTGATGAACCTTTTTCAGGCCATGTCAAAAATATTATAAAGAACTATCTTTTTTTAAAGGATGATTTGGTTAAAACGGATGTAGCTTCAGTTATTAAATCAGCGGAAGTAATAAAAAAATCTATCGAAAATTTTGATAAAAAATTGATAGTAGCTGCGAAAAGAGAGGTTTACGATAAGAACATCTCCGCTATTAATACGGAATTAGATGATATTATTAAACTAACAGATATAACTCAGCAAAGAGAAGTTTTTGCCGAACTAAGTGAGAATGTTTATCAATTAGCCGTAGCATTTGGGTATAGTAAAACACTTTACTACGAGCATTGCCCTATGGCGTTAAATGATAAGGGTGCTAATTGGTTAAGTATAGAAAGTGAAATTAAAAATCCTTATTTCGGCGATGAGATGTTAAGTTGTGGAAGTGTAAAAGAAGAAATAAAATAACATGAAAAAAATAATTGGCTCAATTATAGCATTGATGCTTGTTTATAACGTAGCATCGGCACAAATTATAAAAACAGAATTGCAAGTGGCAGGTCTTACTTGTTCTATGTGTTCACGGTCGGTTGATAAATCATTACGAACGCTTGATTTCATAGATAGTGTAGGCATTGACCTTAGTCATGCAAGTTTTATTCTTTTTTTTAAAAAAAATAAAGCCATTGATTTTAACCAAATAAAAAAGAAGGTACAAGATGCAGGTTTTTTTGTGGCATCACTTAAAGTCAATTACAAATTTGATAATTTAAAAATAGAGGGCAACTCAACTTTCAATTATCAAAATATCGCTTTTTATTTTTTGAGTACACCTGCAAAAACATTAAATGGCGTGGTAACCTTTAGAGTTATTGACAAAGGTTTTATAAGCAATAAGGAGTATAAAAAATATGCAAGCCAGTTAAATATAGCAACGCCATCGAGTAATTTGTATCATGTGGTACTTTAAATTCGCAAAAACACCTTTATTACTTTTGCTTGTGGTTTGTGTATTGCAAACACAGGCACAAGAACTATATCCATCGAGCGAACCTGCAAGTGCTATGGCAGCAAGGTCAATAGGTTTACGGTTAAATAACGAGCTATTTCCTGCGTATGATGCTTCGCAAATAAATTATAAAAACGCATATCGTTTAAACCCCGAAATAATGTGGGGCATCAATAAAAAGTGGATGATGCACATTAATTTATATGCGAGTAATGTGCATCAAAGCAATTTTAAATTTGAAGGAAGCAATTTGTACGTTAAGTATCGTTTCTTTTCTCAAGATGATGTGAATAAACATTTTCGCATGGCATTATATGGTAAGGCATCCCTTATAAGTAACCCTATTCAATATCAAGAAATTAATTTAGCGGGGGATAATTCAGGCATTGGTACAGGAATTATTGCTACACAACTTTTGCATAAAGTAGCTTTGTCTTTTACTGGCGGAAATATTAGAAGTATGAACAATTTGCAAGACCAAATAGTAAACAACCAAATAAAAGATGCTATCAATTATTCTTTTTCGACAGGTTATTTATTTCTTCCGTTTAACTACACCAGTTACAAACAAACTAATGTAAATTTGTATGTAGAGTTTATAGGGAAAACTAATCCTGCAATGAAAGAAAGCTATTTAGACATTGCCCCTGCCGTGCAATTTATTATTAATAGCGTCATTAGGCTTGATTTTATTTATGAAGAAGCAATTATATGGAAACATGTCGAGAATGAGCAACACAATATTTTCGTTTCGGTTTGAATACAATCTCTTTAACGTATATAAATAAGTGCTGAAAAGACTATCGATAGCTGTTTTTTTGTTTTATACCGCACTATCAGTTGCACAAAAAACAGTACGTTATGATTTATTTGTAGCAGATACTATTGTAAATTATACAGGCAAATCGAAACAAGCCATAGCCATAAATGGAAGCATACCTGCACCTACTTTGTATTTTACAGAAGGCGATACAGCCCTGATTTATGTGCATAATACATTAAATACGGAAACATCAATTCATTGGCACGGTTTGATTTTACCGAAACGAACAAGATGGTGTTCCTTATCTAACGACAGCACCTATTAAACCTAACACAACACATATTTATAAATTTCCCATCAAGCAAAATGGCACATATTGGTATCATTCGCACACCAAACTGCAAGAGCAAAGTGGCATGTACGGCGCATTTATTATTCATAAAGAAGAAGAAAAAACACCCGAACATGTAATCGTATTAAGCGATTCAACAAATGCAAAACCTAGAGAAGTTCATCGTTCACTACATAAAATGCCAACGATTGGTACGCTATAAAAAAGGTTCTACGCAAAGTTATGCAGAAGCTATAACGACAGGGATATTTTGGACAACGACTAAAATCAGATTGGATACGGATGAACCCAATGGATGTTAGTGATGTTTATTACAGTGCTTTGCTGACAAATGGAAAGACCAAACAAAATTTACCTCAATTAAAAGTAGGGGACAAAATTAGATTGCGAATTGTAAACGGCAGCTCATCAACTTATTTTTGGTTAGGATATGCCGGAGGAAAAATTACCGTAATAGCTAATGATGGCAAAGATGTAGTACCTGTGGAAGCAGATAGAATGATAATTGCTGTGGCTGAAACATACGATATAATCTTAACTGTGCCTGAAAATATGAGTTATGAATTTAAAGCAACGGCAGAGGATAGAACAAAATCAACCTCGGTTTGGCTTGGCGATGGAATGAAAATGGATGCACCTACGCTTCCCAAACTTAATTACTTTGAGGGACTAAAAATGATGAATGGCATGATGAAACTGAATGGCTCTATGGACAATATGGGGATGCAAATGAGCAATCAGGTAATGGATATGAATTCTGTCTATGTACTCTGAAATTAAAGGTGGCGGAATGAATATGACGGGAATGGATATGCAGGGAATGAAAATGGATAAAGATCTGCAAATGGATATAGTTACATCTTAATTACAGTATGCTTAGGTCGCCAACAAAAACAACCTTACCTGATGCACCTACTAAAATTTTACATTTTAAACTTACGGGAAACATGCTACGTTATTTATGGACGATTGATAATAAAACAGTTTCTGAATCAGATAAAATAATGATAAAGAAAGGCGAAAATGTAAAAATAATTTTAGAGAATGCAAGTATGATGCGCCACCCGATGCACTTGCACGGACACTTTTTTAGAGTGCTAAATGGGCAAGGAGATTATGCGCCACTTAAAAATGTATTAGATATTCTGCCTATGGAAACCGATACAATTGAGTTTGCCGCAACCGAAAGTGGTGATTGGTTTTTTCATTGTCATATTCTTTACCACATGATGAGTGGTATGGGTAGAATTTTTAGTTATGAAAATTCCCCACCAAACAAAGAATTACCTAATCAAAAGAAATCAATAAAAAAATTATATGCCGATGATAAGGCTTGGCATCCTATGGCGCACATAGGTCTTGAAAGTAATGGTAGCGATGGAGAAATTATGCTATCAAATAAACGCAATTTTATTACTACGGAATGGCGATTAGGTTTAGATGAGAGAATGGGTTATGAAAGTGAAAGCCATATAGGTAGATACATCGGTAAAAATCAGTTTTTTAAGCCGTATGTCGGTTGGGATATTAGATATAGAAAAAACGGATACTATAACCCAAATGGTGGCGACAATATTTTTGGAATTAAAAACACAAAGAATAATAGGCAAGTGGCCTGTATAGGGTTTCAATATACATTACCATTTTTTATTGTTGCCGATGTGCGAATAGACCATACGGGTAGGTTTCGTTTACAATTAGGAAGAGAAGATATACCTATTACAAAACGATTACGTGTAACGGCATTAGTAAATAGCGATTTAGAATACTTAATTAGCGCAAGGTATATTCTAACTAAATATTTTTCAGTATCTACCCATTATGATAGCGATATGCAATTTGGAGCTGGTATAACAATTGTATATTAATACAAAGGTTGATGACGCATAATTATGTAAGTGTTTTTAATAAATGTGTAACATTTTAAGATTACGTATTTCCATCTTTGTTGTAATAATTATAAACCATAAAATTTAAAAAAATGAAAAATTCAAATTGTATCGACACTTGTTTAGCCTGTGCTGTAACTTGTGAGAAATGTATTACCGATTGTATTAAACATGGTCATGAACAATGTATTGCGTTGTGTCGTGATTGCGCAGATATTTGTGCTTTATGCGCAAGGTTTGAAGCAAGAGGTTCACAGTATTCAAAAGACTTATGTGCTTTATGCTCTAAAATTTGTAAAGCATGTGCTGAAGAATGTGCTAAACATTCTACACATCATGAAAGCTGCAAAGAGTGTGCAGAAGCCTGTAAAAAATGTGCTGAGGCTTGTGCATAATTATCAAATAAGTAAAGGGTTGAAAAAGCCCTTTACTATTTTTTACTAAAAAGGTTTATAGAAACCTTATCGTTTTTCATATATTTGTCTTGTGAAATTATTTTGGACAATATTCAGTATTTACATTCTTGTACTTTCAACTGCACCATGCGGAGATGAAAGTAATTGTAATGAATCTACCGAAACCCATACAAGCATTACAGCCAACACCACACAAGATGGCTCTCATCAGGACGAAGTTTGTTCTCCTTTTTGTATGTGTTCTTGCTGCGGTTGTCAAGGTTTTCATATAGAGCCTTTCTATTCAGCTTCAATAACTTTCAGTCAATCTACCGACAAAAAAATTACTCCTTACAAATCACAATTCCTTTCTCAGTTCACAGCCAATATCTGGCAGCCACCTAAATTAGGTTAATCGTTTTTTTATCACGCTTAAAATAAGTGTGTGTGTATTTGCTATTGGATAAATTCCAAAGGCATTATGTTTTACGATTAATTTATTTTTTTATGTTGGATAAAATCATTCATTTTTCCATAAAAAATAAACTTGTAATAAGTTTATTTACGCTTGCCCTGATTATGTGGGGGGGGTATTCGGTAACGCAATTACCAATTGATGCCGTGCCTGACATCACAAACAATCAGGCTCAAATTATTACTGCCAGCCCTTCGCTCGCTGCACAGGAAATAGAAAGGTTAGTAACCTTTCCTATTGAGCAAACAATGGCAACTATTCCTGATATAGTTGAAATCCGTTCCATTTCTCGATTTGGATTATCTGTTGTAACCATTGTGTTTAAAGATAAGACAGACATTTATTGGGCAAGGCAACAAATATCAGAACGTTTACGTGAAGCGAGCAGTAAAATTCCTAATGGAGTTGGTAGCCCCGAATTAGCACCTGTAACAACAGGATTGGGAGAGATATATCAATATACGCTGCACGCTAAAAAAGGGTTTGAAAAAAGTATGATGCAATGGAACTTCGTACTATTCAGGACTGGATTGTAAGAAGGCAATTGTTAGGTGTCGAGGGTGTTGCTGATGTAAGCAGCTTTGGGGGTTATTTAAAGCAATATGAAATTGCACTTAACCCAAGCAAGCTACGTAGTATGAATGTTTCTATAAATGATGTTTTTGTGGCTTTGCAAAAAAACAATCAAAATACGGGCGGTGCTTATATTGATAAAACCCCGAATGCCTATTTTATTCGTAGCGAAGGATTAATTGGCACGTTGCAAGATATAGGTGCTATCGTTATAAAAAATACTTCACAAGGTATTCCAGTTTTAATGCGTGATGTAGCTAAAATTCAGTTGGGTCATGCCAACCGATATGGCGCAATGACATACAACGATAAAGGAGAAGTTGTAGGCGCATTGGTACTTATGCTGAAAGGAAAAACTCAAATAAAGTAATTGCAAATGTAAAACAACGTATAAAGCAAATTGAAAAGAACTTGCCTGAAGGCGTTGTCTTAGAGCCATTCTTAGATAGAAGCCAGTTAGTAAGCAGGGCAATTGGAACAGTAGAGAAAAATCTTTTAGAAGGTGCATTGATTGTAATTTTTGTATTGGTACTATTCTTAGGGAATTTTAGAGCGGGTCTAATTGTCGCATCCGTTATACCATTAGCGATGTTGTTTGCTATTTGTATGATGAACCTGTTTGGTGTGTCGGGAAATCTAATGAGTTTAGGCGCACTTGATTTCGGATTGATAGTAGATGGTGCAGTTATTATAGTAGAGGCATCCTTACATCACTTAATGATAAAGAAGGGGCTAAAATTATCTCAGCAGGAAATGGATGAAGAAGTATATGATTCTGCCAAAAAAATAAGAAGTAGTGCTGCCTTTGGAGAAATAATAATCCTGATAGTTTATTTGCCAATTCTTGCTCTATCAGGCATTGAAGGCAAGATGTTTAAGCCAATGGCACAAACAGTTTCTTTTGCCATATTGGGAGCATTTATTCTTTCTCTAACCTATGTACCGATGATTTCAGCATTGTGTTTAAATAAAAACATTTCTAACAAACGTAACATATCTGATAAGATGATGGATTTCTTTCAGCGTGTTTATAGCCCAATCATTAACGGAGCATTAAAAAAGAAAGCATTGGTATTAATTATAACATTCTCACTATTCATAATCAGTTTAATTGCCTTCTAAATATGGGTGGGGAATTTATACCCACGTTAGAAGAAGGAGATTTTGCGGTAGAAACAAGGGTGTTAACAGGAAGTTCCATGCAAAAAACAATTGAAGCAGCGACAAAAGCAGCGACCATCCTAAAAGCAAGATTCCCCGAAGTAAAAACGGTAATAGGTAAAATTGGAAGTAGTGAAATTCCAACCGACCCAATGCCCATTGAGGCTTGCGATATTATTATAGTATTAAAAGATAAAAGCGAATGGGTGTCTGCAAAAACAAGAGATGAAATGGCAACTAAAATGGGCGAAGCATTGGAAGATATACCGGGTGTTACATTTGGTTTTCAGCAACCGATACAAATGCGCTTTAATGAATTAATGAGCGGGGCAAGACAAGATGTAGCCGTTAAAATATTTGGCGAGAACTTAAATCAGCTTACTCAATTGGCAACAAGGGTCAGCAAAATTATTGGGTCGGTTGAAGGTGTAAAAGATTTATACGTTGAAGAAGTTTCGGGCTTGCCTCAAATTGTAATTAAATATAATCGTGAAAAAATTGCACAGTTCGGATTGAATATAGAAGACATCAATAAAGAAGTGCAAACATCATTTGCGGGGCAAAGTGCAGGTTTAGTATATGAAGGAGAAAAACGCTTTGACATGGTAGTGAGGTTAGAAAAAGACAACCGTAAAAACTTAGAAGATGTGCAAAATCTTTTCATCACGGCTCCAAATGGAAATCAAATACCATTAAACCAAATTGCTGAAGTAAAAATGGAAACCAGTCCGAATCAAATACAAAGAGAGGATGCAAAACGCAGGTTAACTATTGGGTTTAATGTTCGTGGGCGTGATGTGGAAAGTATTGTAAAAGAATTAGAGCAAAAAATAAATGATAAAGTTAAAATGCCTGCGGGCTACTATGTAACTTATGGAGGGCAGTTTCAAAATTTAATTGAAGCTAAACAACGGTTATTTGTTGCTGTACCCATAGCTTTGATTTTAATTTTAATGCTTTTGTTTTTCACATTCGGCTCGTTTAAACAAAGTATTTTAATTTTTACAGCTATTCCGCTATCAGCTATTGGTGGTGTGTTTGCACTCTTAATAAGGGGAATGCCATTTAGTATTTCAGCAGGTGTTGGCTTTATTGCTTTGTTTGGCGTAGCTGTTTTGAACGGTATTGTTTTAATTGGCGAGTTTAATCGTTTAAAGAAAAGTGGCTTAACAGATTTAAAAGAAATTGTTTTACAGGGTACTCGCACTCGTTTGCGCCCTGTATTAATGACAGCAATAGTAGCTTCATTTGGTTTTTTACCAATGGCACTTTCAACAGGCGCAGGTGGCGAAGTACAAAAACCTTTGGCAACGGTTGTTATAGGCGGGCTAATGACCGCCACACTTTTAACCTTAGTAGTATTACCCATACTATACATTTATTTTGAAAACATGAAAACAAAAAAAGTAAATCCAATTGCTGCTTCCATCATTTTATTACTGATAGGAATAAATGCAAACGCACAAAGTGGTTCTTCTTATAATGCAGAGCAATGTGTTCAGGAAGCCATTAAGAATAATGCAACTGTAAAATCGGGGATGTATGAAATCAATCTACAGAATCAGTTAAAGAAAACTTCAACTGATATTGGTAAAACTAATGTAATGGTTATGTACGGTCAGTACAACAGCTTTGCAAAAAACGATAACAATATTTCAATTACACAGAGCATACCCTTTCCAACTGCTTTTGCAAGCAATGCCAATTATTATAAGGCACAGGTTAAAGGAAGTGAGTTAAAACTAAGTGTTACTAAAAATGAATTGGCGTTCAAGGTAAAAAATACGTATCAACAATTGCAGTATTTATATGCCTATGATAGATTACTACAACAACAGGATAGTATATTCAGCGAATTTGTCAGAGCTTCTTCGCTTCGGTATAAAGGTGGTGATGGTACGTTGTTAGAGAAAGCAACAGCCGAAAGCCGTTTACAGGAAGTAAGAAATTTAGCCCTGCAAAACAAAAGCAATATAGAAATCAATTTAACGCAGTTACAAACGCTAATGAATAGTAATAAGCCCGTTAGTATTCTTGCAAATGATTTTTTAAAACTGGAGATGACTTTAAATGTAAACGACAGTAGCGCATCATCCAACAATCCATTAGTAAGTTATTTTAAACAGCAAATTGACATCGCAGAAAAACTAACGAAGGCTGATAGAAATAAAATATTACCTGATATTACTGTGGGTTATTTCAATCAGACATTAATAGGTAACGCTCTTTCTGATGCTTCTACACCACTTGCAACATCTGCAAACAGGTTTCAGGGGGTTCAGTTTGGATTAAGTATTCCGCTTTGGTTTGTTCCCCATGCAGCTAAAATAAATGCAGACAAGGTTAATCAGCAGATTGCAGAAAGTAATTTTAATGCGGAGCAAACAATCATTCAAGGGCAATACAAGCAAATCATTCAGGAGTATTTAAAACTAAAAAATACACTTGATTATTTTGTAAGTAATCAGTTACCACAAAGTAAGTTAATAGCCGAGCAATCTCAGAAAGCGTTTAAGGCGGGCGATATTGGGTACTATGAGCATTCGCAAAATTTAGTCCAGTCGCTACAAATACAAAGCAATTATCTGTCAACACTTAATCAGTATAATCAGGCAGTATATCAGGTTCAATTTATTACAGGTAAAAATTAAAATATAATTATGAAAATAAAATCAATCATTAAACTTATCGTTATAACTATCGGTTTAGCATTTGTAAATGGATGCAACAATAAAAAGGAAGAAGTAAAAGAGGAAAGCAATGCTACCGAAAAACAAACGGTAGAATTAACCGAAGCTCAATTTAAAAATGCGGATGTGCAATTTGGTAAAATTGAGATGCGTAATCTTTCCAGTATTATACAATGTAACGGTGTGTTAGATGTACCTCCTCAAAATTTAGTTTCTATTTCTTTGCCAATAGGCGGAATTTTGAAAAGTACGGAGTTACTGCAAGGTATGAAAGTTACAAAAGGACAAGTTATTGCGGTGTTCGAGCATCCTGATTATATCCAGTTGCAACAGGAGTATATTCAGGCTAAAGCTAACTTGGAATACAGCGAAGCAGAGTACAAACGGCAAGAAGAATTGCAAAAAGAAAATGTAAACTCGCAAAAATCATTTCAAAAAACAAAAGCAGATTTTCTTTCCTTAAAAGCACAAGTTAACGGTTTGGAGAAAAAATTAGCGCAGTTGGGCATATCTACTTCACAATTAGATAAAGGTAATATCAGCAGCTCTATTACAATAACATCGCCTATAAACGGCTATGTTACAAAAGTGAATATCAATATTGGAAAGTATGCCGCACCAAACGATGTTGTTTTTGAAATTGTAGATACGGAACATTTGCACGCTGAATTAACTGTGTATGAAAAGGATATTACAAAAATTAAAGTCGGTCAGGTTATTCGTTTTACCCTATCTAACGAAAGTGGGAACGAACGCACAGCTAAGGTTCATTTAATTGGCAGGGAGATAAGTTCAGAACGTACCGTTCGTATTCATGGACACTTGGATAAAGAAGATGAGAATTTATTGCCCGGTATGTATATTAAAGCAGTAATAGAAATTGGCGAAAATAAAACGGCATCCTTACCCGAAAAAGCAATTATTCAAAAGAATGGCAAAAATTACATTTTCGTTAAAATAGCGGGAGATTCTAAAGACGGATATACTTTTAAAATGATTGAAGTAGCCATTGGAGTTAGCGAAGATAGTTTTACAGAAGTTACTGTTCCGAAGGACGTTAACTCAAATAGTGAAGTGGTAATAAATGGGGCGTATGATTTATTGGCCAAAATATTTAACAATGAAAAAGAATAATAAAAAATAACTATGGAACACGAACATTCACACCAACATAATGCACCGCTTACTAATGTTAGCAAGGCATTTATTATAGGTATAGTTTTAAACTCGGCATTTGTATTAATTGAGTTTATTACAGGCCTTTACACAAACTCATTAGCTCTTATGTCCGATGCTGGGCATAATCTAAGCGATGTGGCTACTTTAGTCTTATCTTTGGTAGCTTTTAAGTTAACAAAAAGAAAGGCAACGGAAAGGTATACGTATGGTCTTAATAAAACGACTATACTTTCCTCACTAATTAATGCGGTTATATTGCTGATTGCTGTTGGTGCTATTGGTTGGGAGGCAATTCAGCGATTTATACATCCACAAGAAACGCAGGGAAAAATAATTAGTATAGTTGCAGGTATAGGTATCGTAATTAATGCGGTATCTGCTTTATTCTTTTTCAGGGATAAGGATAAAGACTTAAACATGAAAGGTGCATACTTGCATTTAGCTATTGATGCTTTGGTATCGGTTGGTGTAGTAATTGCAGGTATTATTATTATTTATACAGGTATTACATGGATAGACCCGCTTATCAGCTTAGGTATAATGGTTGTGGTAATATACAGCACATGGGGTTTACTAACTGAAAGTTTACGTTTGATATTAGATGCGGTTCCTTCAGCTATTAAAGTAGAAGAAATTACATCTGAAATTTTAAAGTTTCAGGGCGTAAAAGAAATTCATCATGTGCATATTTGGGCAATGAGTACGACAAAAAATGCCTTGACAGCACATCTAATTTTAGAACACGGTTTAAGTGAAAAGCAAATTGCTAATGTTAAGCATGAATTAAAGGAAAAGTTGGAACATCTAAATATTCAACACGTTACTTTAGAAACTGAAAGTATTAATTGTGAGGAGAAAGAATGTTAAAGTAGGGCTGTATTAAAGCCAAAATCTATCTAAAACTAACTTATGAAAACGAAAAAATCCATATCTTTACCTTAGAAATGAAATTGCTCGCGACCATATTAAGTATTCATATTCTGTTCTTAACGGTTGCGCCTGCTTTCCCAAAATCGGTTTCAATATCAGTTGAAACAACAGACTGTGAAAAATCTTGCTGCTCAAATGAGCATGATACAAAAAAAACTACTGGTACGGATTGTTGTAATATTTGCAACCCTTTTATGGTTTGTTGCAATTGTTCCGCTTTAACAAATCAGACACAATATCTTACTGTTCCGTTTATCTATTCAAATCAAAAATTCGGTATTATATCAGAAACCGATAAATCTGATTTCTCATCGGATGCTTGGAATCCGCCTAAAATGGCTTGATTATTTTCTGCATTAAATAATTCAATCAAGTCAAATAATTAAAATTTAAAAAATGAAAAAAATATTTTTAGTGTTAGTAGCTATTGGTTTCGTATCAATGGCTGCTAAAATGCCAACGTCAAACAAAAACGATGTAAAAATCGAATCAATCAACGATAAATACAAAGAGTGCATTGCTGCCTGCGAAGCCTGCATCAAATCATGCAAAGCCTGTGAAACATCATGTAAAAAAGGGTCTGCTTGCACAAAAACATGCGCAGAGTGCATCGCATCTTGCGAGAAAGCAGTAAAAGCGATGAAGTCAGATAGCAAAGATGTAAAAGCTATCTGTGCTGAGTGCGCTAAGATGTGTGAAAAATGTGCTACTGAGTGTGCAAAATGCGAAGGTGCGGAAGGTAAAAAATGCGCCGAGCAATGTAGTAATACAGCCAAGATGTGTAGCCAGATGTAATTTAATGAGTGGTATATTCATTAATCAAAGAACGCCTCAGAAATGGGGCGTTCTATTTTTTATATGTAAATAAATGAATACAGATAAACAAAAACTTTATAAGTTGGCATTGAGGCTTGCCATTTTCACAATTATCTATAATGTAATTGAAGGCGTTGTATCGGTTTACTTCGGTTATGAAGATGAAAGTCTTACGCTATTTGGGTTTGGAGCAGATAGTTTTATAGAAGTAGTATCAGGGCTTGGCATCGCTCACATGGTTTTACGGATTAAAAAACAACCCGAAAGCAATAGGGATAATTTTGAAAGAATCGCATTACGTATAACAGGTTTTTCATTCTATGGGTTGGTAGGTGCTCTCGTAATAACGAGTATTTATAATATTTGGACTGGACATAGACCTGAAACAACCATGTGGGGTGTAATAATATCTTTAATTTCTATTGCCGTTATGTGGGTTTTAATTGGTTTAAAAACAAAAGTTGGAAAACAACTTAACTCAGATGCTATACTTGCAGATGCAGAATGCACAAGAGTTTGCATTTATATGTCCGTCATTTTACTTATTAGTAGTGGCATCTACGAGCTTACGAAGTTTGCCTACATGGATAGTATCGGGACAATTGGACTTGTTTATTTGTCTTTTAAAGAAGGCAAAGAATGCTTTGATAAAGCGAAAAGCAATAATCATTGTTCTTGCGAGGCATATAATATTACTTTGTAAAAATTAAGAGTTCTTTAACATTAGTTGGGAGATTTAAGAGTTAAGCATAAAAAGCCCAGCGCAGGGATTGAAACATTGTGTAAACCCAAAAGCAATTGCCATTATGAAAGAGGATGGGGTTGATATTTCAACCCACATATCTAATAATGTAGATGAGTATAAAAACATTGATTTTGGTTTCGTAATTACTGTTTGTGATAATGCTAAAGAAAACTGCCCTTATTTTCCGTCCAAAGCCAAAAAATTCCATCAGAATTTCCCCGACCCTGCAAAAGCCGTTGGCAATGAAAATGAAATCTTGCGTGAATTCCGAAAAGTAAGAAATATGATTAAACACTACTGCCAAAATTTTTCAGCTAAAAATATGTGAGATTTTTATTGCTTTCACATCAGATGCATTTTCTTTCTTAGGGTCGATTTAAAGACCGATACCTACTCCGCCAAGGTTTTTCTTTTGCAGATTGCATCGCTTCCTGTTCTTTTTTTAATTTATTAATCAGCGTATCACTTTCAGTTTTAAAATCTAATTGCAGTTGATTATAATTGATTTTAGAAAACACCGAAGCCAATTCATATCGTTGAAGCAACAAGTCTTTTTTAGTGCCAAATTTTAACCTGAATTGTACAAATTCATCTTCCTGTGTTTCTAAACAGAAACTATTTAGTTTTTCTCTTAATGAAATAATTTCTTTAGTAAAAGCATAATCGGCAGGCAACTCTCTAAAATAATTCGTTGTTATTAAAAAGGTAAAAGCGTTTGTTATTTCGGCTAAATCACTCCATTCTATAATTTTTATATCTGATACAGTTAAAACGGTATCTAATAAACAACGATAATGAAGGCTTACCCATTGAATTTGACTTGTGATGTGTCGTCTAAGCCATTCATCATTTCCTCTTTCATCAAATCTTTCATTAAGTTCATTTATCCACTTACAATAAATAGGCGAATAAATTTGCTCGTTTAAACGCTCAATTAAAATTGGTTCGTTAGAATTAGTTGACGTTTTAATTGTTTGTTCTTTTATTGACGTTTCAACCTCTGTTTCTTGTGCATTACCCAATAAAATCAAATCAGACTTAACGTTTTGACTGGTTGACGTTTCATCTATTTGACGCATTGTATTATTGACGTTTTGATTTTTTGGACGCACAAAATCTGTTGAACTTTCTTGACGTTTCATAAAAGCCATTTGTTTGCAGCTATGGCAACAGTATTTTTTATCTTTTCTAAAAACGGTAAACGGCTTATTACAATAAGCGCAATAATGTATCATGATTTTTTATTTAATTAACTCTCTCGCCAGTTTACAGTTTCGTTTTCGTTACAACATATTTCATGGTAGTCTTTTAATATATCCGCAATGTTTTTAATGGCTTCCTGATGAAATTTTAAATCGCTCTGATAACTAACACTAATCACAATTTGATTTTTATTTTCTTTTACACCGATTATTTCATGCAGAAAATCAGCTCGTAAAATTATTTGTGCAATTTCTAACATCACATCGGTTGGAACGGCGTATGTTTCCAAAGCATTGTTCTTAGTTTTACTTGTATTCATAGTATTGACGTTTTGATTGACGCTTTAGTTTTTATGTTTCACTTGACGGATTGACTTTCATATCCGTTTCTTTGAATAAGAACCTTGACCAATTGACTTTTTAATTGGCAGATACCCAACTTCGCTTACATCATTTTTTTGATTTAGCTGAATACTCTCGACTTCCTTTTTCAATTCCTTGTTCTGCTGCTTGAGTTCTTTTATCTCCGATCGCAAATCCATTACTTGATTTGACAAAGTATTCATTCGTTCTTGCAAGGGCTTTATAAAAAGCATATAACTACCACCCATTCCACCTAATGCGCTAAGTATAGGCGTCAACCATTCGGGCGGAGCCTTATCATTCTCTAATGTTTTTATCCCTATTGAAGGTTTTTCATCTTTAGTGACATTTATTTCCGGTGCTTTTGTTTTATCTTCTCCCATTTGATTTTAATTTGATGCTTCAACTTGACGTTTTGTTATTTAAAAAATTACTCTTCTTCCTCATCTTCAATTTGAGCTGAAAGTTTGTCAAGGATTGTTTCGAGTTCATCTACTGCATCACTTTCAGTTTTTTCATATTCTACCTCGATAATGATTTCATCGTCTTCGGTAGTCCCGATAATACTATTGCTTACATTACGATTTGTAAGTTCATCTACAAATTCTGTAATGACTTCTGTCGGCACATTGAATTCTACTTTTCTCATGTTTTTTTATTATTGGTTTAGTTTTTACGTTTCAATTGACGTTTTATGTTTTACTCTTTTGCATTTTGAGCGGCAAATTCTTTGAAAAAACATTGTTGTTTGCCAACAGTTTTTTTAGAAATTACTTTTTTTGCTTGGTTTTTCTGAGCCTCTAAATCGGATAAAACTGATGTACAAACTGATGCCAATGCAATAAACACGTCAATTATTTTTTCTGTTTCATCAATGATTGACGTTTGTTCTTTTGTATAGATTATTTCTATCACGCATATATCATCTTTCTTTGAGATAACCGTCCCTCTTAATCCTCTTTCATTTATTAACTCGTTAAATTCAGTTTGTAAATTCTCTTGGATATTAAATTTTGCTGTTCTTATCATGGTTTTTTATTTTATTGATTTATATATTGACCTTTTGTGTTTACTTATTTTCTTAATCTTTTTTGCATCGTATAACTTGCTGCCTGACTTTCTATTTCATTGTTAGTTTTTACTTTACCTTCTGAATACCCAATCTTGTAACTCATCTCGTTTGAAATACAATTTCTTCCCCTTTTTAAAATGAGGAATGGTTTTTTCGGATGTCTTTTCGTAAAGTGTTGCGATTTTCAGCCGTAGAAATTCAGCGGCTTGTTTTACATCAAGTATATCAGGGATGATATTTTTTACTTGTGTTAATCCTTCTCCGATGATTTCAGAGATAGCTTGTTTAAGAAAAACTTTAAATTCTTCTTCGTTTAGATTGGTTAAAAATGATACTGCCATAACTTTGCTTTATTTGATTTATAAAGCAAAGGTGCGCATAGTAAAAAACTTAATCCGAGTTCATGAACCCACGAGTAAGGCGAAAAGTAAAGTAAAACAGAAAATTATTTTTTAGCTAAAGGCTCGTCTATGGCTGTTTTCAGCTTGGCTAATAGTATGTTTAATGCCTTTAAATTTATTTTTGTTTGGGAAAGATTAAACTTACTTAATTTTTGCCTTAAAGAATGATGGCTATATCCTGTCAAAATTTCAAAAGCATTCCCCATCTCTAAATCTGTAAGGTCTTTTAGAATTACTTTTTCTCTTTGCAAATAATACATTAATAAAACGGTTTGCTCTTGGCTTAAAGATGTTTTATCATCGTTTGCCTCACGTTTTATTTTTGATTTATTTTCTAATGTTCCTTGTAAACCCTGCTGCTTTTCTTTGTCTGCTAACCATTCATTAACGGTTTGAATGGTTTCAGGTTTTAATAATTTCACTTCGTGTTTTCTGATACAAAGGCGAAGGAAACGTGAGAACTGTTGTACATTAGTTTCGTAGTAATTTGAAAGTTGATAGTCTAAAAAGCGTCCATTTCCAAGAGGTCAATCTGCCTTAGTTTGTATGCAAAGAATACATCATAAAGAATATCATCTGGCAAAATGAAATATTGTGCTGCTATATGCAAATATTTTTTAGAAAATGAACCGTCTTTATTTTTTCTATGTGCGCCAGTTGAAACAATATGAGGGGATTCTTTAAGCACTTGCTCAATAGTATTAATAGTTGCCTTGTAGTTTTTTAAAACTTCATCTTCAAACATATACATATCCTTGCTTTGCATAAGTACAATTGCATAGTTCTTATATTCTCCGAAGGTATTTTCCTTAACAACCTGTTCCCAAATAGTTATACTATTTAAAAAAAGTTCGTGTTCCTGTTTTTTTTCCATCAAGTAAACTTACACAAAACCTCGATTGAACTTGAATAAAACACTTATTTAATAACAGCACAAGTCTTTAAAACTTCCTGCAAAGCGGCAAGATGTAGTTGAAGGCTTCTGACTTTCTGTTGTAGAATTATCTTATCGCAAAATAGCTCTATTTCCAGTTTTGTTTTAGGTATTTGGTTTTGCATTTAAGTTGTTCTTTTGCTTAAAAACAAAGTTAAGTATAATTCGTCATATATAGCGAGATAACTTTACTACTTACATCGACTTTTGAGTATGTCAAAAGAAAAGGATATACTTGTTAAATTAGCTGATAGTATTGGTAAGAGAGCTAAGGCGAAGTTTAAATCTAATGTAGAATTTGCGAATGTGAGCGATGTTAACGAGAGTTCAATTCGTAGGATACTTCAAGGTCAGCAAAATATCTCTATAAAAGTTCTGAAAAGGATATGCGAATCACTTGATATTAAAATGTCTGATTTACTAAAGGAAATAGGGAATTAAAATCCCATTCTGTTAATAGCAAAACGTCAATTAATTAAAAAGTAAAGCCGTCAATCATATTGACGGCTTTATGTTTGATAGAATATAATCAGGCTACTATTAACTGACCTTTTTAAGCTCTTGGTTTAAATTAATTTTCGCAAAATCAATTTTTGGAAGGGCTTTTACAGCATCGTGTTTACGTTTATCCCGAACCTTAGCATATATCTGTGTCGATTTGATGTCTTTATGACCAAGTAGCTTTGATACGGTGTAAAGGTCGCCTTCTGCACTACTTTCTAAAACATTAGTAGCAAATGTGTGCCTACCGCTATGAAAGTGTAATTTCTTAGTGTCTATTTCTGCTGCCTTTGCCCACCTCTTTAATCCTCTTTGAACTCGCTGATACTTTTTCTTTGTGCCGTCTATTTCTTTTATTTTTGAGAACACATAAAGGCTTTTCTCTTCAGTTGAAGATTCTGCTTTTCTTTCTTTAATAATGTCAATGGCGTTTCCCGAAAGTGGTACATATTCAACGCCTTCCGTTTTTTCCTGTTCAAAATAAAGAAAGTATCGCTCTTCTCCTTCTATATTTTTGATGACTATTTCATCCCAACGCAAAGGATTTACATCGCTCCATCTCAAGCCAGTAAAACAAGCGAAAAAATATGCCTGCTTTATCTGTTTTTCTAAATTACAGGGCGTGTTTGCCAAATGCTGTAATTGCTCTATGGTAAATGCACTTCTAAATGTATCTTGTTTTCTAAGGCGTTGATGTTGCGGCACATCATGCCAAGGATTGCTGCTAATTATTTTTTGCCGTATAGCTTCATTTATTCCTGCATTCAACGCTATTAAATATCCAAGTGCAGTATTGTTACTTACCTGTTTCAATAAATGCCGTTCAAATTCTTTCATCCATTCAGTAGTTAATTTAGTAAACGGCAAAGGCTGCTTATTAAGGAAATTTTTAAGCTGATACAATACACCTTCGTTTACACTATTATAGTTTTTCTGCTTTTTGTAGTCTTCAAAGAAAAGGGCAAAGCAAGCCAGTTTCTTTTTTCGGTTGTTTAATCCATTTTCATCTACAATCAGTTCATGCTCTCGCTTGGCTCTAATTTCATTAGCCAATCGCTTCTTTTCCTTGTCATCATTGTTTGGACGGTTTTTGTTGATGTGAATTTCTAAAAATTCGTACCACCTTGTTTTGTTGTGATAAATATCCAAATACAAGGATATTTGCCCGTTGCTCAATTGTTTTTCTCTTAATTTTACACCCATTTTGTTGTGGTTTTTAGGTTAATAATTACCCGAGTACAATGTTCTTTAAATAAAAACACTTCCATTGGGTTCATGAACTATCGTGTAACTCTTGAGATATTCTTTGGTAACAAGGCGGTAACAAAAACAGCATAAAAGCAGCTATTATGCCGAAGTAAGCAGGAATCAATATTCTTCTAAAATTCCCTGTTATTAGGGATTATGAGCCTTTTGCTTGACTGAGATAAGTTTGAAATTTTTATGAATACATAAAAGGATTTTCGTTGCAATCCCTAACGTGAGATTTATTAATTATTTTTCATGATTTCAATCATTGATTCTTTAACATCAGAATATGGTTGAACCATACAATATTTACCAAGAAAAAGTTTCCCATTTCCAATTGATTCCTTGTCGTTATTAAACAAATCCATATTCTCAAATAAAGAACCTCCACAATTTACATTCTTAATTTCCGCAATAATTTTATCTTTAAATTCATCCTTAGTTGGATTAAAATCATCTTTAGTGATACCCTTAACAATTTGAACTTTATAAAACATTTTTGACCTCATAATCTCAGGGTTACCACATATTATATAGTATGTTTTATTTGATTTATTATCTTGTTTAGAAAACATATATAAAACATTATTATGTAAATATTCATTCCAGATTTTACTTTTATCAGATTCTGATAATGAATTGAAATCAGGATATTTTTCTAATATGTTATAAGATGGGTCAAAAAAGAACACTTCTATCTTTGACTTATTCATTTTAAACGAATCAATGACTTTTATTAAGTTATCATTTTTAAATGAGAATATAATTAGTATTAATCCTAAGTAAATTAAAATTCTTTTCATACCCCTAAACTACAAAATATATTTTTCTCTGTTTGCAGGTGTGTTTTTCTAAAAACATAGCGTCCCTATAAAATAACTTTATTCTCCACATAGCCTACTAATACTTATACAGCAAAGTTGATAACTACTGCATCTTTTTTGTAACTTATTTTATTTTTCTGCGTTAAAGCACTTATAAACTAAATCATAAACAAATAAAACCTAGAAGCCATGAAAAAGAGAAAACACGTAAATGCCATTTTTGTTTTTAACGAAAATGTATCTCAGTTCCTAACCGATGCCTTAGCCTTTCTTATTGCGCTAAGTACCGCACCGGGTAACACAGTAGTAACCATAGCCGCAGCGGCTATAACAGCAGCCCGAAACCATATTACGGCTGCCCAAACCGCCGAGACTAATGTGGCAAGCCGTACTATAGGTACGGCAGGTACGAGAGATGTTGCTGTGAACCAGGGAATAACCGATGTGCAGAATTTTGTAGCCATAGTGCAAACGGCTGCCAACAATGCACCTGATGTGGCAACTGCCACTTCTATTGTTACCGAATGTGGGTTAGTTACAAGGAAACCATCAAACAAAACTAAGGCAGGTTTTGCAGCTAAGAATGACCCTACGACAGGTGGTTTGTTTGATTTTATCTACAAAGCGGCTGCCAAAGGCTTGAAGGCATGCTATGAAACACAGGAAAGTTTAGATAACATAACCTGGGTTACCATAAAAACTTCTCCGGATGCGCACTACACCTATGCGCATGGCAAACCTGTGGGTACTAAGGTATATATAAGAGGTAGAGTAATACTAAGTGAGAAAAAAGGAGGTGCCCAAGCTTGGCAGGTACCACCCACTCCATTTTTGTTTACTACCTAATCAAGTAGAAATATAGGAATCTTAATCTTGGGGGTAAGAATCTTAATCACAGAGATAAGAATCTTACTCTTGAGAATAAGAATCTAAATTACGGGGACAGGAATGTAAATCTTGGGGATAGGAATATAAATCACAAGGACAGGAATGTGAATCTTTGGGGTAGGAATATAAATCACAAGGACAGGAATGTAAATCTTGGGGGTAGGAATTTAAATCACAAGGACGGGAATGTAAATCTTGACGGTAGGAATTACAAGCAGTAAACCCTTTCTAATTGTTTAGAAAGGGTTTTTGGTTTATATTTGGGGTGGAATGAAAAGATTAACAATACTATTTTTCCTTTTAGCATTTGTAACTTATGGACAGAAACCATGTTATAAATATGGAGTAGTAAAACCAATTGATTCTTCTGTGGTTATTAAAATGACAATAAGTAAGCAGGCAAAAAATAAAACTGAACAAAAACAATTAACTAAAGAGCAAACTGAAATGTTCATTAATAAATGGAATAATGCAAAAGGTCAATCATTCTGTCAATTTGATGTTCTTTATGTAATAAATGTAGAATTAAAAGATGGTAGTAAAAGATTTTTTAGAATAAATGGTGCAGATGTAAAAGATGGTGAAGCTGATATGTGTTATGATATTCAGGACAGTAACTTTATCAAAAATCTGTGGAGTAAAACCAAATAACTGAAACTGACGTTATAGGAGTAAAACGAAATTTATTTTACTGTTAAATCTTACACCCAAACCCACTCCCATATTATTACTACTTTCGTTTCTTAATTATTTATGAAAGAAGACAACCACATATTTGGCATACATGCCGTTATAGAAGCCATAAAGGCAGGCAAAGAGATAGATAAAATACTTATTCAGCGGGGTTTGGCGGGGCAATTGTTTAATGAGTTGCGCAAAGTATTACAGGGTACAGAGATTCCCTACCAAATGGTACCTCCCGAAAAGATTAACCGCATTACAAAAAAAAACCATCAGGGCGTTATTGCCTTTGTGTGCGAGATAGAATATTTTAAAGCAGAAGATATTTTGCACAAAGTATTTACCGAAGGAAGAACTCCACTTGTATTGCTGTTGGATAAAGTAACCGATGTACGCAACTTTGGCGCCATAGCCCGCAGTGCAGAGTGTGCGGGGGTTGATATGATTATTGTGCCGCAAAGGGGCTCTGCCCAACTAAACGGGGATGCCATTAAAACATCGGCAGGGGCATTGCATAGAATTCCGGTTTGTAGGGAGTATAACTTAAAAGATACTATCACCTTTCTTAAAGAAAGCGGCTTGCAGGTAATAGCCTGTCATGAGAAAACGGATAAGCTTATTTATGATGTGGATTTTAAAATACCTACTGCCATTATTATGGGTTCGGAAGATTTGGGTATCTCGGCAGAGTATTTAAGGCTTTGTACAGATGCAGTTAAAATCCCTATGGTTGGTAAGATAGCCTCTTTAAACGTATCGGTAGCTACAGGCGTGGTGTTGTATGAAGTAATACGCCAAAGGCTTTAGGCAGCTTTCTTTTTGTTGGCCTGTATCTTTTTCATTTGCTCAATATGCTTTTCGCGCAGCTTTTTTTCGTGCTTGGTCTTAAATATTAAGAACAAAGCTACTGATACTGCAAACACAACTGCAATGGCAATTTTAGTATACATAGCCATTTGCTCATTTTGCGCCGCTTCTTCTTCTGGGGTTGGCATATGTTCAGCTAATGTAGCTAACGGAAGGGCTAAAACCAACAATAACGATGATAATCGCACCTTACTTGTTGTTAGAATAGTTGTTTTCATGACTATGATTTTTTATTACGTAGTAAAATTAAGTGTTTTTATCGGGATAAAAAAGACTTTTATCGAAATTAATTAACACTTTGTTTTTAATAAAAAAGCCGTATATTTGTATCCGTAAAATATGAAATGAATAGAGGGGGCTACTAAGTCCCCTCTTTGTTTAGAGATGATTAGCGAGCAACACATACAAAAGTTAGTAGAGGAGTTCATCAAAGGAACAGCTGTTTTTTTAGTTCAGGTAAAGATAAAGCCTGTTAATAAAATAGAGGTTTTTGTGGATGAGCCTAACCATATCTCTATTGAAACCTGTAGAAGCCTTAGCAAGCATATTGAAGCCGCTTTGGACAGAGATAAGGAAGATTTTGAGCTGATGGTATCTTCTCCGGGTATAGATGAACCTTTTAAAGTGCCTGCTCAATATCAAAAATACATAGGAAAACAAGTAAGTGTGCTAAAAACCGATGGTATTAAGTTTATTGGCAGTTTAGCCAACATAGCCAATGATGCTATTGAGATAGAAACCAAAACTACCGAGCGCAAACAGGCAGGTAAAGGCAGACAAACCATCATAGAAAACATAACAATAACTTTACATACAATTAAAGAAACTAAATTAATTTTACCATTTTAATCATAAACATAAATAACCATGCAATCTGTTAATTTAATAGAATCGTTTGCCGATTTTAAGGACATCAAGAACATTGATCGTGCAACGTTAATGAGTATCATTGATGATGTGTTTCGTAACATGATCATTAAAAAATATGGTACCGACAAAAACTTCGATATTATCGTAAACCCTGATAAAGGTGATGTGGAAATGTATAAAAACCGCACCATTGTGGATGATGAGTTTGCTGATGACAGTTTTGATTATGATGCTAACAAACATATTAGTTTAACTGAGGCAAAAAAGATTGATGATAGCTTTGAGATTGGCGAAGAGGTTACAGAACCTGTGAAGATGGAAGAGTTTGGTCGCCGTTCTGTTTTATCATTACGTCAAAACTTGGTTCAAAAGGTTTTAGAACTTGAAAAGAATGAAATTTACAATAAATACAAAGAGCGTGTAGGTGAAGTAGTAACTGCAGAGGTGTATCAGGTTTGGAAAAAAGAAATCATGATGGTTGATGATGAGGGGAATGAATTGATACTTTCTCGCACAGAACAAATACCAACTGATTTCTTTAAGAAAGGTGATACCGTAAAAGCGGTTGTATTGAAAGTGGATATGAAAAATACAACGCCTGTTATTTCTGTTTCTCGTACATCACCTGTGTTCTTAGAGCGTTTATTTGAAACCGAAGTTCCCGAAATTGCTGATGGTTTAATTACCATTAAGAAAATTGTACGCGAACCGGGAGAACGTGCTAAAGTAGCTGTAGAGTCTTATGATGAGCGTATTGATCCGGTAGGTGCTTGCGTAGGTATGAAAGGATCTCGTATACACGGTATTGTTCGTGAGTTGAAAAATGAAAATATTGATGTAATTAACTTTACAAGCAACCCTCAACTGTTAATACAACGTGCTTTAAGTCCGGCAAAAATCACCAACATTACATTAGATGATGAGAATATGCGCGCGCAGGTTTATTTAAAACCTGATCAAATCTCATTAGCTATCGGTAAAGGTGGTTTTAATATAAAACTTGCCGGTAAACTTACAGGCTATGAATTAGATGTATATCGCGAAGCTGAAGAAGAGATTGTTCAGGAAGAAGATGTTGACTTGGAAGAATTCTCTGACGAAATTGAAGCAGCTGTAATACAAGAATTGAAAGCTATTGGTTGCGATACAGCAAAAGATGTATTGAAACTTACTGAAGAAGAGCTTACACGCAGAACCAAAATAAATGAAGAAACTATAAAAGAACTGAGAGCTATATTAGCATCTGAGTTTGAAGGAGAACAGGGATAATATTGTGTTGGAAAAAACAAAGGCGCAATAAAACAATTAGTAGCAAGGGGAAATAAATATATGTCAGAAGAAACTAAAACATTACGATTAAGCAAAATAGCCAAAGAGTTTAACTTATCGTTAGCTACTATTGTTGATTTTTTATCCTCAAAAGGACACAAAGTAGAGAACAACCCTAATACTAAGATTGGTGATAGTGAGTATGCAGTTTTGTCAAAAGAATTTGCCGGAGAGAAAATAATTAAACAACAAGCACAGCAGGCAGGACAAGTTCTTCATGAGAAAAAAGAAAGTATTGTTTTAGATGAAACAAAAACTACTCACAAAAAGAAAGATGATTTTGAAGAAGATATTGTAATAAAAGATGTATCGGTTTCTTCTACTTCTAAAGTTTTAGAATCTCTGCGAATAGAGCAAAAACAACGCATTTCGGAAGAAACTAAAAAAGCAGAAAAAGAGAAAGAAAAAAAGCAAGTTGAGATTGAAAAAGTTGTTGCAGAAGCACCTAAAAAAGAAGAAAAAAATGTTGGTGTAAAAGTAGTTGGTAATGTGGATTTATCAACCTTAAACAGCAAAACAAAACCTGATAAAAAAACCAAAAAGGAAAAGGAAGATGAGGCAGCTGCCGAAGAAGTAAAAAAAGGAACTAAAAAAACTTCATCCAAAAAGAAAACTAAGGAAGAAGCTCCTGCTGAAAGTCCAATTGAAGAACCTACACAAATAGTTGTTTCTGAAGGACAAGAATCAGAAGCTCCTAAAGAAGATTTCTTAGAAACTAAGTTTAAAAAATTAGAAGGACCTAAAATATTAGGTACGATGGTTCTTCCGGTTGAGAAGAAACCAACGCCAAGTAATTTTGAACAAGAAAAAAGAAAACGTAAACGCATACAAAAGACAGGTAGCTTAAGTAAAGACGAGATAAGTAAAGTTGGTAAGGAGCAAACTCAAATTGCCCGTCAGAAATTTAAAGACAGAGCTACAACGAATAATCAAGTTAGAAGAGAACCTAAACCTGCTCTTACAGATGAAGAAATTCAGGCACAGATAAAAGAAACCTTAGCTCGCTTGAGCGGAGGTGGTAAAAAATCGAATGCTGCAAAATACCGTAAAGAAAAGCGTGGAGAGATACGCGAACGTATTGCTGAGGAACAAGAACAAACTGAAGCTGAGAAAAAAGTTCTTAAAGTAACCGAGTTTGTATCTGCCAATCAATTGGCACAAATGATGAGTGTACCGGTTACCAATGTAATATCTACCTGTATGAGCCTTGGGTTGTTTGTATCTATCAACCAACGTATAGATGCTGAAACTATTGCTATTGTTGCTGAAGAGTTTGGTTTTAAAACGGAATTTGTTACGGCAGAAGCCATAGAGGTTATTCAAGTTAAAGAAGAAGAAAATGCTGAAGATGTTGTTGGTCGCCCTCCTATTGTTACCATCATGGGGCACGTTGACCATGGTAAAACATCTTTACTGGATTATATCCGTAAAGCAAACGTAGTTGCAGGAGAAGCCGGTGGAATTACGCAGCACATTGGTAGTTATAATGTAAAACTAGATAACGGTAAATCTGTTACTTTTTTAGATACTCCGGGTCATGAAGCCTTTACAGCTATGCGTGCACGCGGTGCGCAAATTACCGACATTGCTATTATTGTTGTGGCGGCTGATGATAGTGTAATGCCTCAAACAAAAGAAGCTATCAACCATGCTCAGGCAGCAGGTGTACCGATGATTATTGCTATCAATAAAATAGATAAGCCGGGTGCTAATCCTAATAAGATAAGAGAAGATTTAGCTCAATTAAATATTTTAGTAGAGGAGTGGGGTGGGAAATACCAATCTCAGGAAATATCTGCTAAAACAGGTTTAAACATTGATGTTTTATTAGAAAAGATTTTATTAGAAGCTGAGGTATTAGATTTAAAAGCAAATCCAAAGATAAGAGCTTCGGGTTCTGTAATAGAAGCTAAATTAGACAAAGGTCGTGGACACGTTGCCGATATTATTGTGCAAAAAGGAACTCTACGTGTAGGTGATATTATTGTTGCCGGGGGGTATAGTGGTCGTGTAAAAGCTATGACCAACGAACGTGGATTACCTATCAAAGAAGCCGGTCCCTCTATCCCTTTACAATTATTGGGTTTAAGTGGTTCTCCAACTGCGGGTGATAAATTTAATGTGATGGCTGATGAGCGCGAAGCACGTGAGTTAGCTAATAAGCGTTTACAATTACAACGTGAACAAGGTATCCGCACGCAAAAACATATTACGCTCGATGAGATTGGAAGACGTTTGGCTATTGGCGATTTCAAAGAGCTGAATGTAATTGTGAAAGGCGATGTGGATGGCTCTATTGAAGCTCTTTCTGATTCATTATTGAAATTATCTACACAAAAAATCGCTATTAATATTATCCACAAATCGGTTGGTGCTATTAGTGAGAATGATGTAATGTTGGCATCTGCATCCAATGCAATTATTGTTGGTTTCCAGGTTCGTCCTACAACCAATGCACGTAAATTAGCCGAAACTGAAGAAATTGATATACGCTTATACTCTATTATTTACCAAGCCATAGATGAGATTAAAGCTGCTATGGAGGGTATGTTAGCTCCGGAGTTTGAAGAAAAAATCGTTTGTAATATCGAAATCAGAGAAGTGTTTAATATTACCAAAGTAGGTACTATTGCTGGTTGTTATGTATTGGATGGAAAAGTTACCCGTCATACTAAAGTGCGTGTTATTCGCGATGGTATTGTGTTGCATAGTGGAGGCTTAGGCTCTTTGAAACGTTTTAAAGACGATGTGAAAGAAGTTTCAGCAGGTTATGAGTGCGGCTTAAATATTGATGGCTATGATGATATTAAAGTGGGTGATATTATCGAAGGCTATGACATGGTTGAAGTAAAGGCCAAACTTTAGTCAAAGGGTATTAGTTTCTAAATTTAATCTACATGAGTCGGGAAATAGCTGAAAAACATAATCTGAAAGATTTAGAACTTAGTTATAGTACAATTCTTAAAGAGGTTGGCGAAGATGCCACCCGCGAAGGATTACAAAAAACTCCTCATCGCGCCGCCAAAGCCCTTAATTTTCTTACCAAAGGTTATGCCGAAAACCCGGCGGATATTTTAAAATCTGCTATGTTTAAAGAAGAGTATAGTCAAATGGTGGTGGTAAAAGATATTGAAGTTTATAGTCTTTGTGAACATCATTTGTTACCTTTTTTTGGTAAGGCTCATATTGCTTATATACCTAACGGATATATTGTAGGCTTAAGCAAATTGCCCCGTGTGGTTGATGCTTTTGCACGCAGACTGCAAGTACAAGAAAGATTAACTAACGAAATACGTGACTGTATACAAAGTACATTGAAACCAATGGGTGTCGCAGTAGTAATAGAGTGCAGCCATTTATGTATGCAAATGCGTGGTGTACAAAAACAAAATTCAGTAACTACTACTTCTGCGTTTACCGGTGAGTTTTTAAAAGACTCTACCCGCAAAGAGTTTATTAGTTTAATTTCTTCTAGACTGCATTAGTGTCACAGATTTTTTTTCGACATTGCGAGGGTAATCTCGGAGCAATCTAAATTATGGTATGCTGTAGTATCATCCTGAGCCAAATCTTTGCGCCATGAAAAAATGGTTGCTGCTATTGTTTATTGCTAAAACGGCTATTGCGCAAAAAGCGTATTTCCAGCAGCAGGTAGATTATACTATTAACGTAAAACTAAACGATGTAAAGCACCAGCTTAGTGCTAACGAAACTATGGTGTATAAAAACAACTCGCCCGATGATTTGGAGTTTATCTATTTTCATTTATGGCCCAATGCATATAGAGATAATAACTCGGCCTTGGCAAGGCAATTTTTAGAACAGGGAGATCGCAGCTTATATTACGCCAAACAACAAGACAGGGGCTTTATTGATAGTTTGGATTTTAGAGTAGATAACCAATCTTTAAAAATAGAGTACGATAAAGAGAACCCTGATATTGCCAAGGTTTACTTACCTTATGTGCTTAAATCAGGAGCAAGGATTACCATTGCTACCCCTTTTAGGGTTAAAATTCCTTCGGCTGCTTTTTCTCGTCTCGGGCATGATAAACAAGCTTATTTTATTACCCAGTGGTATCCCAAACCTGCCGTGTATGATGCATCGGGTTGGAATCAGATGCCCTATTTAAATCAGGGCGAGTTTTATTCAGAGTTCGGGAATTATTATGTAAGTATTACCCTACCCAAAAACTATGTATTGGCTGCTACCGGAGATAGGTATGATAATGAAGCCGAAGATGCTTTTTTAAATAAAAAAGTAATTGAGACGGAACAAACAATAAAAAATCTTGATTCGGCAGGATTTAAAAAAGACATGTCGTTTCCTGTTTCCGATAAAGAACTAAAGACTGTACGCTATAAACAAGAGAACGTACACGATTTTGCCTGGTTTGCCGATAAGCGTTTTAATGTGTTGCGTGGCGAGGTTGTGTTGCCTCACAGCAAAAAGAGTGTAGCTACTTGGGCTTTTTTTACCGATAAAAATATAGAGTTATGGAAAGATGCCATTGGCTATATAACCGATGCTACTTTTTATTACTCGCTTTGGAATGGCGATTATACCTATAATAATGTATCGGCAGTTGATGGAACTATTGCTGCCGGCGGCGGGATGGAATATCCCACCATTACTATTATAGGAGATGCCTCTACTGCCTTTGATTTGGATGTGGTAATAACCCACGAGGTTGGACATAACTGGTTTTATGGTATGTTGGGCAGCAACGAGCGCAAAAATGGTTGGATGGATGAAGGCATCAATTCTTTTAATGAATTGCGATACGTTCAAACCAAATACCCGAAGGCAACATTGGCAGATGTGTTAGGGCGTGACAGCAGTTTTAAATTACTGCATGTAAGCAAATACAAACAACGATATTCCTATTATTGGTTGTATGCCATGAGTGCCAAACAAGGTGCCGACCAGCCCTGTGAGTTGCCCGCTGATGAATATACCGAGATGAACTACGCAGCCATTATGTATAGCAAAACGGCTATACTCTTTAATTATTTGATGAACTACATGGGCGAAAATGATTTTGATATTGCCATGCGGTTTTATTTTAATCAGTGCAAATTCAAACATCCCAACCCAACAGATTTACAAAAGACTTTAGAGTATTATAGCGAGAAGAAATTAGGCTGGTTCTTTCATGATTTAATAGGTACTACCAAAAAATTAGATTACAAAGTATCTCATGTAAAAAAGTTGAAAGACGATTCTTACGAGATAACCGTAAAAAATGTAGGAGAGATAGAAGGGCCAGTTTGTTTGTATGGTTTAGATGATAAAGAAGTAAAAGGAATGGTTTGGTATGATGGCTTTAAAGGTTCTAAAAAACTATTGTTCCCTCCCTCTGAAATTACCTCGTTTAAAATAGATTATAATGAAATAATGCCTGATATTAATAGAAAGAATAATACCATTCGCACACATTGTATCTTCAAAAAAACAGAACCGCTAACACCTGAATTTATAGCCGCTTTAGATAACCCAAATAAAACACAATTGTTTTATACGCCTATTATGGGCTATAATATGTACAATGGCTATATGCTTGGCTTGGCATACTACAACCACGTTTTGTATGAAAAGAAATTTGAAACCGAAGTAGCTCCTATGTACGATTTTGGCAACAACAATATAAGTGGTATTGCCAATGCAAGAATTAACCTGCATCCCAAAAGTATATTCAGTACAATAAATATTGGCTTTAAATCTCAACGCTTTGCTTATCGAAATGATGATGGTATTAATGGCACTGTAAGCAGCTACAATAAGTTTGCTCCTTATATAAACTTAGATTTTAAAAAGAAACATGCTACTTCTCTTTTCCAACAAAGACTTACGTATCGCTATATGGAGATAATGAATGGTTCGGTTGCACAACAAAATTATAACTATGGTGTGCATGATGTATTATATCAGTTCTCAAACAACAGCGCATTATTTCCTACACTTATAAAAGTAAACGGGCAAGCCAATGCAGTCATGCAAAAAGCTTCTGTTACCATTACTCAAGAGATATTTGTTGGCAAAACCCACTTCTTTGAGATACGTGCCTTTGCTGGAGTAATGGGTTTAAGTCCAAACCAAAATGGTCTAGTTAATTATTCTTTTAAGATGAGTGGTTATAACGGTGCTGCCGATTACCTGTATGATAATTTATATTTTGGAAGAAGCGAAACTAATGGACTTGCTTCTGCACAATTTACAGAAACAAATGGTGCCTTTAAAACAAGCACAGGTGGAGTAGGGCAGAGTAATAGCTGGTTAGTGTCTTTTAATATTAAAAGTCCGAAGATATTTAAACTACCACTGCTGTTTTATGCTGATATTGGTACTTGTGCAGCAGATGGACTCCCATATTCAAATTTACCGGGTTCATACGCCCCCCCTAACCCACCTTATCCTACACAAAATCAACCGCAAGCACTTTTCTTTGATGTAGGTATAGATATTGTTATTGCTCGAGATATTTTTGAAATATTTGTACCGCTTGCTATAAGTCAAAACATAAAAAGCAATAATATGCTTAACGGGATAAATAATAATATGCTCCAGCAAATACGCTTCATACTTAACTTAAATAAGGTAAATCCTTTTACCATAATAAAACAGGCCATAAGTTTTTAAAGGCTGTTTTTACGGTTATAAAACAGCCGAGCGAAGCGAATTGAGGAGCACTCAACGAAGCCGCTAAAAACAAAAACAATGAGCTAATATATGAGCTCAAAAGAAACCTGTTTTAAAAAGCGAATAATTTATTAGTTTTACTCGTTATTTAATTGTGAAGGTATGTCGTTAAGAAATGTTTGTTTGTCGATACTTTTGGTTTTTTCTTTGATTGCCTTTCCGCAATCTGCCAAAAAAATTGCAAAACAAGCTAAGAAAGATTTTAAAGCAAAAAACTATCAGGCTGCTATAGATGGTTATACCAAAGCATTAGCCTTAAAGCCAAATAATTATAAATATATAGTAGGCAGAGGAACCTCTTATGAAATGGCAGCCAACCTACCCGAAGCCATTGCTGATTTTAAGCAAGCTATTGTTTTAAAGCCAAAGACCGAAATATTATATATGCAGGTAGCTGATTTATCTATGCATTTAAATGACTATGCTACCTCAGCATCTTATTTAGATAACTTAAATTTTTTAAACAGAAAGAATGTTGAAGCCTTAGAAAAGGCCTCTTTTTCTTACTTAAAATTAAAACAATTCACTACGGCTTTAGATAGGGCTAATAAGGCATTGGATGTGCAACGCTATAATCATATTAATCACTATTACAAAGCTCTTGCATTAGATAGTCTTAAAGATTATATCAATGCAAATATAGATTATATATCTGCCATACGACTGATGAAGAACGAATCGCCTAACGATATAAAGCCTATGCCTAAATATAAATCCTATTATACAAACCATGCCTTGGTTTTGTATCGTTTGAATGAGTATAACGAGGCAATAAAAGAATATGATATGGCAACTTCTATCGATGTCTCGGATGCTGAAGAACCCAAACAATATTATGTGTATTATTTAGAAAGTCAGCCTTATTTGAAAAAGACCGACTTTATAAATGCAGTAGGCTATCTTAATAAAACAATGGCACTAAACCCTAAATTTACCGAAGGTTTTTTTGCTCGTGCCGAAATAAATAAACAAACCAGCCAGTTTCAAAGTGCCATCAGCGATTACACAAAAGTTACCCAATTGGATGAAAAGAATGCAGCAGCTTTTTATGGGAGAGGGCAATCATATTTAGAGTTGGGAAAATACCCCGAAGCCATTGCTGATTTACAACAGGCAGCTCAAGTACAACCTACTAATACTCAAATAAAAAATCTCCTAAAAGAGGCTACGGATAAAAACTATCAGGCAAATAAAGAAAATGATGCGCCTTTGCTTACCATCAATTATCCCATAACCGATAACAACGGTTTTGCCAATGTCTATGATAACCAATTGGATATTTTAGTAGAAGGGCAGGTAAACGACAAGAGTTTGATAAACGAAATAACCATTAATTACCAAAAAATAAAATTCAATGCATCCGAAAAGAACCCTTATTTTAGTGTTAAGATTCCTACCAATAATCTTAATAAGATTGATGTGAGTGTAAAAGATATTTACTTTAATACCACCACCAAAAGCATTAAAATAGGGCGTATTATAGATAATACCCGTGTGAAAGTAGATTTTTCTGGGAGTGTATTAAGTGATGATGCAAGCCATAAGCCTTATGCTGAAAAGGTAATATACATTACTAACGAAAGAGGAGAAGTTTTGTATCAAACAAAAACAGATGCCATGGGGCATTTTAAATTTGATAAGCTGCCCTACGATAAAAAATACTTACTAACGCTTGATGTGCAGGATGCAGCCTTTGCCGGCATTGATAAATTTGTGGTTACCGATAATAGTGGAAAAACCATACTCGCCTCTAAAATAATAGAAAAAGGAAAATACAAATTCGAGATTATACCGTCTGATGAAAGAACCATGAGTCTCATGACGGTGGATGACCAACCAATTAAGATTGATGTGAAAGGAAGACTGATTGCTGATAATCAGGAAAGAACCCCTTTGGCGGCCATTAAATTTTTGTTGATGAACGATAGGGATGAGGTTATCTCTTTTCATATAACTGATGCTGATGGAAACTTTGCCTTCCCTGGTTTACTGCCTTCGGGCAAATATAATTTTGCTATTGATGTAATAGATAGCAAAAGAATTCCTTTTAATAAAATTTTTGTATGTGATGAGGCCGGACATGTAATTAAAGAAATAACCAAAGAAGGTGAAGGCATTTTTAAATTCAAATTATTAGAAAGCGAGCGCGCCCGACTTACCAATATTTCTGAAGATGATTTTGACCCCTGGAATAACCTGAAGTTTACAGCAGCAAAAAAAGAAATAGAAATTATAGAGGACATCCATTATGAATCGGGTTCTTTTAAAATATTACCTGCGGCAGAAGAAGTACTTGCCAAAGCTATTGATGCACTAAAGAAAAACCCTACCCTTTTGCTCGAAGTGCAATCGCATACAGATGCTACTGCTGGAGATGAGTATAATATGGAGCTTTCGCAAAAGCGTGCCAACACCGTGGTTGACTATATAGTTAACAAGGGTATAGCTAAAAAGCGACTTACTGCCAAGGGTTTTGGTGAAACTCAGCTAATTAATCGTTGCGCTAATGGAGTAGATTGCAGTGATGAAGAACATCGCCAAAACCGACGAACGGTATTTAAGTTAAATTATCCTTAAAGATAATAGAGGTATACATAATAAAAAACCCCTCTCTTTTCAGAAAGGGGTTAAGGGTACTAAATACTCTATATAAGTTAATTATTAGTCTCTTTGTTTTGGGGGAAGAGCTTTTTCAGCTTGCATAGGTCTACCTTTTACATCAGATCCATTTAATTTACTGATAGCTTCCATCGCGGCATGGTCATCAGACATTTCAACAAAGCCAAAGCCTTTTGCACGTCCTGTGATTTTGTCTTTAATGATTTTAACTGAAGTTACTTCACCAAATTCACTAAATAAATTACCTAGCTCTTGTTCTGTTAAGTTGTAGCTAAGATTTCTAACATAAATGTTCATGTTTTCTAATAATTATAATTTATACTTTTTACTTGTAGAAAATTCTACATCACAAATCTAATAATTTTTTTATCATAAAAAAACTTAGCTGTTAATATTTGTAAAACTATTGTTTACCCTTTTTATAAGGGGTATCGCAGGCTTCTATATCAAACAGGACTAATATTTCTTTCCATTTTAATTCAATAGCACAATTAATGGGTTGCACATATATCTTCTTAATGCTATTATCTGGCATGGTAAAATCAAAATCGGTATTCATCGTTTGCGGGCCATCAAAGAGAAAAGGTGCTTTAAAGTTATCAGCGAGGTCAATATCCTTTATGTGTATTTTCTTACCAAAAAGTTTTGTGTACAATTCAAAAATAGCCCGGACAATCTTTATCTGTATTTGGTTACTAGCAGGGTCGTAGCTGATTTTTACATCCCCGTGTACCTGTGTTCGGTATTTTATGATACCTGCCTCTGCATATACATCGCACACAAACTGAGAGCTATCAGGACGAACCTGTATGCGCGGGTTTTCAATAGTCCAGGTAATTAATATCGGTAACATATATATCATATTTGCTGCTACCTGTAATAGGGCCAATAGCTGTAATAATTTTATTGATACTCTCTTCGTGTATGGTTATGGAGAAATCATTTATTTTCTTTTGAGCTATCATGGCATTACATAGTAAGAGAAAGAAAAAAATCTTCTTCATTATTATTTTGTTTTCTTTTTCGATTTAAAGAATTCATCCAACTCTTCCATATCGGCAATATATTTGGCGGTAATTACTTTATCTTTATTCATTATAAATATTTGCGGGGTGCCTGTAATGCTATATACTTCTGTATAATTGGCTTTTCTATCCGTATCAATTACTTGTGTGCCGGGCAGTTTAAACAGTTTTAATTTTTCTTTCCACTCGTCTTCATCAGGCAATACGCAGGCGGTAACTAAGTTTAGATCAGGGTGCTTTTTCATCCATACAGCCAGCTTAGGCGTTTCTTCCAAGCAGTGTTTACAATCGTAACTCCAAAAATAAAGGATGGTGGTTTTAGTTATTTGTTTATGAAAATCAACATTCTTTCCTGCACTATCAGTTGCTGTAAAGTTTGGGCAAACAGCACCAATAAATACTTTTTTCATGGCATCACTTCTTCTGATTATTTTTTTCAACTGTTCATCTGTCAACCACCAGCTTCGGTCTTTTTTGTAATACTCTTCAACCAGATGTACAAATATTTTATCCTGTCCGGTAATAGCAGAGCGTTCAAAAGAATTGCCTAAGAAATATAAACTCCATTTAAACACTTCTTTAGATAACGAGGCTCTGCGCAAAATAGTATCGCAACAGGCAATTACCGAATCTGTTTCAGGGAAACCGCACTCGTTAATGTAATTGGTGTAATTAACATACAGCACATTACTATAAGCAAGCTTCTCATCACTAAAATGCACATTATCTAAAAAATGATTTTTAAGATAAGCCGCTTTGGCTTTACTGTTTAAACTGTTTGGTACTTCTATAGCAATGCTGGCTTGTATTAAATTGGCAACAAAGGTATTGGGGTTCTTTGCCACAGCTTGTTTCTTAAACTCCAGTAATTGCAGTTGGTAAGTACTAATCAGTTTTTTAAGAATAGGAATAGAGTCTTGTCTGGTACTTTTTTTACGAAGTCTTTTTTGAAGCACTTCCATCTGATACTCATTAAACTTATATTTCTTCAAAAAATCATAGTAAGCTATGTTTTCTTTACTGTCGGTAAAAGAAATACTTCCCATAATATCAACAGAATCCACACTTACGGTAAACATATTTTCATTGGTCATTAAAAACTCAAAAGCCTTTTTGTTAGATAAAAAGAACAAATAAACTCCTCCGGTAAGTTTTTCATTACTTTCAAAAACGGCAATACCTTCACCGTCTGTAAGGCTTGTATCCCGTGGGTAACGATTTTCTCCATATTGGTAATACATATACACAGGGCGGTTCTTTACATTGCTTTTTAATGTAATTTTGTAGCCGTTTACTGCAAAAACAGGCAAACACCAAAAGCTAATCAGACAAACGAATATGGGAATCTTCAGATTTATTTTACCGCTCATTTTTATTTTAATCGACTGGTATTTTTTTACCGGCATGCAAACTATTATTAAGGATTTTCCTCAACCGCGTAAAGTTACAATTCAAACTATATATTGGGTGGTTTCGGGTTTAACTATTTTATTACTGCTTATAAGCGGCATTTTTTCTCAGGCTTCTTTGCCGGGTTTCTTTAAGGGGTATGTAGTGTCTATCCTGTTTGTAATATTCTTATCAAAATTTATTGGTTGTATTTTTTTATTGATTGATGATATTCTACGTTTATTTCGTTGGGGTTATCAGTATGCTACTACCTTTAATCATCCTGAACAGCGCGAAGGAATATCCCGTCTGAAGTTTTTGACCTATACATCAGCGGCTCTTTTTGGCATCACGTTTGTTTCTTTTTTTTATGGATTGGTTAAAGGTGCACATAAGTATAAAGTGTTTTCTACTAAGATTAATTTTAAAAACTTACCCGAAGCCTTTCATGGATTAAAGATTGTTCAGGTATCCGATATACATACGGGAAGTTATGTTGATACGGAGGCATTATCACATGCGTTTGATATGGCTATGGAACTTAAGCCTGATATTATTTTCTTTACCGGAGATTTAGTTAACGATAAAGTAACCGAAACCGAAGGGTTTCTGCCGGTGTATCAAAAACTAAAAGCACCTATGGGGGTGTATTCTATTTTGGGCAATCATGATTATGGCGACTACTCTCAATGGCCAAGTGCTGAAGCAAAAAGGGAAAACCTTCAGCACTTAAAAAAGTACATGAACAAGCCGGTTGGCGTTTGCTGATGAATGAACATGTAGCTTTAGAAAAGAACGGACAACAGATTGCATTGCTGGGTATAGAAAACTGGGGCGGCAATCTTAACTTCCCTAAATACGGAAGAATGGATTTGGCGCATGCGGGAACCGAGAAGTATGATTTTAAAATTCTGTTATCGCACGACCCCTCTCATTGGGATAAGCAGGTACAACAGATGTATAAAGATGTTGATTTAACCCTAAGTGGGCATACCCACGGAGCGCAATTTGGTATAGAAATACCAGGCTTGAAATGGAGCCCATCCAAATACTTCTACAAACAATGGGCAGGGTTATATAATAATGACAATAACCAATACCTATACGTAAACCGTGGTTTGGGCTGTGTGGGCAGAGAAAGAATGTCGGCCTACAACGGACGTGTTGGTACTTTGGCCGGAGATTACTTTGATGGAGTTAACCAAAGGGTAATTCTTTTACTTATCCTTCATCAACCTTTTTAAACTATTTGCAATAGATTTTCAGAAGTAATTAAAGCAGTTTGTATGCACTTTGGCATAGCGTATACTATCCATTACTTCTTTGTTCTTTTCATGCAAACTCTCATACGCTTTATCTACCAGCACCTTTTGTTTTTCTATAATTACTTTCTGGCGTTTGGTTATTCTAAAACGGTTGTACATAAATACAGCAAATACAACCACTAACATCAAAAGCCCTGCTACAGCATAAATAACTACCTTTTGCTTTTGCTTTTCTTCTTTATTAATGGCATCCAGTTTATCTTGCTCAACTTTATTGGCAATTTCCTTTTTATCAAACTCATATTGCATGGCACTTTGCATGCTTTTCCTTTTAGTTTCTTCGTTATCAAGGCTGTCGCTGTATATAATATATAGTTTATGGTGTTCAAAAGCAGCCTTGTAATTACCAAGTGTGCTGTCTAAAAGGGTTAAATCGTAGTAACTTTCTTTAATCTCACCTTTATTGCCAATTTCGGTGCTTAGGAGTAAGGCTTTAGTTAAATACATTTCGGCATCTTTTGTTTTATTTAGTTTAAGGCTGGTAATGCCTAAGTTTATTATGCAGGAGGCTATTCCGTCTTTATACCCTATTTCTTCATTAATTTTTAATGAAGCTAATTCTATTTTTAAAGCTTCTGCATAATTATACTGATACGCATAAATATTTCCAATGTTGTTATAAGAACCTGAAAGTCCCTCTTTATCATTAATTTCTTCAAAGAGCTTTACTGCGGCATTATGATTCTTTAAGGCTTCGGTATAATTTCCCTGCTTACCGTAAACAACTCCCATGTTATCATAAGCATAAGCAAGCCCCATTTTACTCCTATTATCATCAGGGGTGTTCTGCATTAATTTCTTTATATGTTTTCAGGGCAGAGAAGTAGTTTTTTAAAGCTTCCGGGTAATTATCCTGCAATGAATAAATGTTTCCTATGTTATTGTAAGAGGCCGTAATGCCATATTTATCCTTAATTTCTTCTCTTTGCTTTAATGCAGCAAAATGATTTTTCAAAGCTTCGGGGTAATTGCCCATTTCGATATAGGAAAGCCCTATGTTGTTATAAGAATCGGCAATGCCTTTTTTATCATTCAGTTCCTGACGAACTTTTAAGGCTGAAAAATTGCTTTTTAATGCCTCGGCGTAATTGCTGCTACTGAAATAAATAACACCTAAACCATGGTAAGCAAGCGAAATACCCTTTTTATACCCAAGGTTTTGGGCAAGCGCCAAAGATGCTTTGGCATAAGGAAGCCCGTTGTCTAATTCGCCCAACTCAACATATTCCTTTCCTACTCTGTTTAAATGTTTTACCTTATTGGTATCTTCTTTATCAGTTTTTATAAGGGTAAGAAGGGAATCTATTTTGTTTTGTTGGGCAACAGCTTGCTTAGCTATGCTTGCAAAGACAAAAAGGAATATATAAAGTAGTTTTTGCATTCAGTAACAAATATAAAATAAAACTCTTTGTTTGCTGTTTTCTTTTCTCTTCTTTAGTACAATAATCAATACCGGTTTATTTGTAACTTGCAGCAAAGAAAACATACATGAAACAGTACCTAATAAATACCTTTACCTATAACGATTGGGCTAACAAAAAGTTATTGGAAGCCATTCTGCAACTGCCCGATAAACAAGAACCTATCAGGCTCTTTAGTCATCTTATAACATCGCAAGACAAATGGTTTAACCGAATTACAAAAGAAGTGGATGATGCTACGATGAACTGGTTCCAGTCCTATTTTCCTGAAGAAGAACTTGGCACACAGTGGCAACGAAGTGTAAGCAATTGGATAAAGTATATAGAAAAGAATACCGAAGATGAATTTAAAAAACACATTCAATTTAGCAGACCCGATGGAAAGACCTATCAGGTTACCATCAAAGATGTAATGTTGCAATTAAACTACCACTCTATGCACCACCGTGCGCAAATAAATACACTCATTCGTCAACAGGGTATTAAGCCACCGCTTACCGATTATATTTTTACGGCAATAAAGGAAGTAGTGTAAGGTTAAGCACTTTGAGTATTAAATAAAATATTATCTTTCGAAAAAAAAGCGAATTGTTTATAAACAATCAAACAGCAGCAAAATGAAAAAACAACTGGTAATTATTTTAGCATCGTGCCTTCTTTTTTCGGCAGGCTTTCTTTCCTGCAAAAAAACTCCTACCCAACCTGCACCTAACCTTCCGTCACCGTTATTTATTTATTTTAATCTTGCTGGCACGCCCACAAACATTTTTGGATTGCAAAATAGTTTAAATACAGGAAGCGGGGGCGGAGCATATACCTCATCCGGGTTTTTTAATTTTACTCAGGATATTAATATTACCATCAATATCGATAAAGATTCTATACTTGGTTCAGACCTACAGGCATTGGTTGGGCAGCAACTACCTTTTTTAGGTTGTTCGGGTTGCCCGCAAACTAATGTGAGTATAGATTATACACCGGGTGGTTTTAATGGAAATGAATATATGACAAATCCATCGTATAATCCTTTTCCGGCAAATTATTTAAAAATAACATCCGTTACGTTTGTAAATACCAGTAATGTAACCGGCGTAAGCGTTAACAATTATGCTATAAATGGGGTGTTTAATGCTGTGCTATCATACGGAACGGATAGCATGCAGGCTACAAATGGCCATTTCAGACTTTTATATCAGGAATTTAAAGGGGGCTAAGCACATAAGCTGTTTGTTTAAAAAAGGTGTGTAGTTCGGCGTTTTTTAAGGTTGCAGCAAGTTGCATGAAGTATGTAAGGCCATTCGCATTGTGGGCATAGAACACATAACCTACTGAATAAAAAAGTTTTCTATCTTTATTCCCACAATGAAAAAAACTACTTTAATAACCCTGATAATTGCGGCATCATTTGGCTTTGGTTTCGCATTTAAAACCATCATCACAAAACCATCTAATCAAACTAACATGAAAAAAGTAACCGGCATTGGGGGCGTATTTTTTAAATGCAAAGACCCTAAAAAAGTAACCGAATGGTATGCAAAACACCTTGGTTTAACCACCAACCCCTATGGGGCAACGTTTGAGTGGTACCAAAACCCTGACAGCAAAAAGAAAGCACAAACGCAATGGACGCCTTTTAAAGAAGACACAAAGTATTTTGCCCCTTCAACCAAAGACTTTATGGTAAATTACCGTGTAGAGAACTTAGAGGCACTTGTTGAGGAACTTAAGAAGGATGGGGTAACCATTGTAGACAAAATGGAGACTTACGACTACGGTAAATTTATCCATATTCTCGACTCTGAAGGCAACAAGGTTGAACTTTGGGAGCCTATCGACTAAGCAAAGGCAGCCATTAAAATTGGTGCAAAACAGCCAAAAACCTTAAAACAAGCCATTTAACCACTTAAAATGGGCATTATTCATTGAATTATGCGCATTTTATTGTTTTTAGGTGGTAGGAAACAAACTTTCCTACGCATGTAACCTTCTTTCCTGCGTAAGAAACTTTTTTTCCTGCGTAAGAAACTTTTTTTCCTGCGTAAGAAACTCTTTTTCTTACGTAAGAAACTTTTTTTCCTGCGTAAGAAACTCTTTTTCCTACGCATGTAACAAACTTTCCGACACAGGAAAGAAACATTCCAAGCACGGAAAGAAACATTCCAATCATGGAAAGAAACATTCCAAGCATGGAAAGAAACATTCCAAGCACGGAAAGAAGTATTCCAAGCATGGAAAGAAACTTTCCAAGCACGGAAGGAAACATTCCAGCACAGGAAAGAAGTGTTCCAAGCATGGAAGGAAACATTCCAAGCACGGAAAGAAACGTTCCAAGCACGGAAAGAGATGTTCCAAGCATGGAAAGAAACATTCCAAGCATCGAAAGAAGTATTCCAAGCATGGAAAGAAACCTGCCTGCCTATGCGGCTAAAACAGCTTGCTTGCTTTTAATAGGACAGAGGTGAGATTTAGTTTAGATGCCTAGTTTTTGCAATTAGCATTTAATAATTCATTTACAGGTTTTTCTCCCTCAATAGGCTCGTAATTCTTTATATTATTTAATTTCTTTAGGTCTTTGCAGCCACCGTTAGTATTATTTGTTTTGAGATATGATAATGCTCTATAATAAAGAGAATTTGGGAATAAAGAGTCTACATGCAGAGTGTAATTAAAATCCTTTATTGCCTCATAGTATTTAGCCATTTTATAATAAATAGTAGCCCTTGTATCAATTGCAGCTATGTTAGTACTATCAATTTTGACTGCTTTATTGGCATAGCCAAGAGCTTCGTTATATCTTTTGCATAATAAGATTGTCCATGCAATTTGATTATTTAAGTCACAAGAGTTTGGTTTCTTTTTTAAGCCTATGTTTAAATAACTAAGAGCAGCATTATAATTCTTTTGATTACTTTCTAAGTTGGCTAAAGTTATTGAAGAATTTACATCATATTTTGTTTTTCTGGCGTATTTAAGCAAATCTACTTTAGCTAAATTATATTCTTTTATTGTCAAATAACAGTTGCCTCTAGCATATAAGGCTATAATGTTCACACTATCCTTCTTTAATATTTTAGAATAACATTCAATAGCTTCATTATTCTGTTCTTCCTTTTTGTAAATACTTGCTTTTAAGAAAAAAGCCTTCTTTTAAGGAAGAATCTAAAGAAAATATTTTATTACAAAATTCTTTTGCCTTTACTAAGCTGTCGGAGTATAAATAGCAATAACCAATCGCCTGATTTATAGCAACTATAGTGCTATCCGTATTTTTTTTGTTTTTTAAGCAATAATTATAATCACTAATTGCTTCAGAATACTTACCTAATTGAACTTTCGCAAATGCAATAAGTAAATCTGTATTACCTTTTACATTATAAAATGCAGATGTGGTTTCTAAATCTTCCAATGCCTTTTTCCAGTTTTTCAAACTATAATAAGCAATTCCTCTATAATACTTCGGATAGAATGTTTCTTTAATAGGTGGATTAAGCTCAAAATATTTGTTACAAGTGTTAATGGTTTCTTGAAATTCATTCAGATTGTAATAACAATATATCTTGTTTTTCCATGCTGTTGGATTAGTTGGTTCTACCGTAATAATCTTAGAATAAATTTCAATTGCCTTTTGATATTTTTTTTGAGTAGATAATCTCAATGCTCTATTAAATAAAGTATCGATATTTTGCGAAGAGATAGCCCACGGTATAATTAATAGAGCAATTAAAATATTTCTCTTAAAGAATTTAATGCTCATTATTTGTATATTATTCTTAGCTTTAAATATAAAAAGGAATTAAACATTACAATTAATCAAATATTACCTCAAACAGATTTACTATAATTATATTAACTAACAGACCTCCACATAGTGTGTAAAGTTTCACAAAATGTAAATCAACCCTTCCCCAAATCGTACACCATTTCTTTTACGGTTTGTGCCCATTGCAGGTGTGTTTTGCTTTTATCAAATAAGGTGGGCATAATGGGTTTGCCAAACTTTAGGTGTATGTTTTTGTTGCTTTGCGAAAACATTTCGTCGGGCAAAAAAAGCATTTCTATGTTGGCTTTAATGCCCAGTTTTTTGCGCCAATACGCAAAGTTGTAAAAGAACTTGGAATTCTTCCCGTCTACAAACAAAGGTATAACAGGCTGGTTGTGCTGTATGGCTTTGGTAACAAAGCTCTTTTTCCACTCCAGGTCTTTAATCTCGCCGTTTTGTTTACGGCTCACCAACCCTGCAGGAAATATAAACGACACACCGGTAGAACCATAAAAAGCATCTACCAGTTTCAGCTTATCCATAGTAGTACCACCCACCAGGTTTACGCCCATCAGCACCCCATCAAAATTTACCAGGTTGGTAAGTATATCATTCACTATGGCACGCACATCTTTGCGCTTTTGCGATATGGCATGTATAACAGCAAGCCCGTCTATACCGCCCAACGGGTGGTTGGATGCTACAATAACTCCGCCCGTGTCGGGTATATTTTCCAGTCCTTCCCAGGTTACTTTGGCGCCTACATAGTTCAGGCAACCATCGTTAAAAGCATATCCGTAGTTGTGGCGGTTAATCCAAACGCATTCATTAATGCGGTCTTCGTGTATTTTTCGCTTCAGCCAATTGATAATAAACTTAGGTAACCAACGGTAAGCCGCCGGATTTTTCTCTTTCAGTATTTTTTCAATATCAATGGTCTTTTTAAACTCTTCCATCTCTTAACCTGTTCATATCCTGTTAATTCGTTCGGCTACTTTTCGCTTAAAATATCTCTTTAACTGTTTTAAATCACCTGAATTAACAATGCTTTTGCGCTACTAAGTAAATACATTTTGATGAACCGAAAACGGGTGCACACAAAAAACTTTTCAACAAATGTGGTAAAAAGTGGTTCAAGGTGGTAAATCGTGGTAAAAATCGTCTATTTTTGCAACAGTTCAATTAAAATATGGCAATCAACAGTTTAATAGGAGAGTTTGAATGTAAAGTGGATGCCAAAGGCCGCTTTATGTTTCCTGTTAACCTAAAAAAACAGATGGCCGAAGCTTTTGATAAGGGCTTTGTAATAAACCGAAATCTGCACCAAAAATGTTTAGCGCTTTATCCTTTGGAAGAGTGGGATAAGTTGAACAAAAAACTAAGCAAGCTAAACCGCTTAAAAAAAGACGTTGATATTTTCATCAGACGCGTTACCGGCGGAGCAACCAATTGTGAGGCTGATAATACGGGGCGAATCAATCTACCAAAACCATTAGCAGAATACGCAGATATAAAAAGCGATATAAAAGTATTAGGCAGCAACAACATTATTGAGATATGGGATAAAAAGATGTACGAAAACTTCTTGTCTCAGGATATTGATATAGCGAAGCTGGCCGATGATGTGTTTGAGGGGATAGATTTTAGTGATGATAAGAGCTAATGAATTATCATCAACCCGTTCTTTTAAAAGAATGTTTAGATGGCTTGCAGATTAAACCCGATGGGGTTTATGTAGATGTAACCTTTGGCGGAGGCGGACATTCAAAAGCAATCTTAGAACGATTAGGTGCAAACGGAAAGTTGTTTGCTTTTGATCAGGACAAAGATGCCGAGAAGAATATACCTGCTGATGCGCGCTTGACTTTCATCCCTCAGAACTTTATGTATATGAAGAATTTTTTGAGGATGTATGAAGCAACGCAGGTGGACGGTATACTGGCAGACTTAGGTGTATCATCTCATCAGTTTGATGAAGCAGAAAGAGGTTTCTCTATTCGCTTTGAAGCTGACTTGGATATGCGCATGAACCAGCAAAGCAAAAAGACAGCCGCCACGGTTTTGAATGAGTATGATGAAAATCAACTCAAACATATATTCAGAGCCTACGGCGAAGTAGAGAATGCTTATAAGCTGGTAAAGCTGATTACCGATGCCCGCATTACACAACCCATTACTACTACAGAGCAACTGAAAACCATTATTGCACCCTGCACCCCAAAGTTTAAAGACCATCAATACCTGGCAAAAGTATTTCAGGCATTGCGCATAGAAGTGAATAATGAAATAGATGTGCTGAAGGAATTGCTTACACAGAGTCTGGAAGTGTTGAATGTAGGAGGAAGATTGGTAGTAATGAGTTACCACTCGCTGGAAGACAGGTTGGTAAAGAATTTTATGAAGACAGGAAACTTTGAAGGGGATGTGATAAAAGATTTTTACGGAAACATAGCAAGACCATTTGAACTGATAACAAAAAAACCACTAACGCCAAGCGAGGAAGAGATAGAGAGAAACAGCCGCAGCCGCAGTGCCAAACTAAGAGTAGCAGAAAAAGTATAACTAATAAAAGATAACATAAAACGATAAGTGGCAAATAAATTTAAGGAGATTAAACAAGAAGAACCCGTAATTGAAGAAGTAATAGAAACTCCTTCGGCCACTCCTCCCCCCAGAAAAAAGAAAAGCGGAATCGTAAAATCTCTTAACACCGTATTCAGCGGAACCTTTTTAAGCAACGAACGCGTACTAACACACATCCCTTTTATTTTATTCTTATCGGTTATCGCCATACTGTATATAGCTAACGGTTATTGGGCCGATGATAAAGTAAGACAGGTAAACAAACTTAGCTCACAGATAAAGGAATTCAGAAGCGAATACATCTCTACCAAATCTGATTTGATGTTTGTGAGCAAACAAAGTGAAGTGGCAAAGTCTGCCGAGAAATTAGGATTGAAAGAGCCCATTGTACCACCGATGAAAATTGTAGTGGATACTACCAAACAAAATAAGCAAGAAGCAACCAATACAAACAAAGAGTAACACAAATTGGAAAACAGGAAAGACATATTATGGCGTACCTATTTGGTGTACATTTTTATGTGCGTGTTTGCGCTGTCTATTGTTTACCGTATTGTGCAGGTGCAGGTTATAGAAGGTGATATGTGGCGCGAGAAAGCCAAGCAGCTAACTACGGCTTATGTAAACATTGATGCATCGCGCGGAAATATATTTGATGAGAATGGTAACTTGTTGGCAACCTCTTTACCTTATTATGAAGTGGGTATTGATGTAAATGCGCCTTCATTAAGCAAAGACACCTTTAATAAATATGTGGGTCCCTTAGCAGAAGACTTAGCGACCTTATTTCCTGATAAAACAAAAAAAGAATTTAAAAAGAGTTTGCGCAACGCCCGCGAAACTAACGATCGCTATGTGGTGTTGCATCGTAACGTTTCTTATAAAGATTTACAGAAGATGAAAACCTTCCCTATGCTTAAAAAAGGTAAGCGTGGTGGATTGGTGTATATACAAACCAATAGAAGAGAACTTCCTTTTCAAATCTTAGCGGCACGTACAATAGGATACACCCGCGATAATTATAAAGTAGGTATTGAAGGTGCTTATGATTCTATTTTATGTGGCACAAGTGGTAAACGCTTAATGCAAAAAGTAGCTGCTGATGTTTGGAGACCTATTAATGATGATAATGAAATTGAGCCTAAAAACGGTAATGACATCTACACCACCATTGATGTAAATATACAAGACGTTGCAGAAACTGCTTTGAAAAAAGCTTTGATAAAAAACAATGCATCGCATGGTTGTGTGGTATTGATGGAAGTAAAAACAGGTGAGATACGTGCCATTGCAAACCTTACGCGTACAGACTCAGGAGAATACAGCGAGCGCTTAAACTACGCAATGGGTTACCCTACAGAGCCGGGTTCAACCTTTAAACTGGCTTCTTTATTAGTTGCATTGGATGATGGTTACGTTGATTTGGATGATGTGTTTGAAGTGGGTAATGGAGAGTGCATGTATTACAACAAAAAAGTAAAAGATTCTCATCCACCTAAAAAACCGGAATTAACTGTACAGGAAATTTTTGAAACGTCTTCTAACGTGGGCACTACCAAAGTAATTACCAAGTACTACACCAAAGACCCACAGAAGTTTGTAGATAAATTATTGACATTTAATCTCGGTAAACAACTTGGTTTGGGCATCCCCGGTGAAGGTATTCCGCTTATTAAAAATGTAAAAGACAAGCATTGGTCTGGTCTTACACTGCCTCAAATGGCTTATGGTTACGAAGTGTTGGTTACCCCATTGCAAACCCTTACACTATATAATGCCATTGCAAATAACGGCGTGATGGTTAAACCACGGTTTATTAAAGAGATTATTAATAATGGTATAGTAGTAAAAAAATTCTCTCCTGAAATAATAAACGATGCCATTGTAAAACAAAGCACTGTACAAAAAGCAAAACGTATGTTGGAGGGTGTAGTTGAAAGAGGCTCCGGTAAAGGATTAAACATTACTGCTTTTAAAGTAGCGGGTAAAACAGGTACTGCGCAAATATCTTTCGGTGGTAAAAAAGGTTATGGTACAGAAGGCAATCATATTTATCAGGCATCTTTTGTAGGATACTTCCCTGCCGAGAAACCATTATACACCTGTATCGTGGTTATTAACTCACCTTCAAACGGAACTTATTATGGTGCATTGGTTGCAGGTCCTGTGTTTAAAGAAGTAGCAGAAAAGGTTTATTCAAACTCTCTTGATTTCCAAACTGAAATTAATAAAGGCAAAATGCCTTTGCTAAGCAAAGCCCCTGAAATGATTAAAGGAAAGAAACAGGATTTGGATTATGTATTAGCTGATTTGAATATTCCTTTTAAGAACATCACAACAGAATCTAACTGGATTGCAAACAGCAATACCGATTCAACTGAAATTACCTTACAGGGAGTTGATTTAGAAACACAATTGAAAAAAGGGATGGTGCCTAACCTACAAGGGCTATCTGCTAAAGACGCTTTATTCCTTTTAGAAAACAACGGACTGAATGTGAAACTACAGGGCTTTGGCGAAGTAAAAAAACAATCGCTGGAAGCAGGAACTAAGTTTTTTAAAGGATCTCAAATTGTATTAACACTAGGCTAAGTGCGTTTATTAACCGACATACTATATAAAGCAGGATTGGAAGAAATTATTGGGACCACCAATATTGCTGTGTCTTCTATAGCTTTCGATTCGCGTAAAGTAAAGAAAGATACTTTATTCATCGCGGTTAGAGGCACTGCTGTTGACGGGCATAATTTTATTGCACAAGCTACTGAAGCAGGTGCTAATTCCATCATCTGCGAGGAGCTTCCTGCAGATAAAGTGGAGAACATAAGCTATGTGAAAGTTAAGGATACCAGTTATGCTTTAGGAATTATAGCTGCCAACTTTTATGATAACCCTTCTCAAAAATTAAAGTTGGTTGGTGTTACAGGTACCAATGGTAAAACAACTACGGTTACGCTTTTGTATAACTTGTTTAAATCCTTAGGTTATACGGTTGGTTTATTATCTACCGTAAAAAACAGAATTCACAACGAAGAGCTTCCAGCTACGCACACAACACCTGATGCCATTTCTTTAAATGAGCTTTTAACCAAAATGCTTGAAAAAGGTTGTCAGTATGTGTTTATGGAAGTAAGTTCACATGCCGTTGTACAAAACCGTGTAACCGGTATAACTTTTGCAGGCGGTGTGTTTACCAACATCACACACGACCATTTAGATTACCATAAAACATTTGATGAATATATAAAAGCTAAAAAAACGTTCTTCGATAACTTACCCGAAGAAGCTTTTGCTTTAACCAACAAAGATGATGCAAACGGATTGGTGATGTTGCAAAACACCAAAGCACATCGTGTAACGTATGCTATTAAATCTGCTGCCGACCACAAGTGCCGCATTATAGAGAATCATTTAGGTGGTTTGTTGTTGAACATTGATAATAAAGAAGTGTGGGTAAAACTAATTGGGACGTTCAATGCCTATAATGTATTGGCTGTTTATACCGTTGCTCTTTTATTAAAACAGGATTCTACTAATATTCTTACTGCGCTAAGTACTTTAAATTCTGTTGAAGGAAGATTTCAATACTTAAAATCAGAATCAGGAATCATCGGTATTGTTGATTACGCACACACCCCCGATGCATTAAAAAATGTACTGGAGACTATTAAAGGAATTCGTACAGGTAATGAGCAGGTAATAACGCTTGCCGGTTGCGGCGGAGACAGAGATGCCACTAAACGTCCCATCATGGCGCAAATTGCTTGTCAGTATAGCAATAAAGTAATTCTTACTTCAGATAACCCGCGCAGCGAAGACCCGGAAGAAATTTTAAACCAAATGCAAAAAGGCATTAATCCGGTTGATGCTAAAAAAACATTACGTATTACAGACAGAAAAGAAGCGATAAGAACCGCCTGTTCATTAGCTAAGCAGGGAGACATCATATTGGTTGCAGGTAAAGGGCATGAGAAATATCAGGAGATAAAAAGTGTGAAACATCCTTTTGATGATTTCGAAATTTTAAAAGAAACCTTAAAAACACTCAACGTATAATGTTTTATTATCTGTTCACATGGCTTCACAAAGCCTTTAATTTTCCGGGTGCAGGGGTGTTTCAATACATTTCATTCCGAGCTGCTATGGCGGTTATGTTTTCGCTTATTATTTCGATGATGTTCGGCAGACGCATTATTGAATTTATACGAAGTAAACAAATCGGTGAAACCATTCGTGATTTAGGTTTAGAAGGAGAGAAACAAAAAGTAGGCACTCCAACTATGGGGGGATTAATTATTCTTTCTGCTATCATCATCCCTACCTTACTGTTTGCCAAGTTAGATAACGTATATATCATCTTAATGTTGGTATCAACCGTATGGCTTGGTTTAATAGGCTTTTTGGATGATTACATAAAAGTATTTAAAAACAATAAAGAGGGCTTACAGGGGAAATTTAAAATAATAGGTCAGATTGGAATCGGGTTAATTGTTGGCATTACGCTTTACTTTAATTCAAGTGTTACTGTTAAGGAGCGTGTGTACTCAAGTGGTCCTAAATCCACTTCTATTGATGTGGCTTTAAATCAGGGAACAGAGTACAAAGCACCTAAATACGCTAAAGAAGAAACCAAGTGTTTAAAAACAACCATTCCGTTTCTAAAAAATAATGAATTTGATTACAACAGTTTAATCAGTTGGGTTTGTGAAGATTGCTACAAATGGGGTTGGATAATTTTTATTCCGTTTGTTATTCTTATTGTAACGGCTGTTTCTAACGGAGCTAATCTAACCGATGGTATGGATGGCTTAGCCACCGGTACTTCGGCCATTATCGGAACCACGCTTGGCATCCTTGCTTATGTATCAGGTAACGCTGTGTTTGCCGATTACCTCAACATTATGTACATACCCAACTCCGGTGAGTTGGTAATATTTATTGCAGCCTTTGTGGGTGCTTGTATCGGTTTCCTTTGGTACAACTCTTATCCTGCACAAGTATTTATGGGTGATACGGGAAGCTTGGCACTTGGGGGTATCATTGCGGTTTTTGCTGTTGCCATACGCAAAGAACTTTTAATTCCCATTCTATGCGGAATCTTTTTAGTAGAAAACCTTTCGGTTGTTATGCAGGTAGTTGTTTTTAAAATAAGAAAAAAGACCAAAGGACTTGAGTATGCAAAGGCTCACCGCTTACTAAGAATGGCACCCCTGCACCATCATTTTCATAAAGGCGGCTTGCATGAATCAAAAATTGTTTCTCGCTTTTGGATTGTCGGTATCATGCTGGCTGTCTTAACTATTGTAACCCTGAAATTAAGATAAGAAGAAGTGAACAAACGTATTGCCATATTAGGTAGTGGAGAAAGTGGCGTTGGCGCTGCTATCCTTGCACAAGCGAAGGGCTTCGACGTGTTTGTATCCGACAAAGGTGAAATAAAAGAACAATACAAAACGGTTCTTACCGAAAAAAATATTGCATTTGAAGAAGGTGTTCATACCGAAGAAAAAATATTAAACGCAGGCGAAATAATTAAAAGCCCCGGTATTCCTGATAAAGTAGAACTAATTAAAAAAGCAAAAGCAAAAGGAATAAAAATCATTTCTGAGATTGAGTTTGCCGGAAGATACACCAACGCAAAAAAGATTTGCATAACCGGAAGCAATGGCAAAACAACCACTACCATGCTTACTTATCATATTCTTTCCAATGCAGGATATAATGTGGGCTTGGCAGGCAATGTAGGCAAGAGTTTAGCCTGGCAGGTAGCTACCACAAACTTTGATTATTACGTAATTGAGTTAAGCAGTTTTCAGTTAGATGGCATGTATGATTTTAAAGCAGACATCGCTATTCTTCTCAACATAACTCCTGACCACCTTGACAGATATGAATATAAGTTCGAGAATTACGCGCTGTCAAAATTCCGTGTAGCACAAAATCAAACGGCTGATGGTGCTTTCATTTATTGCGCCGATGATGAAACCATTATGCAATACTTGGAAAAAGTAAACCCTCAGGCAAAACACTACCCTTTCTCTATAAAAAAAAAATCGAGCAGGAAGGTGCTTATCTCAATGAAAACGAAATCATAATTAATATAAACCAAAACCCCATAACCATGACCATAGAACAATTAGCCCTACAAGGAAAGCACAATGTTTACAATTCAATGGCATCTGCTATCGCAGCCCGCCTGGTTGATGTACGTAAAGAAAACGTTCGCGAAAGCTTAAGCGATTTCGTTAATGTTGAACACCGTTTAGAAGTTGTTGCAACCATCAACGGCGTTGAATTTATTAACGATTCAAAAGCTACAAACATCAACTCCGTTTGGTATGCATTAGAAAGTATGACTAAACCTGTAGTGCTTATTATGGGCGGTGTAGATAAAGGAAACGACTACACACAACTTTATGATTTAGTAAAAGATAAAGTAAAAGCTATTGTTTGCTTAGGAGTTGATAATACTAAACTGATTGAAAATTTCTCTTCGGCAGTTGAAACTATCGTAGAAGCAAAATCTATGCACGAAGCCGTTTCTTATTCTTATAAATTAGGTAAGAAGGGTGATGTAGTTCTATTATCACCAGCCTGCGCAAGTTTTGATTTATTTCAAAACTACGAAGACCGTGGTTCTCAGTTCAAAGCATCTGTACGTTCACTTTAAAATTATAAATTGAAACTTACCAATTATATAAAGGGCGACCGCGTTATCTGGATGGTAGTATTTCTACTCACCATCGTATCTGTACTCGTAGTGTACAGTTCAAGTAATACGCTTGCCCAAAAATCAAAAGGCGGCAACACCGAATATTTCCTAATCAAGCATGGATTGATTTGTTTGATGGGCTTTGTAATTATGTACGTAGTACATAAGTTCAATTACAAAATATTCTCGCGTTTATCGCAGGTAGGTTTAATTGCATCCATTCCGCTTTTGTTGTTTACCCTACTTAAAGGTGTCAGTGCCGGTGAAGCAAATCGTTGGTTAGAAATTCCGGGGATTGGTTTAACGTTTCAAACCTCCGATTTTGCCAAGCTTGCACTCATTGTTTATGTAGCCAGAATGCTTACCATCAAACAAGATAAGTTAAGCGATTATAAAGTAATACTCAAATCAATCATACTTCCTGTGGGGTTAATTTGTGCATTGATTTTTCCTGCAAACTTCTCTACCGCTGCTTTATTATTTTTTACCTGTCTGCTTATCATGTTTGTAGGCAGGGTTCCTTTAAAAATCATCGGAGCCATTATCGGAGTGTGTTTATTGGTAGGCATCATTTTCGGAACCGTTATTTATGTAAAGCCCGATATTATGCGCAGGGGTTCTACATGGAAAGCCCGTATAGAAAACTTTATGAGTGGCGATTCGCAAAGCAATTACCAGTCAGAACAGGCTAAGATTGCCGTGGCGCGTGGCGGCCCGGTGGGTGTTGGTCGAGGGAATAGTACGCAACGTAACTTTTTACCGCAGGCAGCTTCCGATTTTATTTATGCCATTATTATCGAAGAGTATGGCTCGCTCATGGGCCTCTTACTTTTATTTTTATACCTTATTTTATTTTTCAGGTCTATACGCATATTACGCAAGGCCGAAAAAACCTTTGGCGGTTTACTTGCCGTTGGGTTAAGTTTTAGCCTCGTGTTTCAGGCTATGATAAATATGGCTGTTGCCGTTAATTTATTTCCGGTTACGGGGCAACCGCTTCCTTTGGTTAGTATGGGCGGAACTTCCATTTGGTTTACCAGTATTTCAATAGGTATTATTTTAAGTGTGAGCCGCGAAGTGGTTGATAGCGAAAGCAAAAAAGAAGAACTACCCGGCGAAGTTGCTTTAGCATAATACGTAACGTCATGCTGAACTTATTTGGCTTCGCTGATTTTCAATTCAGCATTTGTTTTTTACTCTTATTACTCAGGTAAATTTTCCAAATCATTTAAGTCTTTAGGTCTTCCGCTTGCTCTTTTGTTTTCTTTTAAATGATTTAGGTGAATTATTTTCATGGGTATATGCTCTATCTCGCTATCTATAGCTTTTGCATACACTTCATCAAAAGACAAACCCGAAATCTCTTTTAGTATTTCAATAGAAACAGGCGGACGACCGAAAGAGAAAACATTCATTTCTTTATTAAATAAGAAATTAGTTTCGGTCATATCAAAAACAGGCATACCAAATGTTTCAAAAGCCTTAGCAATTCTTTGGTAGTTATCGGTGCTTACTTCCACAAAAACATCCAAATCGCCAGTAGTTCTAGGAAAACCATAATATATAACCGAGTACCCGCCAACCAAAACATACTTAACCTTGCATTTGTTTAGGGCTAAAATAAAATCCTGAAAATCTTCGTTAAAAACATTTCCCATTATCTGTAAGAATGTATGGTTCTATCCATTTTTGGAGGAGATTTAATTTTATAATTGTAGGCAACACTTTGCAGGTAGGCAAATACTTTTACTTTTTCTTCAAAACTCATCCCTGCATAATTATCTATCTCTCGTTGCTTGGTATATTGGTCGTATGTTCTGTGGAAATTTCTGTCTAATTTAAACATAAGCAAAGATACAATTTTTCATTAAAAATTAGTTTGCTGTCTGCTCCATTATACCTTTTGGGCGTTCTGGTGAATACGCCGCCGGGCTTTACGCGCTGCATGGAAGCTTACTTCAATCCCTAACGCATAATAGTACTAAATTTATTGAACCTTCTTTTTCCAAGCAACAATTTTTGTTCCATTTCTACTCATAACTGGTTCTATTAATTCTTCATCACGTAGTTTATAAAAAATAGTTTTATTACCTTTTCGGACTTAATACCAGATAATTGCCTTGCTTGTCTATTTTTAATTATCGCATTGTCATTCAAAAACTCTATAATAGTTTCTTCTGGAGTTGCTAAAGAAGCATGAGCAATAATTACTTTAACATAATTACCATCTAAGTTAATGGAAGGTTCTTTCAATTTCCATTCCTTCATTTTTTGAAACGCAGTATTTAGCCCTTTACCCATGTCCTTGTTAGGAGGGTTTTTATAACGATTTAACGTCCTTACAATTTTTGTGTTTCTAGAATAACGAGCTTCTAAAATATTATTTAGTGTTACATAACCAGAAAGCCTTCCAGGACTGTTAATTTCAATTCTATTATTAAAAATTAAAATATGAATATCATCTGAAATAGATTAGCCCCTATGAATTACTGCATTCACAAGTATTTCCCAAAGAGTTTCGGGTGGATAATTTACATTTTCCCAACCTTTTGGTGTCCATATTTTAACATTAGACATTATGTTAATTACTGCATCTGAAGCCTTATGTATTTGCTCATATAAACTCCCTTCTATACTAAACAATAATGGCGGTTTCCTTATTCATTGAAGCGTGAAATGAGCCGCCAAAGCAAAGCCTGTATTAAACGGGCACATCCTGTGCCGGTTCAACCTTGTTGTATGTTATGTTTTGATGGCATGGTTTTAAGTTAGTATTATAAAGTAAGTTATAGCAAAAAAAAATAGTACAAAAAAAACTTTTTAAACGGTAGGTTTTTTTTGATAAGCGGTAGGTTTTAACATTTGGGAAGCAATTAACGAAGCCGTTGTATCTTTTGCTTTGCTATTACAGGAAAACCCCTATGTTATATAGACAAAAGGCTTTTTGTATTTGCACAATAAATAAAGCCGGTTTGCGTTTGAAGAGAAGGATAAAAAAAACAGCCTAGGGTTAATTGCAGAGTATTTATTATGTTTGTATGATATGATGATTAAATATAAATTAGGCATAAAAAGAAGTGTGCTGCTCATTGCCTTTGTTGCAATTAGTGCAATAGGCTTAGCTTTTGATTATAAAATTGCCTTGCAGGAAAAAACCTTTGAAGATGAAAACTTTAATTTCTTTATACAAAAAGTTATTGATGCGCGCCTTAATAAACAAAAGCCTATAGGTGTTTTGATGGCAGGCTTCTCGTTAAATAAAGAAACCGTTGGTAATGATTCTTTAGGCGAACAAATGACTGCCTTATTTGCCAAAAAACCCGAGATGTTTAATGCGGCTACCAAAGTAATTATGGTCATTAATCAGCTTAATCTTCGCTATATAAAAAGTGCCGATGGTAAAAAAATAGAATTAGAGTACACCATTGCCATAGACTATTATCAGGCAGGAGATAAATCTTGCGGCTTGCTGTATCAGCAGTTTTTTAAGTTTAAAACCAATGTAAAATCTGCCGATAAGATTATCAGAGATATAAATAAAGGTTTTTCTGAAACCATTAAAGGTGCTTTAACAGACTTTAAAAAACAGCTAAAAACAAATAAAGTAGTTGTAAGAAAAGAATTTGATACCGGCATGCTTCTACAATCTTTAGAAAATAAACCTGCGCAAATACTCAGCAATCAAAACATAAAAGACGGACTTTATTTTAGCTGTAAAGATTTATACCTGAATAATCCGGGGATATTGGATAGTTATTCTTTTACCGATACGATGGGCATTGGGCGTAATCCACTTATTGTAAAAGCTCCGGGTTACATAATGGAGAGAGTATATGCTATCGTTAGAGATAAAAGAATATTTATATACGCAGGGGGGGGTAATTATAAAGCCGCTTTATTGGGTGATGATGGAAGATTAGTTATTGCGGGCAAAACAAGTGCCGATTTATTGGTTGACGTAAAAGGTGCTTTTGCTTCTGTTGGAATACTAAATAGTATAGTTGCTGTTCCTTTTGTAGCTAAAACAAATGCCCCTGCTGATTCTACTGCACAACAAGTTATAAAGCAACCTGAAGCAGGCAATAAAATTCCTGATATTTTTGTAGATCTTGAAACAGGAGATCTTGTTTATTTAGCGCCTTAGTAATTCCTTATATACAGGGAAAAATAGTTTATAAATTTAGGCAGGTTTCTACATTTACTAATGTATTTTTGCGCCACAATTTTTAATTATGGAATTAAGCGAACAGGAAATTACCCGCAGACATAAACTGGAAGAACTAAGGAGCTTAGGCATTAACCCCTACCCGCCTGAAGAGTTTACCGTTAACGTTACGGCTGCCGATATTAATGAGAACTACGAGCGCGACAAACTAAACTATAAAGACATCAGCATTGCAGGGCGTTTAATGAGCATACGCGATATGGGCAAGGCTGCCTTTGCCGAAATACAGGATGCTACAGGACGCATACAATTTTATATTAAACGTGATGAAATTTGCCCAGACGAAGACAAAGTGCTGTATGATACTGTTTGGAAAAAGCTGCTGGATATTGGCGATGTGATTGGGTTAACAGGCTATGTGTTTACTACCAAAACAGGTCAGATTTCTATACACGTTACCGGACTGAAACTTCTATCAAAAGCATTACGCCCGCTGCCCATTGTTAAAACAGATGAATCGGGTGTGGCACATGATGTAGTTAGCGATGCCGAGTTTCGTTACCGTCAGCGTTACGTAGATTTAATTATCAACCCGCATGTAAAAGACACCTTTGTAAAACGTACGCAAATTATAAACTCTATCCGTACCACATTAACTAATCATGGTATGCTGGAGGTTGAAACACCTATTCTGCAAAGCATTCCGGGTGGTGCGGCGGCACGCCCTTTTATTACGCATCACAACACATTGGATATGCCTTTGTATTTGCGTATTGCTAACGAGCTTTATTTAAAACGCCTGATTGTTGGTGGTTTTGATGGCGTGTTTGAATTTGCCAAAGACTTCCGTAATGAGGGTATGGACAGAACGCATAACCCTGAGTTTACGGTGTTAGAGTTTTATGTGGCCTATAAAGACTATAACTGGATGATGACTTTTACAGAGAACCTGCTGGAAAAAGTTGCACTTGATTTATATGGCAATACGCTTGTTACTGTGGGCGATAAACAAATAGATTTTAAAGCTCCGTTTAAACGCATTACGATGTATGATGCTATTAAAGAACATACAGGTATTGACATTAGTGGTATGGATGAAAACCAATTGCGTGATGTTTGCAAACGACTGCACATTGAGGTTGACCCAAGCATGGGCAAAGGAAAGCTGGTTGATGAAATATTTGGCGGCAAATGCGAAAGCAATTATATACAACCTACTTTTATTACTGATTACCCTGTTGAGATGAGTCCGCTTACTAAAAAGCACCGCACTACAGCAGGGCTAGTAGAGCGTTTTGAGTTGATGGTTAATGGAAAAGAAATTGCCAATGCCTACACCGAGCTTAACGACCCTATTGAACAACGCGAACGTTTTGAAGAGCAAGTAAAATTGCAGGAACGTGGCGATGATGAGGCTATGTTTATTGATCAAGATTTTTTGCGCGCACTTGAATACGGAATGCCACCTACTTCGGGTATTGGTATCGGCATAGATAGGTTAACAATGTTGCTAACCAATAATGCTTCTATACAGGAAGTATTATTCTTCCCGCAACTACGACCAGAAGCTAAGCCAAGCGCGCATGAGGGAGTAATCACAGACGCCTCTAAATAAAAACAAAAAAGAAGTATGTAAATGAGGCCGGAGAAAACACAGCAGGAACAAACAACAGAAGCCTAATTATTTCGAACTGCAGGAGAGGAATCTTTTGCAGTTATCAATATTCTTACCGTATTTCTAAAGAATAATTAGCTTATTTTTGAGCTATTAATTTATATGAACTACAATAAAATCTCTCCCGAAATACTTAATCAACTAAAACAAATTGTTGGCGCAGCGTTTGTTTTTACCGATAAAGAAAAATTAGAACATTATGGCAAAGATGAAACCGAAGACCTGCTCTTTATTCCCGAAGTGGTTGTAAAACCAAACACACCTCAGCAAATTAGTGATATACTTAAGTTAGCCAACAAACATATCATTCCGGTAACACCTCGTGCAGCAGGCACAGGATTGAGTGGTGGTGCATTGCCTGTAATGGGTGGTATTATTTTGTCGGTTGAACGATTTAATAAGATACTGGAAATTGATGAACGTAACCTGCAGGTAACTGTAGAGCCGGGTGTTATAAACGAGGTGTTTCAAAATGCTGTGGCGCAAAAGGGTTTGTTTTATCCACCCGACCCTGCCAGCAAAGGCAGTTGTTTTATGGGTGGTAATGTTGCCGAAAATAGCGGAGGACCCAAGTGCGTAAAGTATGGCGTTACCAAAGATTATATTTTGAATTTAGAAGTAGTATTGCCCACCGGAGAGATTATTTATACAGGCGCTAATACACTAAAGAATTCTACGGGTTATCACCTTACGCAACTGATGGTGGGCAGCGAGGGTACCTTGGGTATTGTAACCAAAATTATAGTAAAACTTATTCCCTTGCCCAAACATAACTTGTTGATGCTTGTCCCCTTTAGAAATACGGAAGAAGCTTGCATGGCGGTTTCGGAAATATTCAGGGCAGGTTATACCCCAAGTGCTTTAGAGTTTATGGAGCGCGATGCACTAGATTGGGTTAGCAAGCATGTGCAAAGTTCGGTAGTAAAATTAGAGGATGATATACAGGCGCATCTCTTAATTGAAGTGGATGGAAATAATCTCGATGTGCTGATGCAGGATATGGAAGCCATTAGCGAAGTAGTATCTAAGTTTAATATTGCCGAAATATTATTTGCCGAAAGTCAGGCACAGAAAGACGAGCTTTGGAAACTGAGACGCAAAATTAATGAAGCCGTAAAAGCTACTGCTATCAGTAAAGAACAGGATACCGTAGTGCAACGTGCCGAGTTACCTCAATTGATAAAAGGCATTAAAGAAATTGGCAAGCGTTATCATTTTAGAAGTGTGTGCTACGGACATGCCGGAGACGGTAACCTGCACACCCGCATTATAAAAGATAACATGCCTGATGAACAATGGAACGGAGAACATATTAAAAAAGCCATTGCAGAGATATTTTTGTTATGTAAAAAACTTGGCGGCACTATTAGTGGAGAGCATGGCATAGGCTGGATTCAAAAAGAATACATGCACCTGATGTTTAGTGAGAAAGAGATTGAACTACAAAAGCAAATTAAAAAAGTATTCGATCCCAATCTCATTTTAAATCCCGGTAAAATCTTTGTTTAATACATGAAGATTCGTATCGTTAGCTTTCTGTTGTTTCTTGTCATGCTAAGCGCATTTGAAGCATCTGCTCAAAAACAACTCTTGCGAGGTGAGTCAAATAAATTCATGTCGCTTGATATAAAGAAAGGAACTACCGTTAAAAGAATTAAGTTTTATGAGAATGATAATATTATTCTGAAAGTAAAAAGTTATAAGGGTAGATTTAAAGGAACGATAACCTCTCTTAGTGATACAGCCCTTATGATGGATAGCATGATTATTTTATATAAAGATATAACGAAAGTACTGGTTGATAATAACAATTCTTTAACCAAGGTTGCCAGAGTGTTTTTAATGACTGCCGGTGGAGGATATATTGGTCTTGATATTATTAATAATCTAATCAACTCAAACGCGCCTGTAGTAAATCCCCGAACGGTAATAATAGGTGTGTCTTTAGTAATAATAGGGCAATCAATAAAGTGGCTTAGCGTAAAACATTACAAAATAAACGCATCGCATCGTATCAAGTATATTGATGATACTCCTTAAATAATTTAGTATAAGTTGTTTATTCTCTCAGGTATTTAGTTTAAACTTGTATTAAAATTAACCGCATGAAAAAAGTTTACTTACTATTTATCTTAGGAATTAGTTTCCTACTTATTCACAAACAGTAACTATACAGGTAGATGCCAATGCGGGCGGAAAAAGCCATCTCGCCTTATATATATGGCAGAAACAATTGTATATCTGATGACCCAAGCAACCCAACTCCTCATGCAGCCTGGGATACCCTTCGTCAAGCAGGCTTGCGTGACTT
>CAVXOV010000032.1:0-49986 GCA_963763345.1 uncultured Candidatus Saccharibacteria bacterium
ATGGTAGTTATAATTCCAGTACTGGTTGTTATTTGACGAACTACGTTATTTATGTTATCTACAATAAACATATTGCCCGTTGCATCAAACTTTATTCCACTCGGATAATATAATTCTGCAGCAGTCGCGCCCCCCATCTCCGCTATAACCTGCTGTGCTAGGGGTGCTTTACCTGCTATGGTAGTAATAATTTGCGCAAAAGCCTCGCCCCCAACCCCTCTCCAAAAGAGAGGAAGAAGTATAAGCAGCGTAACTTTTAATTTATACCTCATAGCTTATTTTCTTGTAGAAGTAATTTCTACCCAACCCTTCATTGGTTTTTTAGTATCAATCTCTATAATATAAAAATAGGTGCCTGCATACAATGTTTTTCCGTCTTGTGTTTTCCCCGCCCCAAACAATGTTTGTATTGTTGTCACCTGGTAATTCCATAATCTGACCATACCGATTGTAAATATATACATGGTTACTTGGATAAGCTTCTATCCTATCAATAAAAAAGGTTTCATTTAATCCATCTCCGTTGGGAGAGAATGCATTGTGTATACTTACCGGACAAGTCTCAGTACTTGCGTTAATCGTAACTACCTTAATTAGAGGATGATTGATGCTGTCTATTATAGTAAAGGTATAAGTGCCCGGCATTAGATTATGTGGATTAGCTATAGGGAATCTAAAGTAGGGGATAATGAATAATGAACGGTGCCTTTATAATTGTATGGTGTTGCCATAATAGAACCATCATTAGCGCCCTGACAGGTCTCGTTAGTAGGAGATATGCTTGCATTAAAGGCATCGCCAATGGCATAATTGGGTTGTAAGAAACCTTGGGTGTAATAATTAGTGAAAGGAGAATTCTTTTGCGTACCCATGATAGGCTCTCCAATATTATATCCGTAATAATTACCCCCTGCAATATTTGTACTGCCACCTGCCGTATTAATTACATGAGGTGGTGGCACATTGGTTTGGGCAAAACCTCACCCCCAGCCTCTCTCCAAAAGAGGAGGGGAGAATAAGAATAATATGATGGTAATTAATAATTTATTCATTGTTTAATGAACTAAATGCACATTAAACCAACTGGCAGCAGGTGTGCCCACACTTGTAACCGGACCGCTAATTGATTCTGAACCAAATGAAACCACTATCTCAATAGGCTGTGAGGCAGAGGTGATATTTACATCGCCATTAATAGTTAAACTTACATTATACGGGAGAGCTAGTATATTGAGGGAAATTATAACCAACTGTTTTTACAATAGCACCACCAACCTCTATAGAAATAGAACCATACGTTGCGGTAGAAGAAAATGTTGGTACAGTTAAACAAGCATCTACATGATATATACCCGTTATAGTTGGTGTATAGGCAGTAGAACTTAACCGCCGCCCCCATTATTATACGCTGCATTGCCATAACTAACTGTATAGGTTGCAGCAGAAGTAAACGTTTGCGCAGCTGTAGCATTAGCAGCATATGCAACAGGAGCTGCCGGTAAAACCCAGCTTGCACCACCTGTTGTATTAGTTGCAGTTAATACTGCTCCTGTATTAATACTGCCTGTATTGATAGTTATATTATCAGTATATAATCCTAAGCCACCGGTAAATTTACCTGAGTTACCTGAGCTTGCTGTTGCAATAATAGCAGGGGCGCTATTACCTGCAGATGTAGATGCATTAATAGCAGCACCGCTACCTGCATTATTTGCACTAAAAGCAGACGCCCAATGTACTACTAACAGCGTTTAAAGCAGCAGATCCATTAGAGGAACTATTATTTATAAAAGAGGCCGCATTTCCGCCTGTACCTAAGTTAGTGCCAACAATGGTATTACCTGTTCCATTGGATGTAACATTTAGTGCATTACCATTGGCAGTACCAGTATTAGTTACTGCTAAAGCACCATTAGTAGTATTAGCGTTACTTATTTGCACATTTCCGGTAGTGCTACTTTGAAACAACATATTGTTAACACCTTGTGAAATCATGAGAAGTATTATTTAATGTACCTCCTAATCCTACAGTACCTGTTGTAAGGGTTAAACCATTTGTAACATTTGCAATACCGGGGGGTGGCAACAAAATTGAATTTCCACCCGAAATGCTTAATGTATTACCCCCTAAGCTTAATGTTTGTGCTACAGGGGCTTGCCATGTTCCATTACCGGTTGCATCAGATGCAATACATAATTTGGATTTGGATTTAAAGAAATATGTATATTATTTCCTACTGTTAAATTATCGGTTTGCAAACCTAAACCACCTGTAAATGACCCTGAATATCCATTTGCATTTGATTGGTTAGATACAATAGTGGCACTACCACTGCCCGAACCATTGTTTTGCACCCATAAGGCAGGTGCGTTTCCGGCAACACCCGATAGGGCATAACCGCTTGTTGAAGTTGCATTAATAGCATTGCCCCCTCCGGTAGTACTTACATCAAGCACCACAGTGCCATTGGCAGCGTTTGTATTTGCAAATGTTCCGGCAGAGCCTGTAGTTGTGGTATTTGTTACACTAATTGAATTTCCATCAGAAGAAATGTTGGATGGGTTGGTAGGTGCCCACACATTTGACGGATTAGCATAAAGTAACGAGCCAATAGTTGGTGCTGGCAAAGATGCTGTAGAAGCATTTATGGTAACTGTGCCACCTACTGCTGTTGTTGTTATTCCTGTACCCGGCACAATAGAAGAAATTTTATTATTAAAGGTGTTCCAATCTCCAAAAGATAAAAAACCGTTCGTTCCGCCATCTGCCTGAGTCATAGAAATAACAGGCGTTGTATTTGGATTAGTAACAGATAAAGGGGTAGTAGATACTGTTGTAACAGAAGTAACCGTACCTCCTCCGCTGCTTGTAGTAAAAGTTTGTGGCGTTATAGAAGTAACTCTTCCGTATTGGTCAACTGTAATTTGAGGAATAATTGAAGATGAACCAACTGTTGTTGCAGTTCCAACGGTAGCTAAACTTAAATCTACGGTTGGTGTACCCACAGCAACTATCTGATTGGGGTTTGCATTTATAGCAACAATGCCCCCACTACTTGAACCACCCGCACTACCAGCATACAAAGCATAAGGCACACTTTGCAAAACACTTGTTGCAACAAATTGATATGCTCCGCCGCCAGTAGGGTCTATGCCAATTTGAATGGAAAGGTTGCCACTTGCCCATGGTATACTATTAAATGTACCGGATACAACAGCTCCCTTCCCTATAACCAAAGCGTATAACCCAAACGTATCTGTTGTAGCATTTTGTGTTTCAACATAAACGGAGTTAGCGCCTTGCATTATAGTAAACTGCACACCAATGTTTTGCTTTGATAAGGCAGCACCAAACGTATTGCGTGCCACACCTTGGTAGTTGATGCCTTGCGGGGCTTGCGCAACCAAAGACGAAGCCCATATAAACATCGATAAAACAAATAATATCTTCTTCATGCTATTGTAATTTATCTAACAAACATAAGAAATAATTTCATACTTCACCTGAAAAGCTTATCCCCAACAATATAACAAATATCCTTTAAAATCAAAGCAAAAGATACCAACGGCAGTTAATAACTAATGTACTGTTTTTGGAAGAAAAATGAAACTATTTTTCCATTTCTTACGTTAAAGCTTTTAATTGATTGACATAAAAAGAAAGGAGACAAAGCATGATTAAACTACTAAGTCCGATTACCCACATTACCCAGTAAGGTATAAGCGTATTAACCAAAGCGCGGACAAACCAAAAGAAAAAAACATAAGCTTCCTTTAAACCCCTAGAGCAATCTTATAAGTTTCTCTTTAAGGCTCAACACTTCACTAAAGAAGAACGAACCGGACATTTAAACCAATCAATTAACAATAAATACGTAAAAAAATGAAAAAAGCAATCAATCTAATAACAGTAATCATTCGCAGAATAATTGCTGTGCTAAAACCAAGTACCAAAATAAACGACTATATAAATAATGCAAAAGCCGTTTACCAGTCAATGAATGGTAATAGCTGGTTTCCGGCAACGGCATTGAGCATTCCTTTAGCCACCTATTTGGCTGATGTGAACGCCTTAGCAACTGCCGAAACAAACCTAACCGCATCTCCTCCTACAGGTACTGTTTCTCAACGTAACGCAGCTAAGAAAATAGTGGCCAAAGACCTGCGTTTATTGGTGAGTGATGTACAAAAGGTAGCTGATGCTAACCCTACTAATGCAGAAACTATTATTGCAAGTGCAGGTTTATCGGTAAAACAGTTCTCTACTAAAACTAAATTTGTGGGTGCTAAGAATACGAAGGTATCAGGTACAGTTAAGTTGTTTGCACCGGAACCTGGTCCGCACGAATGGGCTCAGTTAGGTACTGACGGGGTTACATGGACTACTTTAAGGGCTACTAAAAACAGTAAAAAAACGGTAACAGGTTTAACTTCGGGTAAAAACACTATATTTCGTAGTGCACCCATTCTTAGTGATAAAGATGGAGAAGGTGCATGGACTATTTTTACCGCCTTATTGGTTAGTTAAAGATGCATTTTAGCAGCATTATAGAGTAAGCTTCTTACAGTTTATCAGGTAAAAAGAGGGGAATTAATCATTCTCCTCTTTTTTTGTGGCATAACGTAACCAAAACGATGCGTGATGTAAGCATTACAACTCGTAAACGAGACATTACGTTGCATAATGTAAACATTACGTGACATGATGAAGACATTACGTTGCGTTATGTAAACATTACGTGATGTGATGAAGACATTACGTTGTGTGATGTAAGCATTATGTTACGTTATGTAAACATTACGATACGTGATGAAGACATTACGTTGCGTGATGTAAGCATTACATTACGTGATGAAGACATTACGTTGTGTTATGTAAACATTACGATACGCAGACGAGACATTCTTATTAATTATGCACTCGTTATGAGTAATTGTAAATCCATTACTTGTTATATTAAAATCATTAAAATAAGCCCAGAATTGACCGTTTAATTGTTAAAATCAACCTTTTAAAAAGTTCTTTTGGAATTGCAGCCTGCTTAGGTTATCTTTGAAATAAATACTTTAGCTATGAAGACTCTTTTACTTATTGCTTTACTGGTTTGTTTTGAACAGGTAAATGCGCAAACCTCTTATGTTGCCATACCCGATTCTGGTTTTGTACACTACCTAAAAACCATAGTACCAAACGCACTTAAAGGAGATTCATTAAACACAAGCAGCACTTTAGTTACTACATATACCCCAAATATAAATGTTTCTAATTACTACCCAAGGATTGCAAACTTAAACGGTATTCAATACTTTACTTCGCTTACTTATTTAAATTGTTATAATAATTCTTTAACAAGTCTTCCTGCTTTGCCTAATACACTTGCTTATTTAGAGTGCGAAAATAATGGTTTAATGAATCTCCCCTCATTACCCAATACACTTCATTATTTATATTGCAGTAATAATCTTTTAACTAGCCTTCCAACTTTACCTAATTCACTTCGAACTTTATATTGCAATGGTAATTCTTTAACAAGTGCTTCCGGCTTTGCCTAATACACTTACTACTTTATACTGCGAAAATAATAATATAACTTGCTTTCCAACTATACCTAATTCTATTGCTTCGGGTTATTTTAGTATCGACCCCTAATCCTTATAATTGTTTACCAAATTATATTACTGCTATGGATGCTACTGATTTAGCTCTACCACTTTGCGCAGCTGGTAATAGCAATGGTTGCCCAATATCAGTTGCAGGTATAGAGCAATACAATACAAACAATAACATTAGTATTTACCCCAACCCCAACAATGGTAGTTTTATTATAGAGCCAAACAGCACAACCAAACAAACCTTGCAGGTGTATGATGTAAATGGTAAGCTGGTTTTAAACCAACCCATAAATGCCAAAACAACCATAGATGCAAGCAGCTTAAACGAAGGTGTTTATAACATAAATCTGCAAAGCAGTGAGGGGGTAGTAAATAAAAGGTTGGTTATTGATAAGGTAAATTCTTTTAGTATAAAGTTTCGGTATTAAATTTAGCGCTTAGCTTATTATATACATAAGCGCTTATAGCCATTAGTATAGGTACAGTTACTATTGCCCCGATTACATCTACCAGGTAATGGGCTTTTAAATAAACGGTAGCAAAACAAATACCAAAAACAAAAAGCAAGCTGTAGTAAAAATACTTACGCAGGTGTCTAAACGAAATAACACTTATAATTAGCGCTATGCCCACATGCGAACTGGGAAAAGCACCGGTAGGTTTTTCAAATTGGTAAGTATGTATCGCATAAATTTACCAACGTAGTAAGGAGGGGGTTCATCAGTATACAAGGTATTAAAATGAAATTGCGGGCCTACCACCGGCACAAGGTCGTAAAACATATAATACAGGTAGAACGAAAACACAATGGTAAAAATACTTTTGGAAGAATGCTGCTTGTTATCAAAATAAAAAATAACACATATTGCCAAAATAAGCGGGTAGTATGAGAAGTAGCAGATATTCATAAACTCGTTAAACCACTTTTGCGGCATTACTTGGGCAAACCGCAAACTAGGCTGAAAACCCCAAAGCCATTGCTCTGCATAAACAAAATGAACATCCAAATTGTGATGAAAAATAATGTTCTTTAAATAACCCGTTTCGGTATAAAAAAAACTAAGCAGCAATACAGGGTAGGTACTTCTTAACAAGCCCATATACTTACTTGGGTATTTTTTATTGAAATAAACAATACCTACAATCAGAATAAGCAAGCCTATTCTTGATGCAAAGTGAGGTAATACATCCTCTAAACCCGAAACACCAAAGCATAAGTATATACCCGAAACTATAACATAAAAAGCGGTAGCTATATCAAGTGGAGAGAAAAAAGAAGAGGCAGCAGGACTAAGGTTCTTTTTCACAACGGCATTTCGTATAAACGGTATGTTTTATAAACCTCGGCATTAATGTTTATCAACCCCTGATTCATCATCGCGTTGTTTTCTAATATTAAAGAAGCTTCTGCGTTGGTTATACCGTGGTCTTTGCACCACTGCATAGTTTTACCATAAAAACAGGCTTCAATACCCATTTTGCGATAACCTTCTATTACGCCCAACACAACTATACGCGCTTTCTTAATGCCTTTTCTGCCAAACAATAGTTTAAAAATACCTGTAGGCAACAAACGTCCTTTTTTTACTTTTATTAAAACCTGGTTTATATCCGGAAAGGAGAAAGAGAAGCCTACTATCTTGCCTTCATGCTCGGCCAAAAAACAAAGCGTAGGATCCATAATCATTTTCATATCGTTTGCCAGGTGCATAAACTCTTTCTTGGTCATGGGTACAAAAGCATCGTTCTTTTCCCAGGCTGCATTATATACATCGTTTGCTTGTTCGGCATCTTCTTTAAACGTTTTCATGTTTACCGTACGGATGGTAATACCCTTGTTTTTTAAACGCTCTTCAAAAGCATTGGTAACACGAATGGATTTTTCATTCATCTTATCGCGTGAAATCAAGTAAGCAAATAAATCTGCTTTCTTTTAAAACCATACTGCTCAGCAAACTTTGGGTAATAACTTTTGTTATAGCCCATGCTCATCATAGGCGGAATATCAAAGGCATCAATATGCCAGGCAAAAATCTCGTTGGTAGAAAAACTGGTAGGGCCAACAATACCCGTAAGACCTTCTTTCTTAATCCAGTCTTTGGCTGTATCAAACAAAAGTTTAGCTACTTCATACTCTTCTATACATTCAAAAAAACCAAAGAAGCCTTCCTGCTTACCTGAAGATTTAATATGGTTATTGTTTCTAATGGCAGCAATTCTCCCTACAATCTTATCATCTTTATAACACAAAAACATATCCAGTTTAGAGTGCTCATAAAATGGATGTTTCTTGGGGTTTAATAAATCTTTTTGCCCCAAGTAAATTTCAGGAACATAATTAGGGTCGCCTTTGTATAATTCATGTGGAAAATCAATGAAATCTTTAATCTTATGGGGATAAACTATTTTTTCTATTCTGAGCATATTCAGTAAGGACTTTTAAGGCGCTGCAAAAATATAAAATACTTTCATTGGCTTATTGCATATCATACAGATAATTGTTTTACTTTTACCACAGCCGAGCGAAGCGAATACATGAGTGCAAAATAAAAATAATAACAAACGAATAATTAAACACATAGCAATGGCTACTTTAACGATGAAATACCCCAAAATAAAAACTATGTAGGCGGAAAATATGTTCCTTCCAAATCGAGTAAGCATTTGGATGTGATATCCCCTTTGGACGGAAGCCTTTTATCTACGGTTCCTTTATCATCTAAAGAAGATTTAAGTGATGCCGTATCAGTTCCGCAAAGCTTTTGAAACATGGAGTAAAACACCTATTAAAGAACGTGTGCAGGTATTCTTCCGCTATAAAACATTACTTGAAAAGAACATTGTTGAACTATCAAAACTGGTGCAGGAAGAGAATGGAAAAACCTTAGACGAAGCCCGTGCCGAAGTAGAGAAGAGCATAGAGCTTACCGAGTTTGCCTGCTCATTACCGCAATTAATCGGCGGAGAGATACTGGAAGTAAGTAAAGGTGTCGAATGCCGCACTGATTATTATCCGGTTGGAGTTGTGGCATGTATTGTTCCTTTTAACTTCCCAAGCATGGTTCCTAACTGGACTATCCCAAATGCCATTGCGTTGGGTAATACCATGATATTAAAACCATCGGAAGTGGTGCCATTAAGTTGTTTGAAAATAGTTGACTTATTAAAAGAGGCCGGTTTGCCTGATGGTGTGTTGAATATCGTTAATGGCGACCGCGAAATTGTGGAAGCTATTTGTGATCATCCGGGTATTGATGCCGTTTCGTTTGTAGGTTCTACCAAAGTAGCTAAACTTGTGTATGCACGTGCTGCTTCACACTTTAAACGTGTGTTAACGCTTGGCGGTGCTAAAAACCATTTAATGGTATTGCCCGATGCGCACCCTGCTATGACGGCAAGTAATGTTACTGCTTCTATGTCTGGTTGTGCCGGACAGCGTTGCATGGCTGCATCGGCTATGGTTGCTGTAGGAAACTCTCAACACATTATTGATTTGATTTGCGAAGAAGCAAAGAAAGTAGTGCCGGGGCAAAACTTAGGTGCCGTTATTTCTAAAGCTGCTAAAGAGCGTATTGAAAAATATATTACCGAAGCCGAAAAGCAAGGCGCTAAGATATTGGTTGATGGTAGAAACTATGTAGTGAAAGGTAAAGAGCATGGCTTTTATGTAGGGCCAACCGTTATAGATTATGTAACACCCGATATGAGTGTTGCCCGCGAAGAGATATTTGGCCCTGTAATTTCTATTATGCGCGCTAAAGATATTGATGAGGCATTGGCTATTGAAAATGCAAACCCATACGGTAATGCTGCTGCGGTATTTACCCAAAGCGGTGGCGCTGCCCGTTATGTTATAGAGCGCGCCAGTGCCGGTATGATTGGTGTTAACATTGGGGTACCTGTACCACGTGAGCCCTTTTCTTTTGGCGGATGGAACGACTCTAAGTTTGGTGTTGGCGATTTAACCGGAAAAAGCTCTATTGAGTTTTGGACTAAGCTTAAAAAGACTACTACCAAATGGAATGCCGAAGCCAAAACTAATTGGATGAGTTAAATTATATGATTATAAAAAATAAAATAATTATGAAATGTATTCTACGCACACTATTGTTAATTGTATTTAGCAGCTATAGTGTTTGTGCACAAACTAAAACAATACAACCTATAAAGAAAAAATATGCAGACAGGAGAACAGGGTTTGAATTATCTTATCCTGATTCTGTTACTGCCATTATTTTAAAAAATAATGAAGACATTAAAACACAGATGGAACCCTTTGTAATAGAAGTTTATAAAGAAAAAGCCATTCCGTTTAGGATAGATGCTGTACCCGATGCTTGTTATAAATATAGCAAAGTATATAAGAACAAATATAAAGCAGAATTAAAAGAGTATACCTGTATAGACGGCGCAGCAGGAAGTACGTATTATACATTTCTTTATGTTATTGAAAAAAAGGGGTACGACACTATTCTGCTTAAATTTTTACACAAACATTGCAATGTATGTACCGATGAGAAGGGTAACCCTATACCGTTTAATGAAAAAAGATATACGTTGGATAAACGATATCGTGGAAAGTGTGCAGTTTAAAAAATAAATTACAAGGTTTAGTATAGAACAAAATGAACCTAGACATTGAGAAGATTAAAATTTCCATAGAACCATTAAGGCAGCAAATTATTAATCATAAGGTTTATTCTGCCATTAAGGATGTGAACGACCTCAAGGTATTTATGCAATACCATGTGTATGCCGTATGGGATTTTATGTCTTTATTGAAGGCGTTGCAAAACAACCTTACCTGTACTACTGTACCTTGGTTTCCAAAAGGTTTAGCAGATACAAGGTTTCTTATTAACGAAATAGTTGTTGGCGAAGAAAGTGATGTAGATATTGATGGCAATAGAAAAAGTCATTTTGAATTGTATTTAGATGCCATGCATCAATGCGGTGCAGATACTATTCAGATTGAAAAGTTTATTGAAATATTAAAAAGTAGTGGAGACTTTAATGCGGCTTTTACCATTTCAAATACCCCAGAAGAAGCCCGTAATTTTGTTAATTTTACTTTTAAGATTATTGATAGCAAGAGAGATTATCTGCCATCGGCTATTTTTACCTTTGGTAGAGAAGACCTTATACCTGCTATGTTTCTTTCTATAGTAAATGATATTCATAAAAATTTTCCGGATAGTATCTCTGTTTTTAAATATTATTTGGAAAGGCATATAGAAGTTGATGGAGACCACCATAGCAATCTTGCCTTGCAAATGACTGCCAATCTTTGCAACACTAACGAGCAATACTGGAAAGAAGCGGAACTTACGACTATCGAATCGTTGCAAATGCGTATCCATCTTTGGGATGGCGCATACAAACAAATCATAAAAAATAAAAGTACCGTTGGTGTATAGAGGGTTAACAACAAACACACTAATTAGTTAAAAGCATTATCTTTATATCGCATTTAAATTTGTGGTATGAAGAAGGTCTCTTTTCTATTCATCTGTTACCTTTCCTTCTTTTTATTTTCTTCCAAAATTTTCTGTCAAAATAATCAACTTGACTCTCTGTTCAAGACACTTCCTAAATCGGTTAATGATACGGGCAGAATACGAACACTGGGGCAAATTTCGGAGCAATGTGATTTTGATGATATTCTAAAGTATTGTAATCAGATTCTTGATATTGCTGAAAAGAATAAAACAGTAACAGATTTAAAATCTAAACGTATTTTTCTTAGAGAAAAAGCGCGTGCCTACAATAATATAGGCTTTTATTATTACACAACTTCTAAGGTTATAGATGGGCTTGATTATTATCAAAAAGGAGCTCTTATTCTTGAAAAGGATAGTATTGATAGTGAATTGCTGAACAGTCTTTATAACAATATTGCCGGTATACAAATGCAAATTGAGGAAACCGACAAGGCTCTTACCACTTTAAGAAAGTGCCTTAAAATTGACATTATGCTTAAGAATACTAAATACCTTGCTACAGATTATAATAACTTATCAGGTTTGTTTGGAAGAATTAATATGATTGATAGTGCGTTGTATTATGGCTTAAAGTCTATTGAGGTAAGAGAAGCAGAACTGAAAGTAAGAAATGATATAGAAGAAAGCACTTTAATTACCTATTATACAAATGTCGGTGGAATTTATCTGACAAGTAAACATGATGTTAAGTCTGCAGAGAAGTGTATTGATAAAGCTTTTAGTGTAGCAATAAAAAAATCAGACACATCTTCATTTTCTGCTGTAAACTATTGGAAAGGGCAAATATTATTGAGCCAGAAAAAGTATATGGAAGCTAAACCATACTTAGAACAGGCTTTAAATATGCTAATAATAACAGAAGGGTTCAAAGCCATTTACTTGCTTATCGTGGTTTATATGAAGTTAATGATTCATTAAAGAACTATGAAAATGCTTATCGGTACTATAAATTATACAAAGCGTATGCTGATAGTGCAATGAATATAAATATTAAGAAAGAGGCTGAAGTAAAAAATTTGAGGTTTGAATTTGAAACAAAAGAAATTGCAACAAAGGCTGAGCACGATAAAGAAATAGCTGTTGAACAATCTAAACAGCAAAGGCAACGCATTGTTATTTGGTTTATTATAGTGTTCCTTATTTTAGTTTCTGCATCAGGTCTTTTTGTTTTAAGAAGTTATTTACAGAAGAAAAAAATAAACAAAGAACTGGAAACAAAGAACCAGTTAATTGAACAGCAAAAGCAAATAGTAGAAGAAAAGCAAAGTCAAATACTGGATAGTATAAATTATGCAAAGCATATACAGCAGTCTATTTTGGCAGATGTAGATGAGATTAAGACTTCTTTGAAAGACTTTTTTGTACTGTATTTGCCAAAAGATATTGTAAGCGGAGACTTTTATTGGTTTACAAAAAAGGGTGCTGATTTGTTTTTTGCAGCAGTTGATTGTACAGGTCACGGTGTTCCGGGTGCATTTTTAAGTATGATAGGAAGCACTTTACTTAATGAAATTGTAAACCTTAAAAACATAACCGACCCATATGCTATTATAGAAGCTTTAGGTGAGGGAGTTACTAATACGTTGGCAAACAAAAAGGATAAAAGTGATGCTTTTGCAGATGGGATGGATATATCTATTTGCAAAATAAACATAGAAACCAAGAAGCTTTATTTTGCGTCAGCCAACCATGCAGCTTTTATTGTTGATGAAACAGGACTTAAACAATTAGACCCGCAGGTTAAATCGGTTCATGGTGTATTTGCTTTAAGTTCTAAAAACGGAGTCAGCACAACAGAAGTTTCGTTAACTCCTGGAACTATGATATACATGAGTACAGACGGTTATGCCGATCAGGTTGGAGAACAAAGTAAAAAGAAATTTATGGCACCCCGATTTAAAGAAATATCATCTCAGGTATATAAACTCCCAATAGAAGATCAAAAAATAGTATTAGAGAAAACAATATTGGAATGGAAAGGAAACCGTAAACAAAATGATGATATATTAGTGATAGGTTTCAGAATCCCTTAACAAACATATATGAAAAAACTATTTATCCTTCTTTCTATCATCGCAGTTATATTAAAATCTAATGCGCAGAATAAAAAGATAGACTCTCTCTTAAATTTATTAAAAGCAGATGCAGCCGATACTAATAAAGTAAAACACCTTTATAATTTATGTTACGAATATAGAATGGTTGACCAGCCTGATAAGGGTTTAACTTATGGTAATCAGGCTATAGAACTTGCTAAGAACTTAGGATTTAAAAATGGCATGGCTATTTCTTATGGATATATAGGTACTATCTATAAGCAGAAGGATGATTATCCTAAAGCTTTAGAAAATTATTTAGCCGCTTTAAAGATAAAAGAAGAAATTAACGACAAAAAAGGTATGGCCCAGATTTATAACAGAATCGGTGGGGTGTATCAGGCACAGAGTAATTATCCAGCAGCCTTAAAGCAATATGAAGCTTCCCTAAAAATATTTGAAGAGATTAAAGATAAAGATGGTATTGCCAGTTCTTATAATGGAATAGGTAATATTTACGGACAGCAAGGTAATTATCCGGAGTCTTTGAAGAGTTTTTTTGCAGCTTTAAAAATATGGGAAGAACTAAAAGATACTTGGCATGTAGCAGCTTCTCACGGCAATATAGGAGCCGTTTATTATTTACAGGGTAATTTGCCTGAAGCTTTAAAAAACTATTTTATAGTGTTAAAAGCTATGAAAGAGGCAAATGATAAACAGGGTATAGCCGATTCATACAATAATATAGGGCTTATTTATCATGGTCAGGGCAATTATTCCGAAGCTTTAAAAATGCAGTTGGCTTCTTTAAAAATATTGGAAGAAATTGGGGATAAAAATGGTATTGCTATTGCTTATACAAACATTGGAATTGTTTATTATAGATTACACAATTATGCTGAGGCTTTAAAAATGCAGCTAACTTCCCTAAAGATGCAAGAAGAGATTGGAGATAAGGATGGCATGATATCTTGTTTTGTAAACATGGGTCAGGTATACACTATATTAAATAGAGCAAAAAGAGGCAGAAGAAGCCTTAAGTAAGAGTTTGAGTTTAAGTACGGAAATTGGCAGCAAAGGCAGAATTCAGGAAACCTATGCAGCCTTAGCAGTTTTAGACAGTACGATGGGTAATTATAAGGCTGCTTTTGAACACCATAAGTTGGAAATTCTATATCGCGATAGTCTGAATAATGAAGAAACAAAAAAGAAGAGCCTTCAAGCCAGCATGCAATATGAATTTGATAAAAAAGAACTTGCAACTAAAGCCGAGCAGGATAAGTTAGATGCCATAAGTGCAGAAGAAAAGAAGAAGCAGCGCATAGCTATTTTTGCAGTAGCCGGGGTTTTACTTATTGTTGTTGTATTTTCTTTTTTCTTATACCGCAGGTTTAAAATAACTCAAAAACAAAAACATATTATAGAACTTCAAAAAGATGAAGTATCAAGACAGAAAAGTATTGTAGAAGAAAAGCAAAACCAGATAGTAGATAGCATTAATTATGCGAAACACATACAAGAGTCTATTTTAGCGGATCAAGATGAGATTAAGACTTATTTAAAGGACTTTTTTGTATTGTATTTACCTAAAGATATTGTAAGTGGAGACTTTTATTGGTTTACAAGAAAAGGTGCTGATTTGTTTTTTGCAACAGTAGATTGCACGGGGCACGGTGTTCCCGGTGCCTTCTTAACCATGGTAGGAAGTACTTTGCTAAATGAAATTGTAAACCTTAAAAGCATAACCGACCCTTATGCTATTATAGAAGCCTTGGGAGAGGGAGTTACTAATACTCTGGCAAACAAAAAGGATAAAAGCGATGCTTTTGCAGATGGTATGGATATATCTATTTGTAAAATAAACATAGAAATCAGGAAACTTTATTTTGCCTCTGCTAACCATGCAGCTTATGTGGTGGATGAAACAGGACTTAAACAATTAGACCCCCAGGGAAAATCAGTTCACGGAGTATTTGCTTTAAGCTCTAAAAAGGGAGTTAGTACAACAGAAGTTTCGTTAACCCCAGGAACGATGATATACATGAGTACGGATGGTTACGCTGACCAGATTGGAGAACAAAGTAAAAAGAAGCTAATGGCACCCAGATTTAAAGAGGTATTATCTCAGGCTTATAAACTAACCATAGAAGAACAAAAGGCACTATTAGAAAAAACTATAATGGAATGGAAAGGGAGCCGTAAACAAAATGATGATATATTAGTAATGGGCTTAAGAATTTCTTAACATAGGAATATGCTTAAATGTCTCAAATGCTGTTATCTTTGCCCTGGCGAATTATATATTTTCATATAGTGGTCCGGTTAGCTTTGAAGTAAAAAAGCAATTAATTCGTAATATTAAAAGCAGCACAGAGATTATTGCCAAAAGCCCCGTTCTTCAAAAAAGAATTCGTTATATTTTTGATGAAATGGTGTCTAATGTTTATCAGTACTATAAAGAACATAATTTTTCGGGCGAGATAACCAGCATTGATGGTAACTTGAAACCCGGTAATGTATTGGAATTCTCTTTAACAAGTACCTTAGGAAAGAATGATATTGAGCCATTTAAAAGGCATGTAGATTTTATTAATTCTTTGGATGATGTTGGATTGAAAGATTTCTATAAAAAAAAGCTAAACGAAGGGGATAGTGAGAATGGAAATGCCGGAATTGGACTTATAAGCATTAGAATAAAATCAGGAAACCCTATTGAGTATGAATTTAAGAAAAGCAAGTCTGAAGACGTTGTGTTTTTAAGAACTATTATAAATCTGAAACATGAATAAACTTATTTTAGCAGCGACGGATACTACACCTCAGGTAACGCTGGATCATTTACAAAATAGGTTTGAATTTATCGGAGAATCCTGTCCGGAAGACGCTAAGCAGTTTTATTCTTCCTTATTTTCATGGATTGAAGAATATAAGAATTATCTATATTTCATAAATGAGCATAGTGGAAACAAAAAGAATTTAGTTTTTACTTTCCATCTTAGTTATGTATCCTCTTCAGCTTTAAAATACACGTATAATTTTCTTCAAAAGATAGAAGAGCTAAAACCTATGTGCGAGTCTGTAACAATAAGATGGCTTTACGATAAGGATGATACTGATATGGAAGAAAATGGACAAGAGTTTTCTACTATGGTTCATATTCCTTTTACCATTGAGCAAGCTTAATAGGTAGCATGGAATTTGAACTTCAACTTACGCTTGAAAGCGAATTAATTAGAATACAACCTTTAAAGCCAGCTGATTTTGAATCATTGTATAAAATTGCTTCAGATCCTTTGCTTTGGGAACAGCACCCAAATAAAGACCGGTATAAAAGAGGAGTATTTGAGAACTTCTTTAAAGGTGCTATGGAATCAGGCGGAGCATTTTTGGTGATTAATAATATAACAAATCAAGTTATAGGTACTTCAAGGTATTACGGTTTTGATAAGGAAGCAAAAATAGTTGTTATAGGTTATACCTTTATAGCTAGAGACCATTGGGGTAAGGCTTATAACAAAGCTTTAAAAACGTTAATGCTTAATCATGCGTTCAACTTTGTTGACAGTGTAATCTTTCATATTGGAGCTTGTAATATACGCTCTCAAAAAGCCATTGGCAATATAGGGGCTAAGAAAACAGAAGAAGTTGAGATGTCGTATTACGGAGAGGCTAGTCGATTAAATTTTATCTATCAGATAAATAAAGAATATTGGCATAAAATTAAATAAATGAGTTAAATAGGGTTAAAAATTGATTTAACCTGTTAAAAACTGCCGTTTGTCCTAATTATATTGTTTTTATTAGTACTTATTTATATAATTGCATATTAATATTTAACTACGACCTATGAAAAAAATAGTTTATGCATTATCAGTTTTTATAACAGCAATAAACATAGCAAGTGCTAAGCCAGTTAATCCAACTTCAGCACAAACAGTTGCAGAAAATTTTTACAAACAAAACTCCAAAACAGCCATAACTTCTGTTGCTTTGGCTTATACCGAGGTATCTACAGATGGTACTCCTATTTTTTATGTATTTAACATTAATTCCAACGATGGCTTTGTAATGGTAAGTGCTGAAGATATAGTTAAACCCGTTCTTGGTTATTCAACTAAGAATAGTTTTGTTACACCTAAAGCTTCCACCTCTATAGGTTATTGGTTAAAATACCGTGCTAACGAAATAAGCACTATCCGCACAATGGGTTTAGCTGCAGATGCAAAAACTACCATCGAATGGGCTAAATATAATGGCACTTCTACTTCTCGCCTTTCGGGAAACAATTCTATTGCAGCAACAGCTACTGTAATTGTGGCTCCGTTAGTACAAAGTACATGGAATCAATCTCCCTATTATAATGATTCGTGTCCAGGAGGTTCCGTAACAGGTTGTGTAGCGACGGCTATGGCTCAAATAATGAGGTACTGGAGTTACCCCCCTCAGGGAACAGGTTCAAGTTCTTATACTGAATCGCAATCAAACCATGATTATGAAAACTACGGATTGCTTTCTGCAAATTATGGAGCAACAATATATAATTGGGCTAACATGCCCCTCAATATTACCAATCATAATGCCCCAATTGCACAATTGATGAAACAATGTGGGATAAGTGTAGATATGGATTATAGCCCTTCTGAAAGTGGTGCATTTGTGTTATCGGTAGAGAGTCCAGTTTGTGCTCAAAATTCATATATTACTTATTTTGGATACGACCCTAGTCAGATTCAAGGGACTTTACGTTCTGCTGTTAGTGCCCAAAATGACTCTGCATGGATTGCCCTCATAGAAAATGATATAAATATTGGAAGACCGGTACAATATGAAGGATCCGATCCTACACAAGGAGGACATACTTGGGTTTGTGATGGATATGATTCTAATAATTACTTGCACATGAACTGGGGATGGGGTGGTGATGATGATGGATTTTTTTCTATTAATAATTTACAAACTACAAATGGTGGTTTTAATCCTTCTCAGGATCACGGAGTGCTAACAGGCATTGTTCCTTTAACTACAACTAACTATGATGCAGGTGTTTCAGCAATTCTATCTCCCGTGGGCTCTTATTGTGGTAGCGCCTTAACTAATGATTCACTTAGCATATCGGTTAAATTACAAAATTTTGGAAATACTCAGCTTTTTGCTTGTAATATCAATTATGAATTAGATAATAGTGGATTAATACAAACCATTGCTTGGAATGGCTCTTTGGTTCAATATCAACCGACAAGTGTTACTTTTTCAAACATATTAGCCACATCAGGAACACATACTATTGTTTGCTGGTCTGATACTCCTGATGGCGGAGTAGATGAAAATGATGCAAACGATACAACTACTGTAATTTTTACGGTAACAAATAGTGCTGCTTTACCAGTTATGGAAGGTTTTGAGACAGCTACCTCTCTTCCGAATTCAAATTGGAATATCTCTCATACATCAACCACAGGTGGAGTAGATTTTGTAATTACATCTGCTGCTGCTGCAACAGGTTCTAAGTCATGTATGATAGATAACATGAATAATATAGCAGGTAACAATAGTATCATACAAACTGCTTCTACATACAATATGACTACATTTACTACACCCTCATTAAGTTTTAAAGCAGCTTACCAACAGAAAGCTACTACCAATACAGATAAATTGCTAATATATACTTCTACTGATTGCGGTACAACATGGATATCAAGAAGGGTAATAACAAGTGCTACGTTAGCATCTTTAGCAGGCGGAACAGGCACAAGTTCTTATGTACCAACTCCGGCTCAGTTTACTACCTACACGGTTTCTATGGTTGCTGTGGCAAGTAACACGAATGTAATGTTCCGTTGGGAATTTTTTGCAGACCCAATCTCACCAGGTAATAATTTATATATAGATGATATAAATATTGTTCAATCAACAGCTGGAATAGAAAGTATTGAGGAATCAGTTGGGTTAAATTTATATCCTAATCCATCTGCAGGTGCGGTTAATATAGATTTTAATTTATCTGAACAGCATAACGTATCTATTACTGTTACTGATATGTTAGGCCGTTCAGTTGAGACAATTGCATCAAAATCTTATCAAAGTGGAGAAACTACCCTAACAATAGGGGCTAATAACATATATCAAGCAGGTGTTTACTTAGTAAATATTGATATTGATGGTCAGCATATTTCTAAGAAAATTATTATGCAGTAAGAATTAACTTTATATCTACTAAAAAGTCCAATCAATTGATTGGGCTTTTTAGTTTTATTAAAATGACGAGCCTAATTTAACTTAGCCTCTAAAAGCATAGTAAATTCAGGGATGTTAGCTTCAAAGGTTTTGTCGTCAAACAATCGTAGCATAGTATAAGTGCCACTCATTTTTCCCAGTTCTGTTTTTAAATTACAACCTGATGTGTATGAATATTGTTTGCCGGGTTCAATAATAGGTTGTTCACCAACTACCCCTTCGCCCTGCACTTGTCGGTAATCACCATTACTGTCGAATATATGCCAGTGCCTGCTTATAAGCTGTATGCTAAAATCATTTTTGTTTTCAATGGTAATCGTATAGCTAAAAAAGTAATAGCCCTCACGTGGTGAACTGTGGGAAGGCTGGTAGGCAGTTTTAACCGAAATTTCTACTCCTTGTGTAAGGGCTTTGGTAATCATTAAAACAAAGGTAAGGTAAAATCTGTTTTAATTCAAATCAGTCAACTAAAATACCAAGGGAAATAAGCTGACTGGATATTTTTAACTGGTGTGATTCTATTTCTTTCTTGTTAATATCAAACTTCAAGGCATCATCATCCAAGGTAACAAAACTAAGCTCTGCACCTTTTTTGGCAAGCCCTTCCCGCTCAGCTACAATTAAGATAGGTTTAGTTAGCATTTGCTCTTTTAGCGTTTTTATATTCCCACTTTTTGAAGAAGGGATATATAATAATTGACAGCCAATTGCTTCTTCGGGTTTACTGATTGTTTTAACCACAATAGTTCTGCCTTTTAGCTTCTTTGTAGAAGCAAGCCCTGCTAACTCTTTTTGGATGGGAGAATCACCTAAAATACATACTAAAAAATCGCCTTTGCTCTGTGCTTCAGGCCATTCTACATATTTCATAAAATTATATACGAACAAAGTATATGCTTTGTAATCTACATCCTGTGCTACACATCTTTTAGAAATGCCGCTTGCAAATAAAAAAAGTAAAAGCAATTTACTGCCTAAAGATATTTTTCGGGAATTTATCAATTTGCAGCTTTAGGTTTAAAATTAAAAATATAGTTCAAACGAAAAATAAATTCTCTGGGAGGTCCTGCCATTGGAGCATGAGGAAGGTTAGTTGTGCTGGTTGGTTCAGCATAAGGTTGTATAAACATAAATACCTGATTAAATAAATCATATACACCAAGCCCAACAGTTAATCCTTTAACAGGAGTATTATATTTTACAAAAAGATTAAATAAGAAAACAGGGTCAAACTTTTTTAATACAGGTAAGGTATCTGAATTAAGAGAAGCGTAGCCCCAACGAGGTCCGTAAAAAGTCCCGCTTGGGTTAATAGATAAGTTTTTGGTAATATTAATAGACCCAAAGAAGTTTACTTTATGACTGGCAAAGCCTAATAACATAGATGTATCTTGTGCAACACGATATGCAGGACTTTGTTGTTTTCCGGCAGCGGTGTAGAAGGAATAGTTTACACCAATATAACCCCATTTGGCTTTTGTTTTATATTCTGCCTCAAGTCCTCTTGTGCCTGTACTACCCTGATTGGTATATGCATCGTTTCCACCAACTGAGTAGTATATAATGGGTGTTTTGGTAGTAATATCAAAAAAGTTAATGGTGAAAATAGAGCTATGTGTAATTTGATATCCTAACTCTAATTCCTCTACCTGAGTATGCTCCGGATGGATGCCATTTACACCGCTGTATTCAATATTTTCAATAGCAGGTGCTCGGAACGAATTGCTGTAAAGTGCTTTAAAATGAAAGCGGTTAAACTTTTTAGTAAGTCCTACACGTGGTACAAAGGCATCTCCATACACATTGTGTTTATCATAGCGGGCACCTAATATAATATTTACCAAGCGGGTTTTTAAAAGTCCCTGAACAAAAAAAGCGTAGTTATAAAAGCTTACACTTGTCTTTCCGTTGTAAAAAGTATCACCCGGTAGTTTATCAATAGCTACATCTCTGTATGTTTCAGTGCCCAAAACAACATTTATGTTTCTGGTAGGATTATATGAGGCAGTAACATTAGCTGTAGAACGACTAGCAGATTTAAGATAAGCACCCGAATCTCCTACAGGGGTATTCCAAGGGGCTTGGTTTTTATAATTCAGTTTAGGGGTAATGGTAAGTTTCTTATTTACTTTCCATAAGTACTTCAATTCATAGTACATGGAATTAAAATTCTGATTTACGGTCATTGGTAAAATAGCATCATACCCATCTCTGATAGTAGTGTGGTAAAAATCGCCTATGGCACGAAAGCTAAGTCCTTTATAAGATGCACCTATATTAACATAAGCAGGGTTAAGGTTTGAATTCCCATTCAGACTATAACTATCTCCATGTACATCGGTATAGGTTTGATTACTTCGTTGTCCTTGTCCCACCATTCCGGATACGCTCCATTCAAAATCACCGATTTTCTTTCCGGCAGAAACATTAATGTTATCACGCATAAAATCTTTTGCGGTTTGCCCGTGTATAGCAGAAACCAATACTCCGTTAATATCCCCACCTTGTCGGGTAACAATGTTAATCACCCCATATTCGGCATACCCACCATAAATAGCAGAACCAGGACCTCGAATAACCTCTATCTTTTTAATCTGGTCTATAGCAAAGTGATTGCCGAATTGAGTGGTAGCATACAATATCTCATTCATCTCCTGTCCGTCTAACAGCAATAAAACTTTTCCTTCATGTGCCCAGTTGCCACGCATGCCAATACCTACCACACCTTTTACATCCATACCAAAATCAATGCCGGGTACTAAACGCAACACATCAATTAAATCTCTGGCACCCGAATTTTTAATTTCTTCTGCTGTAACCAACGTTACAATACTTGGCGATTCACTAACATTAAGCGGCTTTTTAGAAGCAACCGAAATAAGGGAGTTAATTAACTTCTCTAACTCGGAAGGAACACCATGTGCTTTAAGACTAAGCAGTTGTTCAATCGTCATGTCATAAAAATTAAGGCTGTCTTTTTTGGTAGTATCCGTTACGGCAATCTTTACAGAATCGCTAACAACAACCTTATTTGTTTGCGTTTGAGCATTGGAAACGAATCCGCTTAGCAGTATAATAAACAATAAATACGTATACCTCTTATTCATAGAAGCCGAAAAATAGAGAAAAAATTCTACTCACAAAAAATATTTTTTTACATCTAAAAGAATATATTTGTGTATTGACATCTAACAACGCTGTATGAAGATTAACTTTTTTAACACAGGTTTCCCTAAAGTAACCATTGCTTTTGTAGCCGTTATTGTGATTGTGTTATTCAATACCATTTTTAATGCCTACCTAATCCGTAAGAATAAAGCTACTGTAGCAGAGATGACCGAAGTTATCAACCCTTATGTAGAATCGCTTCAGCAGTTTGACGTGTTGGTAACCGAATCTAAAATGTATGCCACCAACTGGGTGTATCTGCAAAACAGTATTGATGATAAAAAAGAACTCGATTCCTTACAAAAGTTTCATTACCCTGCTTTGCAAAAAAGACTGGAAGCCTTTACCGACAGGTTGAATAAACAGGCAGATAAAGATAGTTTGCAAGCTGTGTTTAAAAAGTTCGACGATTTAATTGCTGTTGAAAAAGACATTATGAAAACATTGGTAACCTTTGATGATTATGAAAACCCGCAGAAGAAATTGAAATGTGAGGGAACCATTGAGGATGAGATATTGCCCCGTACACAAGAAGTGATGGTGCAACTGCATAAAATTATCGACCGAAACATTGCCGAAGCCCGTACGATGAAAGCCAACATCGAAAAAGCTTCCAAGCGCATGATGGCTATTATGCTGGCATGTTCTTTCGGCTTATTTATATTTGTGTTTTTTGCTGTTTCGTTTATTTCGGGTGCTATACGCAAGCCCGTACTTAAAATGAAAGACATCATTCAGCAATTAAGTAAAGGCGAATTGCCCGACGATAAAATTGAAACCAAAGACAAGAACGTAGTGGCCGAAATGGCTACATCGGTAAATGCTTTATCCGAAAGCTTTACCAAAACATCGGTGTTTGCCAGCGAAATTGGTAAAGGAAACCTAACCGTGCATTACGATAAACTTAGTGATAACGATTTGTTGGGCAATGCCCTGATTAACATGCGTAACAGTCTGCACGATTACTCGGTAGATATGGAAGAAAAAGTGCGTACACGCACGCAAGAGGTGGTAGAGAAAAGCAAGAAACTGGAACATGCTTATACCGAGATAAAAGACAGTATTAACTACGCCAAGCGTATTCAGGATTCTATCTTACCGGCTGATGATATGATTGCCGCAGCCTTTAAAGAGTCGTTTGTGTTTTATAAACCGAAGGATATTGTATGCGGCGATTTTTACTGGTTTGCCCAACGTAACGATGAACTGTTAATTGCTGCTATAGATTGTACAGGGCATGGTGTACCGGGTGCTATTATGACGGTAATAGGCAATGCTATTTTAAACCAAATTACCAGTGTTGCCGATACCACCGACCCATCTAAAATACTTACCCACTTAGACAGAAGACTACAGGAAACCTTTAGCCATGGTACTAACGACGAACTTTCTATAAAAGATGGTATGGATGCCGCTATATGCCGTTACCGTATTAACAAACGCGAAATATCGTTTGCAGGTGCCAAGCGCCCGCTTTATCTGTTTAAAAACGGAGAGCTGATAGAAATTAAAGGTACCAAAGCCCCCATAGGAAGCTTTATAGATAACTACGACAAACACTTTACCACCCAAAAAATAAACATGAACCCTGGCGATACCATTTATATGTTCTCCGACGGGGTGCAAGACCAGTTTGGTGGCAACGAAGGCAAAAAGTTTATGGTGGGGCGTTTCCGCGATTTACTGATAAGCATACAACCCCTCACTATGAAAGAGCAGCGCAAAAAAGTAGAAGAAACCTTGGCAGGCTGGCAGGGCAACCACGAGCAGACGGATGATATGCTGCTGATAGGAATTAGGTTTTAAGTACTCATTCTTTTTGAAGACATCCACAAGCCTGCAAAAGTAATAATACCATTTAACAGTATTATTTCGTTGCCTAACTCGTAACTAAGCATAGGCAGGCAAATACTTAATCCGTATGTTAGCAAAGGAGATGCTAGGCAGATAGCGGGTATTATGGTATCCTTTACTTTCCTCTTTAAAATAATACCGAAAGAGAATAGTCCCAACAGTGGACCATAGGTATAACCGGCAATTACAAGGATAGTATCTATAATGGCTCTGCTGTTTATAGCATTAAACACTAAGATGCATGCCCACAGAAGCACTGCAAACCCAATGTGTATAAAGCGACGGTAAAAGGTCTTTTTAGTTTCAGGTAGATGATCTTTTTTATCCAGTTCAAACATATCTATATACATAGAAGTAGTAAGGGTGGTAAGCACCGAATCTGCACTGGAGAATGTAGCTGCCGTTAGCCCGATAATAAACACCAAGCCAGCAAAGACACCTAAGTAGTTAAGGGCAAGATTAGGGAAGACACGATCGGTAAGAATTTTGCCCGCTTCATTCATGGGTAATGGAATACCTTTTTCCTGCTGATATAAATACAGCAAGGCACCCAATGATAGAAAGAAGAAGTTAACAATAATCAACGTAATGCTAAACCAATAAATGTTCTTCTGCGCATCCTTCAGGTTGCTCATGCTAAGGTTTTTCTGCATCATGTTTTGGTCTAAGCCCGTCATGGTTACCGCAATAAAAACACCGCCTAAAAACTGTTTAAAGAAGAAGGTTGATTTATGCCAGTCGAAAAAGAAAACCTGCGAATAACTTGAATGAGATAGCTTGGAAACCGCAGTACTAAAACTCCAATCGGTATTCGAAATAATAGCGGCAATAGACAGCACAACACCCAACACTAAAAACAGAGATTGAAAAGTATCTGTCCATACCAGTGTTTTTATGCCGCCTTTGTATGTATACAACAACATCAAAGCAATAATAACAGAAACACTTACCGAGAAAGGAATGTGGATGCTCTCGAACCTATCGAACACAAAAAACTGGATAACACCGGCTGCTAAATACAATCTTCCGGCAGCACCTAAGGTGCGCGATAAGATAAAAAAGAAAGAGCCTGTTTTTTGCGTTCTTCGTCCAAAGCGTTCTTCGAGGTAAGTATAAATAGAAAGCAAATTCATTTTGTAATAAAGCGGCAACAATACTTTGGCTATAATAAAGTAACCCACCAAATAGCCCAACACCAATTGCAGGTAAGAAAACTGCGTATTAATTACATTACCCGGAACAGAAATATAAGTAACCCCCGAGAGCGAATCGCCAAGCATACCAAAGGCTACCGCATACCACGGCGATGCTTTGTTACCGATAAAATAGGTATTTGCATCACTCTTTCTACTTGTTATGTAGGCTATGATGAGTAACCCACCAAAATAAAGTGCAATACAAAGAAGAATAAAGGATGCTGACATAAGGAATGACCCAGAGGGTGCCCCAAAATTATGAATTATGAGTTATGAATTATGAATTTGTAGAGGCACTTCTTCACATCAATTGTTTAATAAATAAGCAGGGGAATGTTGAATACAATGTATTACTTTTATGGGGTGGAATTACCCTCAAAACTTTTAGATAATGCCGTAAACGAGTTCTCTCGTTTGCCGGGTGTTGGGCGCAAAACAGCTTTGCGCTATGTGTTGCATTTATTGCGCAACGAAAAAGATTCGTCGCATAACCTGGCGCAATCTATTTTAAATATGCGTACGCAGATTAAATTTTGCACCACCTGTTATAATGTTTCCGATACCGAAGTGTGCAGTATATGCACCAACGCCTCGCGCGATAAAAAGATTATTTGCGTGGTGCAGGATGTGCGCGATGTAATGGCAGTTGAAAACACCGGCATGTACCGTGGCTTGTATCATGTGTTGGGCGGGTTAATTTCTCCTATTGATGGCATTGGGCCGGCTGATTTATTTATTGATGCTTTATTAAAGCGCATAGAAAACAACGAAGTAACCGAAGTTATTTTTGCCCTAAGTGCCACTACCGAAGGCGATACTACTGCCTTTTATTTAGACAGAAAGGTTGAAGCCGCTTCCTGTTTCCATCTCTACCTTAGCCCGTGGTGTGCCTGTGGGCGATGAATTGGAATATACCGATGAAGTTACCTTAGGGCGTTCTTTACAAAACAGAGTACCTTATCAAAAGGGCTAAATATTTTACTTTATAAAACTTATTACGGCTTGGTAAAAAGCCTCGGGTTGTTCGGCGTGCAACCAATGTCCTGCATTAGCAATAGTTTGTAATTTGTAGTTAGGAAAACGTTCTTCTATTTCAACAATATCTATAGCTTCATTTACGTAATTGGATTTTTCACCGCGAAGGAATAGAGTGTTTACATTACTTGTTCTTTCAGGCACAGCAACCAATGTCTCATTACTATTCTTTGTTATAATAGGTAAATTAAAGCGCCAGTTCATTTTACTTCCTGTAGTATCTTCCCAATATATGTTCTTTAACAAGAATTGCTTGGTTCCAAAATCAGTTATGTATGTACTTAAAACCGTGTCAGCTTCTTTGCGGGTATTCATATTAGAGAAATCTACTGCATTCAAGGCATCTAAAACAATATCGTGGTGTGGTTCATAAGCACGTGGCGACATATCGGCAACAATCAGTTTATCCAAAGCACCATCATATTTTAAAGCAAAAAACATAGCTGTTTTCCCTCCCATAGAATGCCCTAATAGGATAGGATTTTCCAAGTTATGTTCATTAATAAACTCTTTAATATCATCAGCCATCGCTTCATAATTCCATATATCGCTGTGCGGAGATAAACCATGATTGCGTTGATCTATGGTATAAACTTCAAAACCGTTTTCACCAAAGCGTTTGGCAAGTGTATTCCAGTTATCACTTTGTCCGAATAAACCATGTAGTATCAGAAGGGGCTGTCCTTCTCCATATTTTCTATAAGCTAATTGCATTTGAATTTAGAGCTATCTCTTAATAATTAATAGAGATATACTTTATCCTTTTTGCCAAACATAGATGTTAGTTTACCCAAACCATCTAAAAGCTTTTTAAGCAAATCAAAATAAAGTGTTACCATCATAAACAAACTCATTCCCCATATAACCGAAAGGTTAAATAAGAATGTTTGATAATAAGTTCCAAACAATTTCTTTTTGGGAGCCAAGAAATGCGCTCTGCCGTAGTTATCATCAGGGTCTAAAAAGATAGGCTCGGTACGTTGTATAAACCTGCCATCTTTCTCCAGACATTTCTCTCCCAAATCACTAGTGTTCTTTAACTGCCCATCTAAAGCTTCATTATCGTAATCATTATTAAGTTTTGTAAATGCAGTTTTTTGCTCAGGAGTTTGAGTAAGTTTAGAAATTATTTGATCTCTCTTCTCACGGGCACTTTTATCTAAATTTATATAATACTGCTTAAGTGTACCCGGTTGTGCCTCATCCAAGTATACTTTTAGTGCTGATGTTATCGTTGTATTTACTTTACCCAAATACAAATTCTCCGTACCATTAAAACGGGGTAATTTTGGATGCCTGCTATATTCCTTATTTAGCTCATTACGCAATAATTGAAGGTCTCTTTCTGTATCAGCATTTTTATTTACATCATTTAGCTCTGCTTCTACTTTAGTAACCTTAGCAATCATTTTCTGATTCCAATATGCCTTTTTATACGATGCTTCTGATATGGCTTTATCATACTTATAGAATTGGTGCTCATACTCATTTTCTTTAAATTGGTTAACCGCTAATGCCTCATAAGCCCAACGGGATGTCATCATTTCTCCAATCCACGGAACACCTCCTTGTTTGGCTATAGTTGGGTTAAGCTTATCAAACTTTACCATTACGCCACTTAGTAATAACTGAGGAATAATTAAGAAGGGAATCATAATATAAATAGTCACCGCACTGTTAAATGCTGATGAAATATTTAAACCCAGCATATTGGCAAAACAAGAGGTAGTAAATAATACCAACCAATAATCTACCCACATACCATGTATGCCCAGCACCCAATTACCAACTAATATAAAAGCAATGGTTTGTATAGCAGATAAGAAGAACATAATGCTTACTTTACTTAATAGGTAACTATACCTACTAAGATTTAAAAAAGATTCCCGTTTCTGGATTCTCCTGTCTCGTATAATCTCTTCGGCACTAACAGTAAGCCCAATGAAAAGAGCTACCACAATGCTCATAAACATATAAATAGGTATGTTTTCATTGTCATGATATACATATCCCTTACCATTTTCAGCATCTGTATTATAGTACCGGATAACGAATGCCAAGATTAAAGCTAATACAGGTGCCTCCAGCATATTGATAAGCAAATACTGTGTATTGGTTAATTTACTCTTAATGTCGCGCGTGGCAAATATGATAAACTGTTTTATCATATTAGGCACCTTAAAGGTACTTTCAGGAATATCTGTATTAGAACTGCCTCTGCCAATTTTACTTTCTATTAACTCTCTGTAGTGTGCACTCCATTCCGCCGGAGAGAACTTCCGTTTGTTGGTAAGATTCCCAAACTCGTCTACTACCTTCGTTTCAATAATATTAAATATTTGCTCGGGGTTAACGTTACCGCAACTTACACATTCACTTTCTTCACTATTTACATGGTTAACCAATCGTTTGAAGTAAATAACCGCATCAACCGGATTGCCATAATACACAGGATATCCACCTACATCTAATATCATCAATTTATCAAACATTTTAAAAATGTCTGATGAAGGCTGATGTATAACCACAAAAACCAATTTACCTTTTAAAGAAAGTTCTTTTAAAAGGTCCATAATATTTTCCGAATCACGTGACGAAAGCCCTGATGTTGGTTCATCCACAAACATAACAGCCGGTTCGCGTATTAATTCCAATCCAATATTTAAACGTTTACGTTGTCCGCCTGATATTGTCTTTTCTAAAGGAGAACCAACTTTTAAATCGCGGGTTTGTTCAAGTCCAAGGTCGGTAAGGGTTTTCATTACCATTTGCGAAATGGTAGTATCATCTATATTACCAAAGCAAAGCTTGGCGTTATAAAAAAGGTTTTGATAAACGGTAAGTTCTTCAATCAACAAATCATCCTGAGAAACCATCCCGATAACACCTTCTATCTTATGTTTTTCGGTATGTATATTTACTCCGTTAATTAAAACAGCCCCTCCACTTGGTATCTCATTACTATTTAAAACATTCAAGAGGGTAGATTTACCAGCCCCCGAACCTCCCATAATACCAATCAGCTTCCCGCTTTCTTCATTAATATTAATGCCTCGTAAACCAAGCTTACCTCCCGAGAATTTATATTCTAAATCAACTGCCTGAAAAGAAACTACCGCACTTGATTTATCTGCTAAAAACTTACTGATAATATCCGAGTAGTATATCGGCTTAACCTTAGGGCTACGTAAAGACGAACCCGGGGTAAGAATATAAATCTTATCAGGTGTAATGGCTTGCCCGTTTAATATCAACTCCTGACTTCCAACCAATTTAAGCGCATACATACCCACACTTGGTATAGATATAACCCATACTTCAATGTCGTTGTTAAACTGGTCGCAATAAATATGTTTAAAGCTTTTGGTGTTTTCTTCCTTATTGTTTATTACCAATAACTCTTTGGCATCAATAGCATCCTGTTTTGTTTCGGCAAAATGTCTTAGGTTATTAAACTCTTCATTAGGTATATTAAAGGTTTCGGCAACGGTGGTAACAAACTCATTTTCCTGTTCAGATATTTCAGCAGAAGAATGTATAAACTCCAGCAACCTGATAAGCACAACTATCTTCTGGTTCTGCTCAAGCTCTTTATTTATCTCGGTACATATTTTTAAAACCTTTACCGAGTTGAGGGAGGTACGTTTCGCGGAGCCATCTTTCTTCTTAGCTACTTGATGGTGGGATTCTAAGAACTCATCGAACACCACCAAATATTGGTCAACCAATTCTTGGTTTAATTGTTGTTTTAAGAACAGCTGTACAATATTTCTGCCTGTGTTTGTTACGCCATCAACTTTTGCAATAATGGCAAAAAGTTGCATCAAGGCACGGAGTATCTGTTCGCTCATAAACTAAGTTTAGTACAATTAAGCCGCAATTTAAAAATTATTGGCAAAACACAGGTAAAAATATTTTATTTATTTAACTGTGGCTCTAACCAGCTAATGGCTTCTTCTACAGTTGAGAATAATTTAGTAGGCGTTAAAGGCTTAAAGAAATTTACAAAGTTTTGTGCTTCTATACGAGAAGCCATATTGGTAGTTACAATAGCACGCGCCAAAAGATTATCCTTTTCAGGGCTACGCTGACTAATCATAAATTTAAAATGCTCGGTACAGGGGGTATATAAATTTGACCTGTTTATAATGGTAACAAAAGGTTTGTTTCCTGCCAAACTTGTAATACTCGCTAGGATTTGAACACCTTTTCCTCCATCTATTACATCTTCTGTAAGATAAGTAACACAAATAATAGCAGGCTTAATTAAACGAATAGATGCAAAACTAAGATCTATCTCCTCTTTCAATTCTTTTAGTTCAGACATAATTTACGTGCAAATTTACAAACTATATTTTTATTTATTAAGCTGTGGTTCCAACCAGCTAATGGCTTCATCAATAGTTGAGAATAATTTAGTAGGTGTTAACGGTTTAAAGGAGTTTATAAAATTTTGCCATTCTATACGGGTAGCCATGTTTGTTGATACTACCGCTCGTGCAACAAGATTATCCTTTTCTGTGCTTCTTTGACTAAGTATAAACTTATAAAACTCTTTAATAGGTGGGTAAAACCCTGCTAGGTTTACCAATGTGGCATGCTTTATATCCCCAATCATGGGTTTGTAGGTGTCTAATATTTTAATGCCCTTTTCCACACTCACAATTTCATCATTTTGTACATTAACGCAGGCAATATTAGGTCTTATTAATTCAATAGTTACAAACCCAAGGTCTATTATTTGTTTCATTTCTTGTAGTTCAGGCATACTTTGTAACTAAATTACTTTTAACTGAGGCTCTACCCAGGCAATGGTATCCTCTATGTTCTTAAATAACTTGGTGGGGGTTAAAGGCTTAAAGGAATTGATAAAATTCTGTGCATCTATAATTTGAGCTAAATTTTTAGTTACAATGCCTCTGGCTATAACATTGTCTTTCGCAGCACTCCGTTGGCTAAGTATAAACTTAAAAAGTTTATCAGAGGGGGTATATATATTAGGTGCATTAATAATAGATGCATGAGGTATATCTCCTATAAGTGTTTTACCTGTTTCTATTATTTTAACCCCCTTTTCAACATTTATTTCTTCATCTGCCAAAAAATCAAAACAAATAATGTTAGGTTTTATTAAACGAATAGAAACAAACCCAAGGTCTATTTTCTTCTCTTCTTTCTTTAAAGCCGACACAGTTTTAATACTAAATTAATCGTACAAAAATAACGATTAATCTATACTAATCAAAACTTCATCTGTAATTTAACATTCAGCTGTCTTCCGGTAAGATAATTGGGAATGGCATATTTTGCACCTGTTGAAGATTGTATCCAAGTATAAGATGCTACGTTTTGTCTGTCTAACAAATTCATTACTTCTAAACTTATCCAGGATGATTTGATGTAATGAAACGGATTACTCTTTTTTAAAGGTTTACTTTCTTTAATCAACTGATACGAAAAACCTATATCAACTCTGTAATAAGCAGGATAACGAAACTTATTACTCATCTCTACCTTTTGCCCAATAATAGTAACTGGCAATCCGCTTCCGTAGATAAAGTTAAGGCTCATTTTAGCATCAGGGTATTTTGGTAAATGGTCTTGAAAGAACATATTTAAGGTTACCAATTGATCTGTTGGGCGAGGTATCCAGCCCTTCTTATTAAAAGTGCTGTCTTTTCCCTGGGTAACCGAATAACCCGGATACCAAGGTTGATTATTCACATCTGTATAACTATAGGATCCTAAACCCGCTATCTTTTCTGCAGTATGCATTACGCTTAAACTAACCCACGATTCCACCGTTTTAATAAACTCTCCGTTTAATTTAAAATCAAGTCCAGTGGCATATCCCTGCGAATTATTGGTACCATAATAGCGTATCAACACATTATCCACATCGTATGGTATCAGGTTTTTCATTTGCTTAAAATAAGCGGCATTCATAAACTTAAAAGGGCGTCCCCATATTTTAAAGTTCACATCACTGGAAAGCACATAGTGTATAGATTCCTGCGCTTTTATATCAGGATTAATTTGTCCCTGCAAATTAAGCATCTCTCTAAACAAAACAGGTTGGTAATAATACCCGTAAGACGCGCGAAATATCCAATTTCTTTTCCAGTTGGGTTTGTATGCTAGAGTAGTACGTGGGCTAACCACATTTTGGTTATTAAACGTCCAGTAATTAGAGCGTATACCACCGGTAAAGGTTAAAGTTGATGAATCTCTTAATCGCATATCACGCGTGTATTCTGCATAAGCTATGCCTCTATACGTATTTAAATTGTTTTCTGATTTCAGCACATACGGCAAGTTAATTTGCTGCTGGTTACTATTAGGAAGGCTATATCCTGCCGAATCTAGATAATTCCATTCGCTTTGTTTGTTACTAATAATTTCTTCCTGAACTCTTGCACCCCACAAAAAAGATTGACGGTTCTTCATCTGGAGTTTCCCTTATGTTCCATATTCAAAATGGTAGCCTGCAAATAATCTCTTCCGTTATTAATATAGGTACCAACCCCCAGGTTATAAGCATTCTGCCCAAAAGAAGCACTGCCAATATCGTTATTTAGTTGGTTGATGTAATATTGCCCTTGTATGGTAAAGGTTTGGTCTTCGTTATCATGATAGGCAGAAGTAATAAACTTTAACGTAAGATTATCTTTTGGCTGTATGACCGAAATAGAGCTAAAATACGTCTTGTAATCACTTATTTCCTGTCCGTCAAAATACACATCAAAGTTAATAGGTTGGTTAAAGGTGCCAAAGGTTGTTTGCTGTGTTGTAGGAACCACCAAATACTTATTATCCGAAATATACCCAAATATTCAATAAAAAACTTCTCCGATATATCCAGCGTAAGATGTGCCTGTATATCATAAAAACTTGGGCTTATACTCTCCTTTGGTATCTAATGATTTTAAAACATATTGTGTGTTTCTATACCTTGCCCCTATTTGCCACGAGAATAATTTGTTCTTCGTTACATCCTCCACACTCACACTACCGCCTAACAACCCCCCGATATGGATGAGGCAAACTGTCTTGGTTTACGATATTGAACATCTAATACAGACGACATCTTATCGCCGTACTTTGCCTCAAAACCACCCGAAGAAAAGTTAATATTAGAAACCATATCGGGGTTAGGAAAACTTAAACCCGATTGCTGTCCCGTGCTTGCCAAAAAAGGGCGAAACACCTCTACATCATTTACATAAACCAAGTTCTCATCAAAACTACCGCCGCGCACCGAGTAGCCCGAGCTTAACTCATTACTACTTTGCACACCCAAACCCTGCGACAATAACATTTTACTTATATCGGGGTGAGGACCCGCCAGTTTAAAGTAATCTTGCGCTTTAATGTAAACTACTTCAGATGTTCTGTTCTCACTTATTATTTCAATTTCATCACTAGTTTATTTTTAAAAGTAGCTTAGGACTAAAACTAATCTTCTCATCAGGTTTGGCCGATATCTTTTTTCTAAGCTCATTATAACTCAGGTTAATAAAAACAACCTCTATCTCTTTATTGGCAGGAATAGTTAGCTGGTAATTACCCACACTATCACTATATACAGGTTTTGTTGCTGTGCCGCTTATAGAAACCAACACATCAGCTACAGGGTTATTTGTTCATCCGTCAATTTACCACTAATTACAGATGTTTGCGCCATGCAGGCAGCGGGTAGCATGTAGCAGGCAACAAGGAGCGGGGTTATTTTAACGAGATTTTTAATAGAAACTATAATGCAATTACGCTTAACGTGGATAATCTACAAATATTGCATTTTTTTTTAAGACTCGTGCTTGCAATTGCTCATGTTGTACTTTTATTGTCTCGTGTTGTGCTTTCAATTCATCAAACGTTCCTTTACAACCATCGTTCGTTCGTTGTAAAGGATTGATTGAGACAATCATTTCATCACACCAGACAATCACTTCACGAGACGAGCGTTGTAACTCATCAAACGTTGGTTACAATCAACGTTAGTTCGTTTGCAATCATCAATCGTTCATTTACAATCAACGTTTGTTTGTTTGCAATGAAGGTTGGTTGTAACAACAAACAGAGGAGTAAAAGTCTTTTTTTGATGAATTTAGTAAATAAACGCCTGGTTATTGTTAGGTAAACCAACAAAACGCCCATAAATCCTCGTCTTTCCATAAATTAAAGGCGGTAAAATAAGGTAGGTTATTAACAGCCTACCCCTTTTTGGTTAATATCTATCTAAAAATAAATCACTTTTCTTGTAACTTTTTTCTGTTTTCTACGTATAAAACTATATGTAGGCATTCATAAATAAACCCTAATGTTAAAAAAAACCAAACATCTGATATGATACAAAACAGAATCAATCTCACTAAAAAATATATATCATGAAAACAAAACTATTCATCATCATCGTGTCTATGGGCATTATATCATCCCTAATGGCACAAGTGCCTGTAGGCTACTCATCCTCTACGATTAGCGAAACGCAGCTGGCCGACGAGCAAAAAGCCCGTGAGTTCTTTATGCAGCAAAAGCATAATTCTAAAGATTATGACGAATATATTACTGCCTGGAGAAAAGAATACAAAAACATAAAACAAAGGGGGGAACAGCATTCTGCTAACGTAATTACCTCAGCAAGCCTAGGCTGTACCAACATTGACTTTGAGCAGGGTAGCATGAACGGCTGGATAACGTCTACAGGATATAACCCACTTTTTAACACTTCGGGTTGTTGCCCTTCTGCGGGTGGTTCGCAGGCAATAACAGCAGGTAGTAATATAGACCCTTATGGCTTATTTCCTACCGTTTGCTCAGGAGGAAACTACTCCTTAAAATTAGGAGATAGCTTGGTGGGTGGGCATGCCGACCGCATTGAGCAAACCTTTTTGGTAAACAACAGCAATAGTAATTACAGTTACAAATATGCTGTGGTGCTGGAAGACCCTGGTCATCCGGTAAGTGAACAACCTTATTTTATGGTTGAAGTGCTTGATTCTAATGGAAACCAAGTTCCTTGTACCTATTACGAAGTAGCTGCCGGACAGGGAATACCGGGCTTTCAAAACTCTACAGTACAAACAGATGTGGTTTTTAAACCCTGGACAACTGTTGCCGTAGATTTAACTCCTTATATAGGGCAAAACGTTACCGTGCGTTTTACTACTTATGATTGTGCTTTGGGTGGGCACTTTAGCTATGCATATATCGATGGTTCATGTATGCCATTCTTTAATATGCAAAATATTACTTTTTGTTCTAATAGCAGCGTTCATATATGTGCCCCTGCTGGTTTTGGTGGGTATAACTGGATTGGCCCCGGAGTTATAGGAAACACAAACGTTATTTGCGCTAACGCTAATGTAGCGGGAACATATACTGTACAATTAACCACCGTTACCGGTTGTGTTATCCCTATGACCTATAACGTCGCCAGTGCACGAGCTTCCTACCGCATCTCTTTATTACTTCTAATCAACCCTGCGATGGTATAGTAAACTATACCAATACATCCATAGGAACATTACTAATTAATATCTGGAACTTCGGCGATGGTACTACCTCTAATTTACCCGTCCCTACACATACCTATAGCGGTGTGGGAACCTACACAAACAGTTTAAACATTCTTGCCACAAATGGATGTAGTGATACAGTCAGTCAAATTGTAACCATTCACCCAAAACCGGTAGCTCAGTTTTTGTTTACTACGGTTTGTGCGGCAAGTAATGTAAGTTTTACCAACACCTCTACTTACAGCGGAGGTTCTATAGCAAGTAGATGGGCATTTGGTGATGGTGCCACTTCCGTAGTTTCAAACCCCTTACATGCCTATGCAGCAGGGGGAACTACAATGTGCAACTTGTAATAACAGATACAAACACTTGTAAAGACAGTATTATAAAGGTAGTAAACATATATAATTTGCCTGTGCCAAGTTTTAGTGCATCAACAGTATGTCAGGGAAGTAATACCACTTTTACCAGTACTTCTTCTGTTTTAGGTTCTACGCTTTATGGGTATGCGTGGAGTTTTACAAACAACGGAACTATTGATAATACAACACAAACCCCAACTAATGTATATCCTGCAAATGGGACTTATACGGCAAGTTTGCAAGTAACCAGTACACAAGGTTGTATAAGCACTATTACCAACACGGTTATTGTTAATCCAAATCCGGTAGTTACATTTTCGCTTATCGATGCCTGTGCGGGAGCGAATGTTACTTTTAATAATACTTCAACTGTTGCAACCGGAAACATCGTACAAAGTGCTTGGAGCTTTGGTGAATGGAGACACTTCTACTCAAACCTCTCCTCAACATAGTTATGCAAACGCAAACCCTTATACCATTACCTTAACCGAAACAAGTAATAATGGTTGCGTAGCAAGTGGCTCTCAAACTATTGCCCCCCTACCCTATTCCTGTTGTAAACTTTACGACTACCAGTGCTTGTCAGTTGCAGGCAAGTGTTTTTAATAATACTTCAAGTGTTGCAAGCGGTAGCATTACTGCATGGCAGTGGGACTTTAACAGTAATGGAATAATAGAAAGCACTACTCAGAACCCCAGTTATATCTATTCTCAGGGAGGAAATTTTAACAGTACGCTTCATGCTACTTCAAACTTTGGTTGTACAGATTCTGTAACAAAAGCCGTTACTGTATATTTTAATCCACATGCAAACTTTACCTCACCAATGGCTTGTAATGGAGCATCTACACAATTTACAGATGCTTCTACTTCTCAAAACGGAACTATAACCGCCTGGGCATGGGATTATACCAGTAACGGAACATTTGATAATACTACACAAAACCCTTCTACCATATATCCTTCAAACGGAACTTACTCTGTAACTTTACAGGTAACCAGTTCTTTAGGATGTGTAAGTTCAATAACAAATACAATCATTATAAACCCCAATCCTACTGTAGTATTCTCGGTTAACAATGCCTGCGCAGGAAGTACTTTTGCTTTTACTAATAACTCCACCATTACAAGCGGAAACAATGTGCAAAGCCTTTGGAGTTTTGGCGATGGTACAAGCTCTACTCAAATAGCACCACAACACACTTATACAAACCCAACTACATATAGTGTTACGTTAACCGAAACAAGTAATTACGGTTGTATAGCAGTAAGTAGTCAAACGGTTATGGCATATCCTAAGCCTAATGCAAACTTTAGTGCCAATGCAGTTTGTCAGTTACAGGCTGATGGATTTAATAATACCTCAAGCATTTCAAGTGGCAGTATTGCTTCCTACGGATGGGATTTTACCAGCAACGGAAGTATAGATAATACTTCCTTGAATCCAAGCTATACCTATTCGGTAGGAGGTAATTATAATTGCACACTTACATGCTACTTCTGCTGATGGTTGTGCGGATTCCATTACTAAACCCATTACTGTATATTTTAATCCTATAGCAAACTTTAATGCCACATCTGTTTGTTATGGTACATCGGTGCAATTTAATAATGCATCCACTTCTCAAAATGGAAGTATTACTGCTTACGACTGGGATTTTACCAGCAACGGAATATTTGATAATGTATCTGAAAACCCAAGTAATAATTATACTGCTGCCGGATTATTCTTAGTAACACTGCAAGTTCAAAGCAGTTATGGTTGTCAGAATACCATTAAAAAACCTGTACGAGTAAACCCAACGCCTGTTGCAGATTTTGCCGTAGCACAACAAAAGGGATGTACATATAACATGTGCGTGGGAATGATTAACAACTCAACTATGCAGGGAGGCAGTATTGCGAGTTGGTTATGGAATTTTGGCGATAATACAACTTCTACTCAAAACTCGCCCGTGCATTGCTTTAAAACCGGTACTTTTAATATTAATTTAACCGTTGTTTCCGATAGTGGATGTACGTCTACTTCCACTATAAATAATGCCTTAATTGTATATCCTAGTCCGATAGCAGGCTTTGCTTACACCCCCGAGAGTATTGATATTATAGACCCTACCGTTACTATCGAAAATCAGGCAGAAGGAGCTACAGGATATATTTATTATATATCTGATGGGTATGTGGTTGCAGGGCACCCCAATTTTACCCACACCTTTACCAGCAATGTTCCTCAAAACTATACCGTGTTGCAAATTGTTACTAATAGCTATGGTTGTAAAGATTCTATAACACACGATATTATTATAAACCCCGGATACACTTTTTATATACCCAATACCTTTACACCAAATGGAGACGGTTTAAATGAGGTTTTTAAAGGGGTTGGAATAGGCATAACAAGCTACACCATCATGATTTTTGACAGATGGGGGGAAATGATATTTCAATCTAATAACTTAGACCAAGGTTGGGATGGTACTTTTAAGGGTAAAGGAGGAAATATTGTACAAGAAGGAGTGTATGTTTGGAAAGTTCAGCTAAGAGATGAAAAAAACAACGAACATGACTTTGACGGGACTGTTTCGGTAATAAAATAGGCTTCGTTTATATAACATTTCGAAGGTTTATTAAATTATGAAGGATAAAATCATCAAATATCTTCTATAATTTAACATTTGACACCTTCCAATGTTACCAAATTGTTACCAATATTAAATAATTGATAATTTTTACGATTTTACTTGACTGGTATAGGTAAAATGTACGACCTTTGTGTCGCAATAAAAAGCCTAACCAAAAAAATTAAACGATTAAACAAAAAAAAATGAAGACCAACAATCAATTTCTTGATTCGATTATCGAGACTCAAACAGAAGCTATAAACAGCTGGGTTGATTCTACAAAAAAAATCCAAACAGCTTTAGTAGGTGGAAACATTGCTACAGAAGCTCAAACTATCTACAAAGAGTGGATGGACAAACAAATGGGTGTATTTAGCGGTATGCAAGCTAATTTCTCTAAAGTTGACACTAACAAACCTGAAGAGTTTTTAAAGAACTGGTATAACCAGCAATTAGCAGAAGTAAAGAAAATGACTGATTTTAACCAAGGTTTATTTAGTACTATCTCTAACTTCGGTAAATCTCCTGCTGATTATATGACTAACTATAATCAAGCTAACCAAGCTTGGACTAACATCTACAACACTTGGATTAGTACATTAAATACTACTTACGATACTTTTTCTAAAAATATTCCAAGCGCTTTAAACAAAGATGCTTTCAAGAATATTTTTGAAGGTAACAAAGTGTATTTAAAATTACAAGAGTTTTGGCAACCAGCTTTTACTTCTTTCCAAAATGGTAATTTCTCTGTTGATGGATTTAAAAAATTCATACAACCTGATGCTTATAAAGCAATCACTGAGCAAATGTTCCAGTCTATGTATGGTCAGGCTACTTTGAAAGATGTATTTGATGCTTCTATCAAAAAAATCCAAGATTATTTTGTTAACCAACATAACTTATCTAAAGAATACGCAAACACTTTCACTAACATTTCTAATGAGTTCCCTCAATTAGTATCTGGTGATTTTGCTAAACTTACTGATATGTACAAACATGCGCAAAACGTGTTTTCTAAGAGCTTTGAGCCAATCTTAAAATTAACTCAAGCCGGTAAAGAAAAAGAAGCTATTGAAGCTAACATCGAGTTATTGGATAAAATCTCTGAATACTCTGTAAAACAAGCTCAATTGCAACAGCACTTATATGCTACTACGCAAAAAGCAATGGAAGAAGCTGCTAAAAAAGCGTTCGAAAAAATGACTCCTGAAACTTTGCAACAACAAAGCTTTACTGAGTTCTATAACGAGTGGTTAAAAACTAACGAAACTTTGTTTACTGAGCTTTTTGAATCAAGCGAATACTCTAAATTAAAAGGGGAAATTTTAAGCATCTCTATGGATGTTAAAAAACAATTTGAGAAACAATACGAAAGCGTATTTGCTATCTACCCTATTGTTTTTAAAAGCGAAACAGAAGAGTTATATAAAACTGTTTATGAATTAAAAAAACAAGTAAAAGCTCTTGAAACACGTTTAGCTGCTCAAGGTGCTGCGTCTCTTTCTTTTGATGATGAAGAAAGAACTACTACTAAAACAACTGTAGCAAAGAAAAAGTAATTTTTTTGCTGCCCAATGCCATGGGAAAAACCTCCGTTGTAATACAGCGGAGGTTTTTTATGTACTTATTTTTTCTAAATCATTCAGATAGTCCTGTTGGAGGTCTTCATGCAGGAAATTAATAAGAGTATTAATCTTTTTTAATTGCTGTTCATACAAATTAACCAGTAAAGGGCTTTTAGGATAGGGAATACCCGATTGCTTTAATTGACTGCAAAAGTAAATCAGTATTTCTGCGCTTAGCGCTTTATCGTTTACGTATTTACTATATTTGCCCAATATGCGTAATAGCTTACGTAAACCTTTCTTTACATAATATAAGTTTGGTTGACTCTTTAAGATATTAATATGTTCTTCTATCTCAGCTTTTACTTCATGTATAAAAGCCTGTTTATTGGTCGCTTCAAATAGCAAATAGTTTAGATACTCTTTATTATCCTTTTTGTATTTGGCAAGGGCAATGCATAGTTCCAGCAATTCAGAAGGTGGTATTAATTGCAATTCTTTTTTTAATTCGCTTAAGCTATTTGACTTCATACTTTGTAAATACTCCAAGACCATAAAACAAAAAGCTGAAATTACTTTCGGCTCTTCGCATAAGAATAAAGGTTTACCTCATTTTTGCCTTCTTAGCAGTAGGTTTCTTGGCTGCCATTTGTTTTTTCCAAGGCTCCCAATAAAACTCGTGCCATCCGGTCTTAATATCTTCTACTTGCTCGGTGGGAACGTTTGCATGTATAACATTCAAAACCACATCATTTCCTTTCGGCTCTAGCTTAATTATAAAGGTTGAATCTGTATGGTTTTTATCCCAGTCAGAAGCTCTCCAACTTTGTACAATTAATTTGTCTTTAACCAAATGAAGGTTTTTGCCAGTAATATAACCGTCGTAAGCAGAATATTTAGTACCCTCTTTGGCGGTAATTTTTGCATGGGCACCAGTTGCTAAACTATGTTTTTTTTCGTCCATGTATAACTCATAAAGATATTTTGGGGTAGTGTTCTTAAAAATTACTTTTTGTGTGATGGTTTTTGTCATGTGTTAGTTTTTTTGATGATAACAAAGATAGCATCTTATTTAAATTACAATCTAGAATATATTTATTTAACAAGCAAAAAGGTTTAAAACCTGTTTTTAAATTTCCTTAATATAATCATGTAATTAACTCAGAATATTTATATTAGCGCTTTCTTTTAAATAAACATTCAAAATATATAGTATGAGCGTATTGGTAAATAAAAACTCTAAAGTTATTGTGCAAGGTTTCACAGGCGGAGAAGGTACTTTTCATGCCACCCAAATGATAGAATACGGTACCAACGTGGTTGGTGGTGTTACCCCCGGTAAAGGTGGTACTACTCATTTAGATCGCCCCGTGTTTAATACCGTAGCCGATGCAGTTGCCAAAGCAGGTGCTGATGTATCTATTATTTTTGTTCCGGCTGCGTTTGCTGCCGATGCCATTATGGAGGCTGCCGAAGCAGGCATTAAAGTTATTGTTTGTATTACCGAAGGCATCCCCGTAAAGGATATGATTGCCGTAAAAGAATATTTAAAAGGCAAACCTGCCTGCAGGTTAATAGGCCCTAACTGTCCGGGTGTTATTACCGCCGGCGAAGCCAAAGTAGGTATTATGCCTGGTTTTGTATTTAAAAAAGGAACTGTGGGTATTATCTCTAAATCAGGTACTTTAACCTACGAAGCTGCCGACCAGATTGCGAAAGCAGGTTTGGGTGTTACTACTGCCATTGGTATTGGCGGAGACCCTATTATTGGCACCCCTACCAAAGATGCTATTGAACTTTTGATGAACGACCCTGAAACAGAAGCTATTGTTATGATTGGTGAGATTGGCGGTAATTACGAAGCTGAGGCTGCCCGTTGGATAAAAGCAAACGGCAACAAAAAGCCTGTAGTAGGTTTTATTGCCGGACAAACTGCACCAAAAGGACGTACCATGGGTCATGCCGGTGCTATTGTGGGCGGTGCTGAAGATACAGCGCAAGCCAAAATGCAAATTATGCGCGAGTGCGGTATACACGTAGTTGATTCTCCTGCAGCTATTGGCAAAACCATGGCTGCCGTATTAAAAGGAGAAAAAGTTTCTGCTTAAACACCCTTTCCTAAACATATCTCTCGGCAACGATGTTAGTTCTTTACCTCAAGGAAATAAAAAGTTTTTTAACCTCACTTGTCGGCTACATTGCCATAGGTATTTTCTTAACTATTACAGGGCTTTTCTTGTGGGTTATTGGCTCTGATAGCTCGGGTGGATATAACATTATAGATAATGGTTTCTCTACTTTAGAGCCTCTGTTTACCATTGCACCTATTGTGTATCTGTTTTTAATTCCTGCCATAACCATGCGCAGCTTTGCCGAAGAAAAAAAGACAGGCACTATTGAGTTGTTATTTACAAGACCCATTACCGAATTACAAATAATCTTAGCTAAATACTTTGCGGGAGTTACCTTGGTTACTATTTCTCTTTTACCAACCTTGTTCTATTATTATTCGGTTTATAAATTAGGTTTACCCGTGGGCAATATTGATAGTGGCGGCACTTGGGGTTCTTATATTGGCTTGTTATTACTGGGTGCAGGCTTTGTAGCCATAGGCATATTCGCTTCATCGCTTACCGATAATCAGGTAATTGCTTTTATTCTTGCTCTTGTACTTTGTTTTGTTTGCTTTAGCGGGTTCGATTATATTGGTCAATCGGGCATTGCAGGAAAGATGGAACCGCTTATTGTAGGACTTGGTATTAACCAACACTATGCATCACTAAGTAGGGGAGTAATAGATACCCGCGATGTGCTATACTTTTTTAGTTTGATTTCTTTCTTTGTTTTATTAACCCGCTTTATGCTGGATAAACGTAAGTGGCAATGAAGAGCACCAAATCAAAACAAATATTCCAGTTAGTAGCCTGGTTGCTGATATTGATATTGCTCAATTTTGTAGGTTCGTATTTCTTTAAGCGTTTCGATTTAACCAGTGAGAAACGTTATACCTTGAATCCTTCTACAGTTGAGATGCTTCAGAAGTTGGATGATGAAGTGTATGTGAAAGTTTATTTGGAAGGAGATTTTAATTCAGCCTTTACTCGTTTAAGAAACGAAACCAAAGAGATGCTGGATGAGTTTAGAGTTTATGCCAAAAAGGGTTTAAACTATGAGTTCATTAATATTTATGATCAAAAGAGCAAGGATGATGTTGTTAATGTTCAACGTGAGTTATACAACAAAGGCATTGACCCTACAGAGCTAAGAACTAAGTCGGGTAAAGGAGAACAAACGCAAGTGCTTTTTCCGGGTGCAGTGGTTTACTATAAAACCCGAGAAGGTGTTTGGCAGATATTTAACAAGCAAGATGGTATTCCTGCAGATCAATGCGTAAACAACTCAGTACAAAATTTAGAGTATGGCTTATCAAACACCATTCGAAAAATACAGGAAACTATACGCCCTAGGGTAGCTTTTATAAGAGATCATCACGAGTTAGACACTAACCTTACCAAAGACCTTTACTTTGCGCTAAGCGAGTATTATGATGTAGAGTACATCAAAATGAATAAGCACTTAAAATCATTAAAGCCTTATTCAGCTATTATTTTGGCATGGCCCGATACGGTTGTTAGTGAAAAAGATAAGTTTATAATAGACCAATACATTATGAACGGGGGTAAAGTGCTTTGGTGTTTAGAACCTATTTACACCAATTACGATTCACTCAAACTAAAAGGTTATACGCTTGGTTTAAACAACAATATTAATTTGGATGATATTCTGTTTCATTATGGAGTGCGTGTAAATCCAGCCTTGGTGCAGGATATGCAATGTGGATACATCCCTATCAATAGAGGGTTTAAAGGTGGCTCGGCCGATTTAAAAATGTTCCCATGGATATATAAACCAATGGTTATGCCGCAGGGCAATCATCCCATTACGAAAAACTTAGAGTTAATACGTTTTGAATTTGCCGGATATATAGATACTGTTAAAGCAGACGGAATAAAGAAAACTATATTGCTAGCATCTTCTAAAAACTCAAGAGTGCAATCAGTTCCCGCACGTGTAACTTTATCAATGGTTAGTGGCCAATTAAATGAAAAACAATTTACCAATGGCAATAAGCCAATGGCAATTCTTTTAGAAGGAAGTTTTAAATCAAATTATCAAAATCGTTTAAATGATAATATAGCAAAAGATAGCGCGATTGCCTTCAAAGAAAAAAGCAAGCCAACTGCCATGATTGTTATTTCTGACGGAGATATTATTAAAAATGATTTCGATTATGCAACAAGGTCTGTAAAACCACTTGGATACGACAAGTACATGAAACAGCAATTTGCCAACAAAACATTTTTGCTAAACTGTTTGAACTATTTAATTGATGGGCCAGAACTGATGAGCGTGCGTACCCGCGAAGTAAAACTTCGTTTATTAGACAGGAAAAAAATAGGCTTGGATAACCCACTTAAATGGAAACTGTATAATGTATTATTTCCTTTAGGCATACTAATTGTATCAGGTGCCCTATTAACCAGTTTAAGAAGAAAGAAATTTACCTCCATTAATGAAAAGAAATAGAATTGTAATTACACTATTGGTGCTGCTTATAGCAGGTACAGTTTTTGTAATATCAAAAAACAAACGAAAAACAATAACCGGTAAGGATGATGATTTCGCTGTTCCTGATACAGCCACTATTGATAAATTATTTTTGGCCAATAAACTTGGGGCTACTGCCTTACTTGAAAAAAATGATAAAGGTATTTGGATGATAAATGGCAAATACCCCGCGCGCAGAGATTGTATTCGATTACTTCTCATAACCTTTATGAGGGCGCAAATAAAGTTTCCTGCACCTCAAGCTGCACAAGAAAATATGTTGAAAGAAATTGCATCAAGAGGAACCAAATGCGAAATCTATCAAAACAAAAAATTAGTTAAAATATGGTACTTAGGTCATGAAACACAAGACTTACGAGGTACTTTTTGTTTATTGCAAGGTGGTGACAATGACAAACCGTATAATAAAGTATATGCTATAGAGCTACCTGGATTTGTAGGAACGATTGTCCCTCGTTTTTTTATTACAGAAGCTGATTGGCGCGACCAAAGAATATTAGCTCTTACACCCGATAAAATAAAAAGTGTAACCTTAAACCTTACTGGGTTCCCCGATTCATCTTATACCATTAATGTGATGGGCTTGCATAAATTTGATATAACAACACTTTCGGGTAAAAAAATACAACCATTTGATACAACTGCTGTGCAGCAGTATTTATCTTATTTTATGAATTTGTATGTAGAGCGTTGGGTTACAAATTCTTTTTTACCTGAAATTGACTCTGTAAGGAAAACAAAAGATTTTATGCAAATATCTATTACAGATACGGATAACAAAACTGAAGTGTATAAATTTTATCACAAACCCCCTGAAGAGGGGCATCAGGATGATGAGAAAGGAAACAGATTACCCTATGATCCTCAAAATATGTACATGAAATTTTGGAATGATATTGAATTCGCCTGTGTTCCGGTTTATACTTGGGGTAAACTGTTTCAATCTTCTGCTTATTTCCTGCCTAAACGCACTGTTAAAAAGTAGTTTAAAACTAAAAGGGTGTCAACCTCTGACTTTGCTACTATAAACTAACTTTGTTCAGTTTAAAAAAGATAAACGTATGAACTTTATTGTATCAACTACAATGCTTTTAAAGCATTTAAAATCTATTAATGGTGTATTAAACTCCAGCAATACCATTCCCATTTTAGATAATTTCTTATTCGAAGTTAACCCAGATAAATTGGTTGTCTCTGCTTCTGATATGGAGACTACCGTAACCACACAACTTTCTGTAGAGGCAAAAGAGGCAGGAAGCATTGCCATCCCTGCACGTACCTTAGTAGATACCTTAAGCAATTTCCCTGAACAACCTCTTACCTTTTCAATCGATAAAAAGAATTTCGGTATAAAAATAAGTACCGATAACGGAGAGTATAAACTAACAGGTCATAACCCCGAAGAATACCCCCGCACCCCAAAATTAGAAGGTGCTGCGTCTATTGATATGAAGACGGATGTATTGGGCACTGCCATTACCAAAACATTATTTGCTACCAGTAATGATGATTTACGTCCTGTAATGTGTGGCGTGTTTTGCCAGTTTTCTGAAACCGATTCTATTTTTGTAGCTACAGATGCACATAAATTAGTGCGTTACCGTCGTAGCGATTCTAAAGCAACTCATGCCGCATCATTCATTATGCCTAAAAAGCCATTAACTCTGTTAAAGAATTTATTGGCAGGTGCAGATGATGTGGTAAGTATTGAATACAACAAAACAAACGCAACCTTTGTGTTTGGAACTACTCACTTATTTGTCGTTTAATTGATGGTAAATACCCTAACTACGAAGCCGTCATTCCTAAACAAAACCCAAACAAACTACTTTGATGGTTCTAGCATTTGCAGGCGCTTTAAAGCGTGTAAGTGTATTCTCTAACAAAGCAACACATCAGGTTCGTTTAAAAATTGCAGGCTCTCAGCTTAGCCTTTCTGCCGAAGATTTAGATTTTGCCAATGAAGCTAATGAGCGTTTAACTTGTACCTATGTGGGCGAAGATATTGAGATTGGTTTCAATTCCAAATTCCTGTTGGATATGATTACCAACATCGAGGGTAATGAAATCCAGATAGAGATGAGCGCACCAAACCGTGCGGGTATCATTACCGCTACCAAAAAAGATAACCCTGCTGAAGATATCCTTATGCTGGTTATGCCCGTTATGCTTAATAACTAACAAACATTACTGCTCACTGATCCTGTCGAAACGAACAACAAGTAGAATTTGTCGAAGTGAGCAATGAAGGGAAAATGTCTTATTCTTCCATGTAAATGACGTTTTCTCACGTGCTAGTATGCATTTCTCTTGTATAAGAATGAATTTCGCTTGTGTAAGCAATGATTTTGCTTGTGTACGAGTGCACTTTTTAACGTTTATTCACAATATTGACTTAATCTGCCACGCATTTTAGGCTTTTGAGTACATTTGCCTTTGGTAAAAAAGAGTTATGAAAAAAACAGTTCTAATCACAGGTGCCGCGGGCTTTCTTGGCTCTCACCTATGTGATAAGTTTATTAAAGAAGGCTACCATGTTATTGCCATGGATAACCTCATCACAGGTGATATGCGCAACATACAGCATCTGATGAAGTTAGAACATTTCGAGTTCCATCATCATGATGTTACCAAACATATTCATATTGCCGGAGAGCTTGATTACATCATGCACTTTGCATCTCCCGCCAGCCCAATTGATTATTTAAAAATACCTATACAAACACTTAAAGTTTCTTCTCTGGGTACACACAACGTACTTGGTTTAGCCCGTGTAAAAAAAGCCCGTGTACTGGTTGCTTCTACCAGCGAGGTTTATGGCGACCCCAACGTACATCCGCAAACTGAAGAGTATTGGGGTAATGTAAATCCTGTTGGTCCACGCGGTTGCTACGATGAAGCCAAACGTTTTATGGAAGCTATCACAATGGCCTACCACAATACCCATCAGGTAGAAACGCGTATTGTAAGAATATTTAATACCTACGGTCCTCGTATGCGCCTTAATGATGGGCGTGTGTTACCTGCCTTTATTGGTCAGGCTTTGAGAGGTGAAGACTTAACCATGTTTGGCGATGGTTCTCAAACACGTTCTTTTTGTTATGTGAGTGATTTGGTAGATGGTATTTACCGCCTGCTTTTAAGTGATTATGCAATGCCGGTAAATATTGGTAACCCAAGCGAGATAACCATCAGAGAATTTGGTGAAGAGATATTAAAACTAACCGGAGCTAATCAAAAAGTAATTATCATTACCACTTCCTAAAGATGATCCTAAGCAACGCCAGCCTGGATATCAGCAAAGCAAAAGCCTTATTAGGTTGGGAACCAAAAGTAAATAGGGCAGAGGGATTAAAAATAACCTACGAGTATTTTAAATCTCTTCCGCACGACGAGCTGTTTAAAACCGAGCACCGCGATTTAGAAAAACTAAACAAGTAAGTGCGTCACTATAATATTATTGTAAAAGGGAATGTGCAGGGCGTATCCTATCGTTTTGCTACACTTGCTAAAGCCATACAATTAGGTCTTACAGGTTATGTAAAGAACCTGCCCAACGGAGATGTTTATATAGAAGCAGAAGGTAAAGAAGACAACATAAACAAGCTTATTGAGTGGTGTTATATAGGCCCTCCGCGCGCAGATGTCAAAGAAGTATTTTCTGAAGAAAGCGAAGTAAAAGAATACCGAAACTTTGAGATAAAGAAGTAAGTTTATAATTACCACCCTCTTGCTTTCATTCCTAATTGTTTAAATATAAAAGAATAGATGTAGGCATTTGTTTCCATACGTTTTTCAAACACACTGCTACCACTATGTCCGCCCCTTTTTCATAGTATAGTAAATAAGGTTCTGTTCCAGTTCCTTTAGACTGAAGTTCTGCTATAAATTTAAAAGAATGAAATGGGCTAACCCTGTTATCATTATCGGAAGCAACCAATAAAGTAGCCGGATAGTTAACACCTGTTTTTACATTTTGAACGGGAGAATAACTTAAAAGATTTTTAAAACTGGTAGAGTCTTTAACATTTCCGTATTCTCCCTTATTAAGATAACCCAGATCATATAAATGAAACCTAAGCATATCAAATACACCTGATTGAGAAACAACTACTTTAAATAAATCAGGCCTTTGAAGCATAACAGCACCTAGCAAAAGCCCTCCGTTAGAACCACCCATAGCTGCTATTTTACTTGAGTTAGTATATTTATTTGCGATTAAATATTCTGCAGCTGCAATAAAATCATTAAAAGAGTTTTGCTTGTTTAAACCTTTCCCTTTTTCGTGCCAATCAGGATATTCTCCGCCACCCCTTATACCCGGTGTTGCAAGAATTCCTCCACTTTCCATAAAAACAACGTTGGCAGGGTCATAAAAAGGCTCCATTGATATTCCAAAACCTCCATATCCATATAACAATACCGGATTATTTCCTTTTAATTTTATATTGTTTTTATAAGTTAAGTACATAGGCACAAGGGTGCTGTCTTTAGAATAATAGTAAATCTTTTTTGTAATAAAATTTTTGGTTTCAAATTGAATATAAGTATTGCCTAAAGGCTCATTTTTAAATGTATTTACATTATATTGATAAATAGTTGGTGGACAAAAAAATGAGTAAAAAGAAAGTAGCAATGTGTAATCAGT
>CAVXOV010000033.1:0-9718 GCA_963763345.1 uncultured Candidatus Saccharibacteria bacterium
ATGTAATGATTTACAAGCTCAATCAGTTTATCTGAACAAGAAAAATCGGGGAAGCCCTGTGATAGATTGATGGCGTTGTTTTCCTGCGCGAGCTTGCTCATGGTGGTAAAAATGGTAGTGCCTACCCGAGGTAGCTTGGAGGTGATGGGGGACTTTTGTGAAATTGTATTCATGGTTTAAATTAATTACGGGACTAAAGATTTAAATTATATTTGAAATCGACAACAGCCAATTCTAAAGTATCAAATTTATTAAAAAATAAAAGTGAATAGAATCTATTTTTCAATTTGTTTCAGCATCCTGTTTATATCGCTTAATGCGCAGCAAATTGGAAAGCAAAATTTTGAACTAAAGAATAACCTGGGTAACACGGATTCCTATAAAACAAACAACCATAATGCGGTTAACACGTTGGCCTGCGATACGATATACCCTAGCAACTAAAGATACTTTAACTCTATATGCCGTTACTTCAACAGTAACTACAATTAATGGGGGATATGTAACAGGTAATAACATTATGGGGATTCTGCTCTTGCTACGTTTATACCTATTGATACATCGATAATTCTGCCGGTGCACAAATGACCGGGGTAATAGCAGTCTTTTACAGATATGCATTAGGAACAAACGGAACACAAACCATAAACTTAGCTATTTTTACGGGAGATACGATACATGGTCCAACAACCACTACAGCTACTACGGGCAGTGTAACAGTTGTTTATACTGCTCCACCCATTGCAACGGCCACAGCTTCATTGGCGGCTATTTCCGCCGTTACACCAACTAATAATGCAGTTCCACATGCCATGGCGCCTGTGCTGCCATCTGATTATGAAGTGCCCTATCTGTTTAATTTTGCAAGTCCGGTAACCATTCCCGATTCGGGTTTCTTTATCTCATTGCAATTACCTACAACTGTTGGCGATACGGTAGTATTACTTTGCTCAAGAAACGATTCTTCTAAAGCTAATTACGCGTGGGATTTTGGAGTACATGGTTGGCGAGCTTACTCCAACTCCAACGATTGGGGTTTACAAACCTCTTTAACTTTATTCCCGGTTATTTGTTATTCGCCAGTTGGAATAAGCGAAGTCAATATTTATAATGAAGAGTTTAGAATTTATCCTAATCCGGCTAAGGATATTCTAACTATTGAGGGTTTACTGATAAATGAAAATACATTACTGCAAATAACTGATATACTTGGCAATGTTTATTCATTATGTAAAATACAAGATTCAACATACACTTTAAATATAGCCGATTTAGATGCAGGAGTTTACTTTATAACAATAACTGATAACAAGAATAATTCAATAACTAAAAAGTTGATTATAGAATAATCTGAGAGCATAATTTGTTATTTTATTTCTTAGTATATTCGACATCAAAAATCATAGTAAAACAAGCATGATAAAAATTTATTTTTCTATTTGTTTAAGTCTTGTGTTTGTATGTACATCTTTTGCGCAACAAACAGTAAAAATTAAGAAACCAACTACAAGCAAAAACATAAACGCACGTAATAATGGGGCAAATAATAACCCTATGCAGGTTGCAGGAAGTATTGTTTGCAACAGCGGATATGTCGCAGGCACTACCATGAATTTGAATTTTACTATCAGTACAACTAATACAGACGGGGAATACATAGACTCGTTAGCCATTAATTTTCCACCCACTTTTACCATTATTTCAACTTCCGCAAATCCTGAGTTTTCCTTCGGCGGATACTGTTACTGCCGGTTTGCGGCAGAACATCTTAACACTCCAATATTACCTCAAACTATTTCTTGGGGTAGTCATATAAATGATGTGGATAGCACCGGTGGTATTTGGGCAAACCCGCCTCAGAACTTTAGCATTAAAGTAATTATTTCTTCGACCATAACTACTGTTCAAACAGCTACTTTTTTTGCACATGGAGATGGATATCCTCATACCTTAGGAGATTCAACCAGTGGCAATCTTAGCGGCACTATTAGCATAAGCCCACCTGCACCTAATGATTTAGGTGCTGTTTCTTCTATTGTAAACAACGGATGTGCACCTACAAATACCGCAACTGTATCATTTAAGTTTTGGAATATAGGACTTCTGCTCAATCCAATTTTAACTTAGGATACATTTTAAATGGAGGTATCCCAATAATTGAAACATATACGGGTACGATAAACGCCAACGATACAGCTATTTATGATTTTATTACCCCAGTTACTATGGTGGCAGACACTATCTATAATATTAAAGTTTTTACAGCTTTATCAGCTGATGCCAATTCAAATAATGATACTACTTCAACGGTTAGTTATACCTCACATAATGTACCTTATTCATCAGGGTTTGAAGCAGACCAACGTGACCTTTTAGGTTGGAGCAGCCAGCATGTAAGTGGAGGTGGTAGTACATGGACAGTTAATAGTGATTACCCTCATGCGGGAGATTATTCAGCGTATTTGTTTTCGGGAGTTAATGGAACTTCTGATGATTGGTTGTTTTCACCTTGTGTAAATTTAATGGCAGGCCCTTTGTATCAGGTTAAGTTTTATACGTTGAAATATGGAGATTCTACTCTTAGTGGTAAATTAAATGTTTGGCTGGGCAATGGAGCATCTCATATTAATATGGATACGATGCTTTTAGCAATAGATACTATTAAAGCTGGAACTAGCTCATCTCAGTACCAAGTAGATTCTGCGCTTTTTACAGTTCCCGCAACAGGTACTTATATCTTAGGTTTTGAAGGAAAGAATGTAAATGCTGCAACTCAAGTTGCTTTGCTTTTGGATGATGTTAGTATTACTTATTATGGGTATGCCGGAATTAAAACTATAGTTAACAGTACTACAGATATACAAATCTATCCTAACCCAACCACCGGGATAATAAACATTACTACCACTGCTTCTGCTGCCACTATAGAAGTTTATAATGTGATGGGGCAAAACATACTGAATAAGGTGCTTACCAATGGAACAAATACTTTTGACATTAGTAGTTTAAGCAACGGCGTGTATTCTATTCAAATTATGCAAAATAACACCTTAAGCATTGGTAAAATTGTTAAAACTAACTAATTGACCTCATTTTAAAGTGTAATTTGTATTAAAAAGCCTTGGGATATTCAAGATTTGAGTTATATTTGTCCTTCAAATTTTAAAAACATAAATCAATAAAAAATGAAAAAAATCTATTTTACATTAGGGCTTGGTGTTTTACTCCTAGGAGCTAATGCACAGCAACTTAACACCAAAGCATTTCACAAAAATGCTGCCAATACTAGCTTGCATTTATCAGCTAGAACACAATCAACGGTAACCGACACTCTTGTGCCATCTTCTATTGCAGATAGTACCTGTGGCGCTAACTTATCATACTATCAATTTGATGCGGCAGCTCCTATTGATAGCGGTTATATATTTGGCACAAATATGCAGCCAGTAGTACAAGGTGGTGTTACTTATTCAGTATCACTTACCGAATTTGCTGAAAAATATACTGTTACAGGTACTGCTTCTGTAACAGCTGTTTTAACTTTAGCTGCTAAAGCGTATTCTTCGGCTTCAACAACTTCTCTTACTTCTGTGGTGTATTCTCAAGATGTAACTACTCTTGGCCCAAGCAGTTCTGTACTTGGAACTAGTTCAGGTAAATCGCTTAGCACTTTTACTACAAGTGGCTTTAACATGCTTTCTTTCGCTACGCCGGTAAGTGTACCAGCAGGTAATTTCTTTGTATCTGTTACAAGCCCTGTTTTAGGAGACGCAACACACGACACTTTAGCATTATTAACAACTTCAATTGGCTGTTCTACAGCTGATAGCTTATCATGGGAGAGAGAAGTAGCTACAGCTTCAGGTGGAACACAAGTTCTTAATGCATGGATCTCTGTGAAGAGTTTATTAGGAGCAAATCTTGATATAGCTATATTTCCTATAATTACCATGAATACTGCGGGCATTGATAAAGTAACAAAAGGAGGTTTAAGCCTTTACGCTGCTTATCCAAACCCTGCAAACAGTACTATTAATATTAATTTCTCTTTAGACAAATCATCTAAAGTAGATGTTGAGATTTATGATATTACCGGTAAAGTTGTAAAAACAATCAGTAATAACAACTTAGCAACAGGTGCTAATTCGGTTAGTGTAGATGTTTCTACTTTAGAAGCTGGTTCTTACCTATATTCTATTAACGCTAACGGAAATAAAATGTTTAGCAAATTTGTTGTAACTAAGTAATATATTAAGATTATTTACTTTTACTTAACCCCTCACCAAAATGGTGAGGGGTTTTTTGTCTATGTTTTTAACACTAAAAGGCTTTGAATATTCAAGATTTGAATTACATTTGCCCTTCAAATTTTAAACCACAAACAAATTAAAAATGAAAAAACAATTATTTACGCTTGCACTTAGTGCTATAGGTATTAGTGCTTTTAGTCAAGCATCTGCGGTTTGGCAGCCATATAACTCGAACCTAGATACGACCTATTTTGTTCGTAACCTTAGTGTTGTTGATACAAACACTGTATGGGGTATAGGGCAGTTAATGGGTACAAACCCAACATCGAACAGATTTACAAGAACAATTGATGGAGCAAATTATCATGCAGGTAATTTTAATCCTGATACACTTACTTACGCTCCGTCAGGAATTTCGGCGGTAGATGCTAATACAGCTTTTATAGTTACAACTAACAGAGCACAAAGCGCAACTAACAGCGGACAAATATTAAAAACTACCAACGGTGGAACAACATGGAGTAACATGGAGACTGCCGGCATGTATACTGGGCAAGCAGTTGCTTTTGTTGACTGGGTTCATTTTTGGGATGCTAACAACGGCATAGTTTTTGGTGACCCTAATGGCAATACAGGTGTTGCTACTGTTGATATGTGGGAAATTTACCGTACACATAACGGTGGAACTACATGGACACGTGTAGCGGATGCTAACTTGCCTACTCCGATCAATGCTGATGCAGGTATACCAAGTGCTTATACAACCTACAAACATTTTATGTGGGCAGGTACCTATAATGGTCAAGTTTTAGCATCATCGGATAGTGGAAAAACTTGGGCTTATTCTGTCAGCACTTCTATTGGTTTAGATGGTGGTTGCACTGGTTTAGCTTTTAGAGATTCGATACATGGTTTAGCCTGGGGTGTTAATGCATCTGCAACAAATGTTTTAGTTGGTACATCAGATGGTGGAGTAACATGGGTTCCGGTAACTCAAAGCACATCAGTTGGAATTTCGGCTATTAGCACAATACCAAAAACTAGAGGTTATATGTCGGTTGGTGTTGATAGTGCTCTTACTCATTATGTAACATCGGTAACTTATAACGATGGTGCTAGCTGGACAGTATTAGAAGCCGGTACATCGAACGCGGTAAGAATGTTAAGCGTACAAATGATAGATTCATTAAACGGTTGGGCAGGAAATTTTTCTGATTCATTGTTACCATACGGAAGACACGGTATCAATAGATTTCATTTAGGCCATAAGCTTGGTTGCCCTATCTCACTTACCAGTACTTCTACCAGTACTCCATTTAATGTTTGTGCTGCAGGTTCTGCTACTATTACGGCAAGTGGTTTAAATACCTACACTTGGAGCACTTCAGCAACTACGACAAGTATTACCGTAACACCAAGTGTTACCACTTCTTATAGCGTAGCAGGAACTACTACTACTGGATGTGCAAATTACGAAACTTTTAATGTTTCAGTAATTAACCCAATAGTAGTAGCGACTTCTCACACTATTTGTGTAGGAAATCATGCTACAATTACTGCTTTCGGTGCCAATACCTATAGTTGGTCACCGGCAACCGGTTTAGATTCAACCAATGTAGCAACTGTTATTGCAAGCCCAACAACTACAACTATATACACCATTACTGGAACAGAAGACTTATGTACAGCTGTTAAAACAGTTACAGTAACAGTAGGTGCATGCACAGGTATAGAACAAATATCAAATAATGAGCATATTGTAATTTATCCTAACCCAACTAATGGTTTAATATCTATTAGTATGTCAAGTATTGATGAAGCTACCACTCTTTATGTTACGGATGTTATAGGACAAGAGGTATTGAAAACTTCTATCAAAGATATTAATAGTTCTATTGACCTTTCTTCTTTACAAAAAGGTATTTATATGCTTACCATTACTAATGAACAAAATAAGCACGTGGAAAAAGTTATCGTTCAGTAATTACGTGTTATAATTCTTATGAGAACCCTCACCATTTTGGTGAGGGTTTTTATTTTCCCTTGGTTGTTCGATAAATAAGATATGTACACCAATAAAAACAATTCGGCTAATAAACTATATGGCATGTTTTTTTGTTTTACATTTGTAACCGAAAAACAAACTCCGTTGTGAGCAATCGCCATACCGACCACATTAACAAAGTTACTTTGGGCGGTCTTATAGTTACCTTAGGAATTATTTATGGCGATATAGGTACTTCCCCTCTTTATGTAATGAGTGCCATTATTGGTAATCATGCTATACAAACGGATATTGTACTGGGTGGCATATCCTGCATATTCTGGACACTTACGTTACAAACTACCATTAAATATGTTTTCCTAACGCTTAAAGCCGATAACAAAGGCGAGGGCGGAATATTTGCTTTATATGCATTGGTAAGAAGATTTAAAATTAAATGGCTGATTGTACCGGCTATTATTGGCGGAAGTGCTTTATTAGCTGATGGTATTATTACTCCACCCATCTCTATCGCTTCGGCAGTAGAAGGTTTGCGTGCCTTTAAACCCGAAATAAATACCGTGCCTATTGTTATCGGTATTTTAATTGCCTTGTTTTTGCTGCAACAATTCGGAACAAAATTCCTGGGTCGTTTCTTCGGACCTATGATGCTTACCTGGTTCACCATGCTGGGTGTTTTAGGTATCATACAATTATCTTCAAACATGAACGTACTAAAAGCCCTGAATCCTTATTACGGACTTAAACTCTTATCCATCCATCAGGAAGGTTTCTTTGTACTGGGTGCTGTGTTTCTTTGTACAACAGGGGCAGAGGCTTTGTATTCTGACATGGGGCATTGCGGGCGTAATAACATACGTGTAAGCTGGGCTTTTGTAAAAACCATGTTGGTGCTTAACTATTTCGGACAAGGTGCTTTCCTTATTCAACATGCCGGACAAACATTGGCCGAAATAGGTGGTGCATCGGTTAATCCTTTTTATTTAATTATGCCCGAAAAGTTTCTTCCCATTGGCATTGTTATAGCAACTGTTTCTGCTGTTATTGCATCTCAGGCATTAATTAGCGGTGCATATACGTTAATTAATGAAGCCATGCGCCTTAACCTGTGGCCTAAGGCATTGGTTAAATATCCTACCGAATTGCGTGGACAACTTTATATACCTTCTGTAAACTGGTTGCTGCTGGCAGGTTGTATTATGGTAACACTCAAATTCCGCGAATCAGCAAACATGGATGCTGCTTATGGTTTGTCCATCATCATTTGTATGTTAATGACAACCATCTTATTGTTTCACTATCTGTGGATGAAAAAGTTCAATCACTTTTTGGCTATCATGGTTATAAGTGTTTATCTATTAATTGAACTTTGCTTCTTATACGCCAATATTGCCAAGTTTTTTAACGGTGGATATGTAACCTTATTAATAGCTGCTATTTTAATATCTATCATGAGTGTATGGTATCTGGCTAAAAAGATTGGAAGCCGCTATACCGAATTTGTAAAAGTAGATAAGTACAAAAATGTATTAGCAGAACTTAGCCGAGATTTAACCATACCTAAATACGCAACGCATTTGGTTTACCTTACCAGTGCCAGTCATATAGATGAAATAGAATCAAAAGTAATTTACTCTATTTTGCAAAAGCGCCCTAAGCGTGCCGACTTGTATTGGTTTGTGCATGTAGATGTGGCTGATGAGCCTTATAGAATGGAATACCGTGTACACGAAATAATGAAGGATGATGTAATACGCGTTGATTTTAAATTAGGATTTCGTGTAGCTCCTAAGATAAATGTGATGTTTCGCAAAGTGGTGCAGGATATGGTAAAAGCCAATGAGGTGGATATTACCAGCCGTTACGAATCGCTAAACAGAAACAACGTGATAGGAGATTTTAAATTTGTGATAACCGAAAAATTCCTTTCATACGATAATGATTTGCCTTGGAAGGAACGTATCATACTGGATATTTATTTCTTCCTGCGCAAATTCTTCAACGTAGCCGAGTCTCGTGCGTTTGGCTTAGATAGCAGTTCGGTTAAGATTGAAAAATTCCCACTGATACTTGCCCCTACCAAAGATTTCCCACTTAAAAGAATTGAATAGTTTGTTGGAACAAAAAGCGACCTTATTTCCCAAGGGGGCTAGACCTCCGAATCTATCAACCGAGTATTCTTTTGCATAAATGGAGTATCAGATTGGCCCCAATCAGCAATGTCATCCTAAGCGAAGTCAGAGGGTGCAACTTAAATAACCTTATAATTCTTGTTTTCACCTATGCGCCAACCACTAAACTTTTCCATTTTATGGAGCAGCTTATTTTTTAAGGAGAGATTTATCTTAGAAGTATCAAAGCTAAAATCCCAGTTTTGGTTTTGTATGCGCTTTTGCATTACGGCAGGGTGCGTTCCGATAAATTCAGTTAAGCTATCAATAGTATTATAATCAAACTCATCGGCAGCACTCACCATTTTTTTAACAGCATCATCATCATGCCACATTTTATGAAAATTCTTTTGCTTATCCTGTTGCGCTTTTGGCGGCTTTACCCAACCATAATGATAGATAGAAACCCCGATAGGTTTAACGTGCAATTTCTCCCCATTTTTCCTGAAACCCTGCGCGTCTTTATAAGAACGTATATGCTTATCGTTGCGTATCACGCGTATTTCATTCCTGTACCAACGCCTTGAATTGCCTACATAATCATAGCTTCCGTAAAAATGCGTATAATCAAACAGAAGCCCTTCTACCTTCAGGTTGTACTTATGTTCTTTCATACGTGCACGCATCTTATCTAAATACTTTTCGTGCAGCACTTCATCGGCCTGTATATAAAAAGCCCAGTCACTATCGGCACTAACGGCATCAAAGGCGCGGTTGGTTTCATCAGCCAACAGTTTTCCACCTTCACGCAGATTATCATCCCAAACACTTTGAATAATTTTTATTTTAGGAGAGTTAATGTTTTGTATCAGCTCTAAAGTGCCGTCATTGCAGTCACCTACATTCACTACAAACTCATCGCATACAGGTAGCACGGAGGTAATGGCTTCCGCCACCGGATAATCAAATTTAACCGCATTCTTAGCAATGGTAAATCCCGAAACCTTCATTTAAAAATTATGCACTCCTGTATAATTATGCGGAGAAATCTTTTTCAATTCTTCCTTAACGGCATCACTCACTTTAAGCGTTTCAATAAAAGCATGTATTTCATTTTGAGTAATGGCGACATTGGTTCGCGTAAGTTCTTTCAGGGCTTCGTATGGTTTAGGATAACCCTCTCTGCGTAAGATAGTTTGTATAGCTTCGGCAACAACCATCCAGCTCTTTTCCAAATCGGCGTGCAATGCTTTTTCATTCAGGATAATTTTATTCAATCCTTTCAGAATAGATTGATAAGCCAGGTAACTATGCGCTATAGGCACGCCAATGTTTCTAAGAACGGTACTGTC
>CAVXOV010000034.1:0-25796 GCA_963763345.1 uncultured Candidatus Saccharibacteria bacterium
ATAAGAAGCTTCTAAAATTGCGTGTGGACCTTGTGCTGTTCCGCTACCATAGCTAACGGTAACTTCCCAGGGAATAGGTATAATTTGTATCTCGCATTCATCTTGTGTAAATGGTAAGCCATACATACCTGCATTTTTATTTCCTATGTCGTTAGGATTAAATTTTTTTATTTTGTCGAGCTTTGTCATGTAAGCAAAACTACAAAGTTTATAGGAATAAAAAAGGCTGCCTTTTCAGACAGCCTTTGAGCAGATAGAAGAACTAATCTCTAATAGAAAATAATCTTTTGGATTGATGCTTCTCCTTGAGTATTAGAAACCTTTAAGAAATAAACACCTGCATTAAGATTTGATTTTTCTACGGTATAAACGGCTTGTGTTGAAGTGGCTGATTTTAGAACTCTACCTGAAATATCGGTAAGCTCTATAAAATGGGTGTCACTGATATTTGAAAAGACAACATTTACATTGCTCGTAGATGGATTAGGATATACTTCTTGTAATAAATTGTTTGCGCTTATGTTTTTAATTCCAGATACTGCACAATCTGTATAAACTGTATTTGGAGCGCATGAAGAAGTATAAGTATATAGAGCAGTTGTACCATAAGGAGCATTTGCAGGTTGTAAAGGCGGGCAAGTTATATTTAAACGTTGCAGTAAATAATCGCGAACAAAGTTTATGGTAGTATCCATATAAGCTACTTCTGCAGTAGTTGTACCATCAAAAGGTACGTGCGGCGCACCTAACCATGTATAAAAATTATCTTGTATACCTAAACATTGTGCTCTTTTATAAAGCATACGGCTGCCATCGGCATACATAATAGGAAGACCCGGATTTACAATACCACGACTATAAGGCACAACTGCATCGGCAGTACCATGCATGGAACAAAGAGGTACAGCACCTGCGCTCAACCAAGCATAAACACCCAATGCACCGCAAAGGTCGATTACACCATTTACTCTTTGAGAATAACCAGGGCTTCCAGTAGTTCCATCAAGCCCACCTAAAGCTGTTAAATTTGTTTGGGTAATGTATGGAAGTATTTTACAGGCTGAATCTAAATATGCTGTGTGCAAGGCTGTAAGGGAACCTGCAGATGCCCCGCCAATGAAGATATGATTAGTATCAATTTTATAGGTATTAGTACCGGTTGCTCTGTCTTTATAAAAGAAACGAATAGCTGCTTTCATATCCTGAACAGAACGTATAACAGCAGGGATAAGGTCGGTTGAATCAAAATTGGATACACCTAAACGATAATTGATAGAAGCGCAAGCATATCCTTTTAATGCAAATTGTTCAGATAATGTTGTAACATCCTGATCGGCACTAGTTCCGCCAACATAACTACCACCATGTGCCCAAATAATTAAGGGTCTTACGTGTGCTGTATCGGCAGATGGTTGATAAAAATCTAAAGTCAGTGTTTGCGTAGCACCTGTATAAGTTATATTAGAGCCATAAGGTATGCCTGTTGTAACACTGTATGTTGAATACACGCTACTGGCATAACGACCACTACATTGTGCTGATGCAGCAGAGCTTATGACTAAAGCAGCTGCTACAGATAGATAGATTTTTTTCATGATTATTTATTTTGATTGGTTTATATTGAATTATTAATTGTTTTATGTTTTAATTTTTAAGGAAATATAATACCTCTGTATTTGGTAGCATCCACTTGAGGAATAGTTGAACCATAGGTTGCGTTTATTGCCTGAATAAACTGATTAGCTAAAAGTGCATTGCCAATTGGGTTAAGGTGTATACCGTCTAAAGAGAAAGCTCCACCCGTTACAAATTGTGCATTTAAGGAAATACCATCATAAGAAATGCCTTTTTGTGTTTGACTCATGAAAGCATTTACATCTACAAATGCCAAACCTTTTGCCTGCGCTACCGATTGAATAGTAGCGTTATATGCGCTAGTAGCATTTTTTATATTTTGTATTTCGGTAGAAGTTAATACATACTGATTGGGAAGAGCGACTAAGCTTCCCCAATCTTTACATTTAATCGAGTTTAGGGGAACGCTTAATAATATTAATTCACCTTCTTGTATTTGTCTTATACCTATATAAGGTACTGATGGGTCGGAAATAACAAAAGCATTATTACCTACATGAAAATTAAAATTAATGCCGGGTCTGGCAGCATTAAGCGAATCTGCCTGACCTTGCCGGGTAAGCGCTAAACCATTCCATGGTATAGTAGTAAAAAAGGGAAGTGCAGTAATATCAGGTATATTACCTATTACGCCTTTAGCACCGGCTGATGTTAGGGTTGACACAATGGCATTTATACTTCCATCAAAACCAACACCTGCAGGTCCAAAAGGTGGGGTAATAGAATCTGAAGCACCTCCATTGGTAGCATAAAGTAACACATCATTATTTCCTAAAAACAAAGAAAAGAATGTAGGATTTAAAAGCATAGCATCCGAAATAATGGATGAAGATGTTGCATCTTTAGCCATACGTGTGAAAAATGGATTGTATTTTCCGATACCATTTGCTGGGTTTCCATCAGCAGGAGCAAGAGCTGTAATAACTTTAGCGCCAGGCACACCCATATTATTAAATGGCCCTTGAGCAGCATAAATATTTGTAGAAAACGCACTTACATCACCTATAGTTGCCGTAGGAACAGGGCCTAGAGAACTAACTCCCAGGCAATCTGTTGAGTAATCTAATTTAAATGGGGCATTACCTGTTGAGCCAACTCCTATTGAACTAGGACTCATTAGCGGTTGAGTAAAGTTTCCACCACCAACTAATTTTAATTGTCCGGCTATTAGATTAGGAAAGGAAACCAATTGTCCTTGATAATATAAAGCACCATCCGCAAATCCTGACGTGATAGAGTTACCAACAGCAACATAACGGGATGGGTCTATATTGCCTTTACTTGGTGAAGGTGCAGTTAATTTTGGCTTACAAGAAGAGCATAAAATTATTACTAATGTAAAAGCAATTGATTTGAAAATAATATGTTTCATGTTACTATTTATTAAAATTTATATGTTACAGATAAACCCGGTGCGTATATAAATACTTTGTAAGTTCCACTTAAAGGAATGATAGTCTGTCCGGATAAAGGAACTATTGACTGAGAATTATCACCCTTCCTAGTAATATCCTCAAAAGTAAAAGATGCATTAGCAACAAAATGTTTACCTATGTTATAACCTAAACCAGCCATCACATTCAACCGGTTTCCATCCGGAATATCAGGAGTAACATATCCATTTTTTACTGGGGACATTAAATAGCTTACTCCAAGTCTTCCACAAAGGTTATTTAGTATTTTATATTGCCCACCTAATCTAAATGAATATGCATTTTGGTAATTACGAACCAAAACAGTGTTTTGTAATTGAGCTGTAGTATCAGCATATTTAAATGTAATGGATTTATATGAATACCAGCCAACAAAACTAGCATCAAATGCTAAGGCAAGTTTATCGTTAACTCTATATGCAAACCCCAAGGTAGCTACTTGTGGTAAAGGCAGTGAACTGGTGAAGCTTCCATTTGGAAAATCAGCTGCAAGAGAAGATGGTACATTAAAAGTAGCCGCACCTTTTTTTACATCCATATTTACTTGCGAACGATAAGTAAGTCCAATGGATAATTTGCTACTAGGTTTGTAATAGATGCCTCCGTTAAAACCATACCCGGTTGCATTTCCACCAATAGTGGCATGAGCATAATTTCCGTTTTGAAAAGTTATAGGTAAATCTTGTTGTAAATTAACTTTACCACTTGCATAAACAAAGCCACCACCAATACCCCATTTGTCATTTATTTTATAACTGATAGTGGGCTGAATAAATACAGCAAATAATTGTATTTGAGTAAGCACAAATCTCCCTGTCCATCCATCCTGCCATTTGATAGTACTTCCAAAAGGAGTATAAGCACCTAAGCCAAATTTAAAACGACCGAAAAATTTATGACTGCTGTCCGCTCCCCAAACAGCATAACCGGCAAATGGAGTACCAACAGGAGATTGAGTGATAGCAGAAGCATTAGTATTAGATTCTAAAAATGCTCCGTGTGAAATGACAGGTGTTATTCCAACATTTACACTATTGTCTTTTAAGAAAGGCATTCCACCGGGATTGAAGAATACAGCAGCACCATCCTGTATTAAAGCGGCTCCTGCACCACCCATTGCTTGCTGAGCTTGCCCTTGTAAGTTTACTTGAAAGCCCTGTGCTTTATATATTATAGGTGAAATTAATAGTAACAGAGGAAGTAGTTTTTTCATTTTATTCATTCGTATTATGCTTTTTTATTTATTTAATATCAGGTACTTTAAACCAAGTATCCGTTCTTCCAAGTAAAGATATACCTATGTAACCACGCACATCAAGTTTTCCATCTCGCCAAGTTATTTTGCAACTATATGTTTTTCCGTTTTCAGGGTCATATATAGTTCCATCAATCCATTTATCATCGTGAAAGACAAACCCTTTCAGCATATTCAATCCTAATATAGGGGTAGTTTGTTTGGATACATCGGGGTTGTGTTTATCAACTTTTGTTTTCCCATCCGGATAAGTAGGCTCTTTTAACCAAACAATTTTCCCATTATACTCAACACCTGTTTTGTATATCTGTACTTTCCCTTTTCCGCTTCCTGTAAGCCAAGTGCCTATAATAATATCCTCACTTATCTTTTGTGCAAATGCATTTACACTTAGGATAAGAGCTATTGAAATAGAAAGAATTTTTTTCATTGTTAACTTAATTGAGTTTTTACATTTTTCCAAGCCTTTATTTGCCAATTGATTAAACCGGTACAGATATGATTTTTATTTGTATCGAATACTTCAACTATAAATTCTTTAAATAATACCTCTTCTTTTTGTAAAGAACGTAGAATATTCTGTTTTTCTTCTGAAGATATTTTAAATTTAACAAACACATCGTTTTTCGCCTGGTAATGATAGGTCATATGAATATTCTTTAAAATAATACGATACTCTTTTGGTGATAGATGTAATAATAAACTTAAACCTGTAACATATTCGCAAAGAGTAGCTAATAAACAAGCATGTATCCCTTTTATGTGGTTGCGGTTATTTTTAATATTGCCTGCAAACATGGTAACACCATCATCAGCGATAGTTTGTATTTTTAATTTATGCGGATTGTTGAATGGTACTGTACGCAATAGCATAAAGTTAAGCGCCCACAAATAAAATTTGGAGTGCTGTGCTTTTTGTACTAATGCGTTTAATTTATCCATTATGCTTTTTGAAATAAACTTTCTACAAAATCAATATACTTTTGTTGAGCATCTTCTTTACTCATGCCCTTTTTAGCATTCCATGCATTGTACTTAGCTGCCGCCACAAAATCAAACATGGCAGGTTTATCGGCATTAATATCGCCGATGGTAGCCTGTTTGTTTAATGCATATAATTCAAGCATTTTTTCGTTAGATGGTTTTTCGGTTAATTCCATCACGCGCTTTTTTGACGCTTCAAATTTTTCTTCTAATGGGGTCATGTTTTTATTTGCTACAACAGGTTCTATTTTTTTTACCGGAACATCTTCTAAAATAAAATCTGCACTTTTTGGAATATGCAAAAATTTTGCCGCCCATTCTTCCGGCAAGCCTACTAATTTTCGCTTAATAGTATCTATCCATGCTCCGTCCACATTAATCTGGGCTGCTTGTATTCCATCACTTCTGTACATAGCCTGTGTGAATGACCAACGAGACCCATCTTTTCTTGCTTTAGTTAAAGCACAGGTTATTCTAATGGTATCATTAGGACGAACTTCACGCATATAGATTAATTCTTCACGAAATAAGATAGGACCCACGTGTAATTTCTCCAATAAATCAGCATTGAAGCCTGTTGAATGTAATATCTCTAAACGTGCCTGTGCAGCAAAATCAGCATAAGCCGAGTGGCGTAGATGCATATTGGCATCTACCATACTCCAAATAACTTTACCTTCGTAAAAAATGTTTTCCATTTTAATTTAGAAGCAGTATTTGTTCGCTGCAATTAACTTTTCTGCCACAACTTGTCTTGCTGCTTTTGGATTAAAAGAGTCTTGTTTAGTGAAACGTTTTAGACCCATTAACATCATGCGCAATTCATCTCCTTCCCCAAAACTGTTTAACGCTTCTTTGCCATATATTCCAATTTTATCGCAGACATCATTTATATAAATGCGCATCATGGCTAATTGCTCTTTGCATGCTTCTTCTCCACGCATGCCAACTAATTTTTCGGTACGTAATAAAACAGATTCAGCTACATATGTTTCAATAGCCATATCGGCAATGTTCATAATAACTTCCTGTTCTTTGCTTAGGGTAGTCATTAGTTTTTGAACGGCTGCACCTGCCACCATTAAGATTGCTTTCTTATAATTCGCAATTAATTTTTTCTCGTATGCAAACAAAGTCTCATCCGGTTCACTCATTTCAGGGATACCAACTAACTCAGCAGCCACTTTTTGTGCAGGCCCCATTAAATCAAGTTCACCTTTCATGGCACGTTTTAAAAGCATGTCCACAATCAACATACGATTGATTTCATTGGTGCCTTCGAAAATACGGTTGATGCGTGCATCGCGATAAGCTCTATCCATTGGTGCTTCAGCACTATAACCCATTCCGCCATAAATTTGCACACCTTCATCCACTACATAATCCAATACTTCAGAACCATGCACTTTAAGAATGGCGCACTCAACAGCAAACTGTTCAATGCCTTTTAATTTGGCTTTCGCTTCATCCATTCCACCCGCAATTAAAGCATGAATGGCATCTTCAATATTTTGTGCAGCGCGATAGGTAGCACTTTCAGAAGCATATATTCTTACAGCCTGTTCAGCTAGTTTATAACGAATGGCTCCGTATTTAGAAATAGGACGGCCAAATTGATTACGCTCATTGGCATATTCAACTGATTTTGTGTTTACCTGTTTAGATGCGCCAATAGCAGCTCCTGCTAATTTTGCGCGACCAATGTTTAAAATGTTTACAGCAATTTTAAATCCGTTCTCTCTTTCTGATAAAAGATTTTCAACGGGAACTTTACAATCGTTAAAGAAAACCTGACGGGTAGAGCTTCCTTTAATACCCATTTTATGTTCTTCAGGGTTTAAAGAAATTCCGCCAAATGCTTTTTCAACAATAAATGCTGAAAGATTTTTATCATCATCAATTTTTGCAAACACGGTAAATATATCGGCAAAGCCACCATTGGTAATCCACATTTTTTGTCCGTTAAGGATATAGTGTTTACCATCAGCAGAAAGTTTAGCTGAAGTTTTTCCGCTGTTAGCATCAGAGCCAGAGCCCGGTTCAGTTAAACAATAGCAAGCTTTCCACTCGCCGGTAGCCAGTTTAGGAATGTATTTAGCTTTTTGTGCTTCGTTACCATAGTATAAAATAGGTAAAGTACCAATACCTGTATGTGCAGAAAGAGCAACAGCCACCGAATGTGCGCCACCAATAACTTCGGTAGTCAACATAGAGGTAACAAAATCAAAACCTAAACCACCTAAGCTTTCAGGTACAGAAATACCAAGAATACCAAGCTCTCCGGCTTTTTCTAAAATAGAAGGCACAAGACCGGGTTCCTGATTATCGATTCTGTCTAAATGCGGAAGTACTTCCTGTGCAACAAAATCCTCACAGGTTTTTTTCATCATTAACTGCTCTTCCGTCCATTGTTCCGGAATAAAAATGTCCTGTGCGTTTGTTTCCTTAATAATAAACTCTCCGCCTTTTGTTTTCATAGTTGTTGATTTTGTTTCCATGTTTTATTTTTTTAGTATCAAGTAACAGGTATCATGTATCAGGATTGTTTTAATACAGATTCCATTAACTTAACGGTCATTTTTTGATTTTTAGTTATTTCCAATACCAATTCGTTTAACTTTTCATTATTAATATACCCAAAAGATTCAGCTAACATAAGCTGTGTTTCCAATTCGTAACTTGAACCAAGTGCAATGGCAAGAAATTGATGAAATTGCTTTTTTGAGTTTCTTCCGCAACCTTCCGCAATATTAGATGGAATAGAAATAACAGAACGATTGATTTGTGAAGTAAGTCCAAATCTCTCATCTGAAGGGAATTGTTTTGTAACTACAAAAACACTTTTTGCAATTAACATAGCATCTTTCCAAATATTTAATTCTTTAAAATTGTTCATCTATTGCAATACTTGTTACCTGATACTTTATACTTGCTACAACAATTCAAATACACCAGCAGCACCATGTCCAGTACCTATACACATAGTTACTACACCATATTTTTTCTTTTGGCGGCGCAACTCATTAAACATTTGCACCGATAATTTTGCACCGCTGCAACCTAATGGATGACCTAATGCAATGGCACCACCGTTCACGTTTACTTTATCCGGATTGATTTCTAATTTTCTTACAACCGCTAATGATTGAGAAGCAAAGGCTTCATTCAATTCAAACAAATCAATATCATTCAATTTTAAACCTGCTTTTTCAACTGCTTTAGGAATAGCTGCAATTGGACCAATACCCATAATGCGTGGAGGCACACCTGCCACCGCATGAGATACCATACGCGCAATTGGTTTTAAGTTTAATTCTTTCACCATACGTTCGCTCATTACCAATACAAAAGCTGCACCATCACTTGTTTGCGATGAGTTACCGGCTGTTACACTTCCGCCATCTGCAAATACAGGTTTTAGTTTTGCTAATGCTTCAACTGAAGTATCTGCTCGGGCACCTTCATCGGTATCAACAATCACATCGCGTGTTTTGCGTTTTTGATTTTCATCTAAATAGGTTTCAGAAACTTTTACAGGAACAATCTCATCTTTAAACTTACCAGCTTTAATTGCCGCAATAGCTTTTTGATGTGAATGATAGCTGAACATATCCTGGTCTTCGCGAGACACGTTAAATTCTTTAGCAACTGCTTCGGCAGTTAAACCCATGCCCCAATACCAATCGGCATGTTCTTTGGCAATTTTTGGATTCGGTACAATTCGCCATCCTCCCATAGGAATTAAACTCATGCTTTCTGTACCACCTGCAATAATGCAATCAGCAAGACCGGAATGAATTTTTGCAGAAGCAATGGCAATGGTTTCTAAACCTGATGCGCAGTAACGATTAACCGTCATACCCGATACTTTATCGGTATCTAAAGCCATTAAGGAAATCAGACGGGCAACGTTCAAGCCTTGCTCTGCTTCCGGCATAGCGTTACCAACCATTATATCGTCAATACGTTCTTTATCCAGATTCGGAACAGAAGCAACCAGATGTTTAATTACATCAGCTGCTAAATCATCAGGGCGTGTAAAGCGAAACCCACCTCTGTTGGCTTTGCCTACTGCACTTCTAAAACCTGCTACTATATATGCGTTCATATTTGTTAGATTTAAATGTGATTAATTTCTAAGAATCTTTCCTCCATTAATAATGCTATGAATACGTTCAAGCGTTTTTCTTTCTGTACATAATTGAACAAAAGTTTCTCTCTCTAAATCCAACAGATATTGTTCAGATACCATGGTTGGTTGAGAAAGATTACCGCCTGCTAAAACAAATCCTAATTTCTCGGATATCTTTTGATCATGTTCACTGATATAATTTCCGCTTTTCATAGAATCGGCACCTACATAAACTAAACCAAGTGCTGTGTTTCCAAGCACACGAATATCATTTCTTGGAGCCGGTTTGGTGTAACCTGCTTCAGCCATTTTTAAACACTCTTCTTTTGCTTCAAGCAATTGACGGCTGCGCGACACTACCACTTTATCTCTACCGGGAACAAGAATTCCTAAATCAAAAGCTTCGTAAGCTGATGTGGCTACTTTAGCCTGACCAATGGTTAAGAATTTATCGCGAAAAGCATTTAACTCCACATCTCCTTCATGCAAGGCATCACTTAAACGCAAAGCAAATTCTTTTGTGCCGCCACCACCGGGAATTAAACCAACACCAAATTCTACCAAGCCAATATAGGTTTCAGCATGAGCAACTACTTTATCTACGTGTAAACAAATTTCGCAACCGCCACCAAGGGTTAAGTTGTGAGGAGCAGCCACCACAGGAATAGAAGAGTAACGTAAACGCATGGTTGCATTTTGAAACACCTTAACTGCCATGTTTAGCTCATCCCAGTTTTGGTCGGCAGCCATCATGTATATCATACCTACGTTAGCACCGGCTGAGAAGTTTGCACCTTCGTTACTGATAACTAAACCACGGTAATCTTTCTCGGCAAGTTCAACGGCTTTGTTTAAGCCCTGCAACACATCACCACCAATGGTATTCATTTTTGTGTGAAACTCGGCATTGATAATTCCATCACCTAAATCGGTAATGGTAACGCCACTGTTTTTCCAAATGGTTTTGGTTGAGCGAATATTTTCTAATGAAATAAATTCTTCTGTACCCGGAATTACTTTGTAAGTTTTAGAAGGAATATCATAATATTTTTTAACGCCGTCTTCTATTTTATAGAAAGAGGCATTAGATTGCAACATCTCTGTAACCCATGCAGCAGGTTTGTTTCCGGCTTGCTCCATTAAAGCCACACCTTCTTTTACACCAATGGCATCCCAATATTCAAACGGACCTAAATCCCAACCGAAACCTGCTTTTAAGGCATCATCTATACGATATAACTCATCGGCAATTTCAGGAATGCGGTTTGATACATACTGAAATAAACCTGCAAAGGTGGCGCGGTAAAACTCACCTGCTTTATCTTTTCCGGCAACTAAAACTTTAACACGTTCTTTTAAGTTGTCAATAGGTTTGGTTAACTCAAGCGTTGCAAATTTTACTTTTTGAGATGGTTTGTATTCCAGTGTTTTTAAATCAAGTGCCTGTATCTCCGATTTACCTTCTTTGTTTTTTACTTTTTTGTAGAAACCTTGTCCGGTTTTATCGCCCAGCCATTTGTTCTCTACCATTTTCTTTAAATACTCCGGCAACACAAACAAACTGTTGGCTTCATCGTTAGGACAATTTTGTTTTAAGCCGTTAGCTACTAACACCAAAGTATCTAAACCAACCACATCGCCTGTACGGAACGTAGCTGATTTTGGACGACCTAAAACCGGGCCGGTTAGTTTATCCACCTCTTCAACCGTTAAGCCCATTTTCTCAACAATGTGCAGCAGCGCCATGATACCATACACACCCACACGGTTAGCAATAAAGGCGGGGGTATCTTTACACAACACGGTTGTTTTGCCCAAATACTTTTCGCCATAGCGTGTTAAGAAATCAACAACCTCTTTATCGGTATGTGGGGTAGGAATAATCTCTAATAATTTCAGGTAACGCGGAGGGTTAAAGAAATGCGTGCCGCAGAAATGCGCTTTAAAATCATCGCTTCTGCCTTCGGTCATTAAATGAATTGGGATACCCGACGTGTTAGATGTAATAAGCGTGCCCTGCTTGCGGAACTTCTCTACGTTTTCAAAAACCTTCTTTTTAATATCCAGATTTTCAATCACCACTTCAATTACCCAATCGCAGTTGGCAATCTTTTTCATGTCATCATCAAAGTTGCCAATGCTGATGCGTGAAGCAAACTTCTTTAAGTAAATAGGCGAAGGATTTGACTTTAAAGCAAAAGCCAATGCATCGTTTGCAATGCGGTTTCTTACGGCTTTGCTTTCAAGCGTTAGTTTTTTTGCTTTCTCGGCATCGTTGAGTTCTTTAGGAACAATATCCAAAAGCAATACTTCGCAACCAATGTTGGCAAAGTGACAGGCAATACGGCTTCCCATAACACCCGAACCTAATACGGCAACTTTTTGAATGATACGTTTCATGTTTATTATAATTTAATTCTTTAATAATTTGTTTCTTTCTTCTGCCAGTTCACTTATCTCATCAATGGTTTTATAAAAATCTTCCACACGTTGCTTGCCCAATTTTACTTCTACCAAATGATTAAAGTTTCTTACAATATTCTTAGCTAACTCTTTTTGTTCTTTTCCTTTTTTGGTAAGGGTAATCAGTATTTTACGTTTATCGGTCTTATCACTTTTGCGGGTAATGAGTTTTTTAGCTTCTAAAGAAGTTATTATGCGCGACAAGGATGTGCTTTCCATGCCCAGTTGCGGTGCAATATCAGAGGCAAAAGAACCTTCGTGGCTATCCACGTTCAATAAAAAGTGCGCCATGGCAATGGTGGCATCGTGCAACGTGGCTTCGGCATTGTACATACGACTAACAACCTGCCAAGCAGTTTTTAATTTAGAGTCTATGGTTTCGGTATGCTTTTTTACCATCGGGAGTACAAATATATAAAAATATTGTTATGCATGCATACTAATTTGTTAAAATTTTTAGTGTAAGGAGTATTTAAATTTCTATTTGGTTCTGATAATTTTAGAGCTAATACAAAACTATTGCAAGCTAATTTTTGAAAACTTACAAAAATTTATATTTTTGTAGTCATAGGTTTCCTGTATCAGAAACCATGAAAGAATTTTTATTTTAAATAATCTACTGTATGAAAAAAAATATTCTATTAATTAGCTTAGGTTTATGCTTGTTTAATATGATTTATGCACAGCAATCTTCCTTATCTAGTCTAAAAAAAGGTTACACGGTGAAAGAACTTTGTTCGACACCATGGGATAACGCTAACGGATTTCGTTATAAAAAAGTAGCCGGTGCTAATTTGGGTGTTACTTCTTTTGAGTTAATGGACAACAACCGTATAGCTTTTTTGTCAGATGCATCGGATGAAATTATTATTACAGAAAAGTCAAATGGCAAGGCACTTGGCCGGTTTTCGGTTGGTAATATTCCTCGTGATTTTGTTTACGACAAAGGAAATTTTTATGTGCTTTTTGAAAACACTGTAATCGTTTATGATGAAACCGGAAAAACTCTAAGAAAAATAGCTTACCCTAATTCGTTAAAGGGTGTAGAAAGAATTACTCGTTATAATAATTATACTTACCTATTACTTCCTTCGGGTAATAGCGTTCAAATTGAACCTGCATCCGGTGAGTCGGCAATTGAAGCATACAAAGGTTGGATTACTTCTTCAGGCATTTTTATTTCGGGTATGCTTAACGGCGCCAATTCTTATAAAGTGCAAGTAGTTACTGCTGATGGCAAACACCATGAAAAGATTTTTGCTACCACATTAAAAACAGCAGGTGTATATGTGGTTGGAGCTACCCCAAACAAAGTAATACTTGATATACAAACCTATATTAACGAAAGTCCTATACAGGTGGAGCGCCATCTTGTAAGTATTGAATTAGGTTCAGAGGGATTAGGTAATATCATCAGCGATATTAAAGTTCCGGATTGTTATTATGTTCTTTCTAATAAAGATGTTACTCTTTCAAGTGATGGTGCAATATTCAATATGGTTACTACTCCACAAGGTGTTTGTCTTTTTTCGCTTACAGAAACAGAAATGCAAAAGGCTCAAAACTATCCGCCTTCATTACTTGCCGCCAAATATCATTTTAATGACCATCTATTAAAGGTTAACGAACAAAAATAATATAAACGCCTAAAAATATTTTTCATGAAACAATTTTTATTAGCCATAAAAAAGCATCAGCAACGCAAAGAATTACTTGCTCTTATGCTTACCTTGTTTTCTTATGTTGCATTGGCACAAACAATAACCCGTACGCAGATACATTACAATGCCATCCCTTTTACTACGTATACTTTTACAGCTTCTTCTTCTAATATTCATAACAATACCAGTTGCCCTTCGGCAGGTGGTGGTGTAACTACTCCTACGTGGGTTACCGTAGGAAATCATACGGTGGGTATGCCCTATTGTTGGGGAGGTTTTTCGTCTGAATCTTCTTTTACATCAGGACTTGTTGCAGGTAAATCAGCAGGCGATGATGATTGCACTACTAACGGAGATTGCTGCGAGAGTTGTGCTTTAGGAGTAGATTGCTCGGGTTTTGTTTCGCATGCCTGGGGCTTAACTACTAAATATAGCACCAACACTTTGCCAAGTATTTCTAATGATTACACAAGTGCATCGCAGGTCAAGCAAGGCGATATTTTTAATAACGCTGGTTCTCATGTAAGATTGGTAGATACAAATTATTCTTCGGGTACTTTTTTGCTGATGGAATCTTCGGCTGTTGATTGGAAAGTTTCTTATCGATCTTATACGGCATCACAACTTACTTCTTACGATCCTCGTTGGTATGTACATGTAGATACTACAAGCCTTGTTTGTAAAAATTATTATGCCAGCGTTCCGTACACTACCTCTTTTGAGAATGTATGGCTTATGGATACTTGCAATAGTGGTGCTCAAAGATCTCCGGATAAATATTGGAAAAGCAATATTGGAGGTACTACTCCTACCGGTGATGATTACTGGCATCGTGATGATTATACAGGTGTTGACTGGACCAACCCTACAAACGGGGCATACACTCCTGCTGCTGCCAGTGGCATTTATAGTGCGAGGTTTCATAACGATCCACCTCCATTAGGTTCAACAGGAATGATGGATTTATATATTAATCTTTCTACTTCGGGTTCAAAAACTATCCAGTTCGATTATATACATGATGAATCTTCCCCTTCTCCCTTTTCTTTTAATGTGTTGCTCTCTACTGATGGCGGCATTACATTCCCTACTACCTTATATACTATTACTACTGCTTCTTTCACTACTTGGACTAATCAAATTTTTACAACAACTGCTACTTCGGCAACATCTGTATTGAGGTTTATAGTTACAGATAAAGGCACTCACGATGTAGGTATCGATAACTTAAGCGTGAGCCTAACATCTTCTACAGATATTATAAAGTTGAATGAAAGTGTGGAAATGGAGATTTTTCCAAATCCAAATGATGGTATAATTTTAAACGGAAGAATTCCTAAAATTGAAGCAAATACTATTGGTGTATCTCTTTTTGACATGGTAGGAAGAGAAGTGGTAAATAAACAAATAAGTCTTGATGGAAATAACTTCTCCTTAAATTTAGAAGAAAACAAATTAACCCAAGGTGTTTATTTATTTGTAGCTACATCGGGCAGCCAGCAATTCAGAAAAAAAATAGTGGTTAATTAAAGTGATTATTTCCAAATGGAAATAATCAAATTAAATAAGAGAAGCAGCTATGGCTCTTGCTTCTGTATTGTAAGCAAAGTAATCTTCTAAAGATGGGTTCTTTTTGTTATTTATTTTGCCCATAGAGGCTTCTACCACTTCACTCATTTTAAGGAAGGAGATTTTTTCTTTTAAGAAGGCATCAACGGCAATTTCGTTGGCGGCATTCAGCACGCAGGGCATAATACCTCCTTTATCAAGCGCCTGGTAAGCAAGAGCTAAGTTGGCAAAGGTTTGGGTATCGGGTTTCTCAAACGTAAAGGAAGGGTATTTAGTGAAATCAAAACGTTCAAAAGGTGTGGCAATTCTATCGGGGTAACTAAAGGCATAGTGTATAGGTAACTTCATATCGGGCAGGCCAAGCTGGGCTTTAATGCTGCCATCGGTAAACTGCACCATGCTATGTATAATACTTTGCGGATGTATAACCACTTCTATCTGCTCGGGCTTTATATTAAACAACCACTTGGCTTCTATTACCTCCAGTCCTTTGTTCATAAGGGTGGCAGAGTCTATGGTGATTTTTGCACCCATGCTCCAGTTAGGATGTTTAAGTGCCTGATGTTTGGTAATGTTAAGTAAATCGTTTCTTGTTTTTCCTCTAAACGGACCGCCGCTGGCAGTCAGGTAAATTTTCTCAATAGGGTTATCAAACTCACCCACCAAGCATTGAAATATAGCCGAGTGCTCACTATCTACCGGATAGAGATTTACACCGTTTTCTTGTGCCAGTTTGGTAATTAACTCACCCGCCACTACCAGCGTTTCTTTATTGGCAAGAGCAATGGGCTTTTTGTTTTTAATGGCGTGTATGGTAGAGGGCAAGCCGGCAAAGCCAACCATGCAGGTAAGCACCATATCAATGGTTTCCATCTCCACAATTTGCTCAACCGATTTGGCTCCGGCAAATACTTTTATATCGTGAGAGGCAAGCGCTTGTTTTACGGCTTGGTATTTAGTTTCATCGGCTATAACTACCGCGTTGGGTTTAAACGCAATGGCTTGTTCAATTAATAAATCGGCATTGCCGTTAGCCACCAGTACTTCGCAGCAAAAAAATTCAGGATTTGCTTTAATAACCTGCAGGGCTTGTGTGCCAATACTTCCGGTACTGCCCAATATGGCGATATTCTTTTTCTTCATTGGCTGATAGATGCTAAAAGCAGTTTGTAAAGGTATTATTTAAAAGTAAAAAAACTTAACCTCTAAAAGGAACTATTCCCGACATGTTGGGAACGAATCCATGTTTACTAGGCACGCTTCCACGTTTACTAGGAACGACTCCGTGTTTACTAGGAATGGTTTCGAGTCTACTAGAAACGATCCCATGTTTACTAGGAACGATGCCAAGTATGTTAGGGATGATTCCATGTCTACTAGGAATGACTTCAAGTATACTTGGAACGATGTCAAGTCTATTTGAAATAGCTCCAAGTAAGTTAGAAATGATTCCGTGTTTGTTAGGAACGATTTCTAATGAGTTAAGGAAAAAAACCTAATGACTTAGGGACGCTCCCTGATGACTTGGGAATAGCTCCTAATGAGATGGTTTTAAACCCAAATAGTAGTTTTTGGGTATATTTGGAAGTAATTAGATAGATACAAGAGTTAGGTTAAAGCATAACAAAAAGGTAAAATCAATCAAAAATAATGTGTGACAGATTAAAAGAAAATACTTCGGAGGATTATGAAAATGTAGACACCCCAATATTCTATTCTAGCAAGTTTGATGAATATGGGCTTAAAATTTTGGACGGAGGAAACTCTAAAATTACAATTGAATTTTGCCCTTGGTGTGGACAAAAACTTCCAACTTCAAAGCGTGACAGATGGTTTGACGAACTTAAAAAACTTGGCGTTAAAGATCCTTGGACAGAAACGCTTCCTGACAAATACTTAACTGACCAGTGGTATCGTGGGCATCTCAGCAGCTAACTAAGCCCTGAATTTCATGAAGGTTACATACTTACACCCTCGGTACCCAAGGGGTTTCTCCGGCTTTTAAATCTTGGGAGAGTTTGCGCGATAGCACAAACAAATAATCGGATAAACGATTGAGGTATTTATAAATAAGTTCTCCTACTTTCTCATTTTCTGCAAGACGCAATACAGCACGCTCTGCCCTGCGGCAAACACAACGCGCCAAATGGCAATAAGATACAATGGTGTGTCCGCCTGGCAACACAAAGCTTTTCATTTCGGGTAGGGTTTCTTCCATCGCATCCATTTCTTTTTCTAGCAACACAATGTCTTCTTCTTTTATATCGGGCAGTTTCATTTTATTCTTCTCAGGGTCTGCTGCCAACAAAGAGCCAATGGTAAACAAACGGTCTTGTGTTTCTAATAAAGTTTTTATGCTGCGCTCATCAATAGGTTGGTCGCGCAATAAACCAATCCAACTGTTTAGTTCATCGACTGTGCCATAAGCTTCAATACGTATATGGTGTTTGGGTAAGCGGGTTCCGCCAATTAAAGAGGTTTGGCCTTTATCTCCGGTTTTGGTATAAACTTTAAACGCCATCTATACCGCTAATTCTTTTTTTTATCAATAGAGTTTTTAATATCCTCTAAACTTCCTTTAGGAATGGAGCTAATTAATCTTTGTGTGTATTCACTTTGAGGATTGTTGCAAATTTCATCGGCATCGCCCATCTCTTCTATCTTTCCTTTGTTCATCACTACCATTCTGTCGCTCATAAATTTAACCACACTTAAATCGTGAGAGATAAAGATGTAGGTAAACTTAAACTCGGTTTTTAAATCATTTAAAAGATTTAAAACCTGGGCCTGCACAGATACATCGAGTGCAGAAACCGACTCATCACAAATAATAAACTGTGGGTTTAATGCCAACGCACGTGCAATACAAACACGCTGTCTTTGCCCACCACTAAACTCATGCGGGTAACGATGAAACTGTTGTTCGGTAAGGCTTACACGCTTTAGTAAATCCATAGCCTTATCTTTACGCTCCTTCTCATTATTAAAAATATTATGCACACGCATGGGTTCTATGATAGCCTCACCAATGGTTATCTGTGGGTTAAGAGAAGAATAAGGATCCTGAAAAATAATTTGCATATCCTTTCTCAATGCACGCAAATCACTTGCCGAAACATTAGTAATATCATGCTTTCTAAAAGAAATAAGTCCGCTGGTGGGTTCTTCTAAACGCAAAATGGTTCTACCTAAAGTGGTCTTCCCACAACCTGACTCGCCAACTAATCCAAGTGTTTCGCCTTCGTATACATCAAAACTTACATCATCAACTGCTTTTACAAATTCGGAAGCTTTTCCGAACAAACTTTTATTAATAGGGAAATATGTTTTTAAGTTTTTTACTTCTATTACTTTAGGTCGGTTATACAGTTCTGCATGCCACTTCTCTCTCTCATCCGTTGTTATAATAGCATTGTGTATAGCCTCCTGTACGGTTTGTTCTTTCTCTATAATTTCGCCCTTTTCATCAAGTTCCATAAAATCTTTTATGGTAGGCAAATGTTTAAGGCGTTTATCCAAGGGTGGTCTGCAAGCTAAAAGTCCTTTTGTATACGGGTGTTGTGGGTTACTAAAAATATCCATTACATGACCTTGCTCTACAATCTTTCCTTTGTACATTACTACTACTTTATCTGCAAGCTCGGCAATAACCCCCAAATCGTGCGTAATGAATAAAATACCCATGTTCTGCTCGCGTTGCAAATCAAGCATTAAATCAAGTATGGTTTTTTGTACGGTAACATCAAGTGCGGTTGTTGGTTCATCAGCAATAAGTACACTAGGATTACAACTCATTGCCATTGCTATCATTACCCGTTGCTTTTGTCCACCAGATATTTGATGCGGATAAGAATCTAAGATTTGTTCAGGACGAGGAAGTTGTACCTTTTTAAAAAGTTCTAAAGTTATTTCTCTCGCCTCTTTCTTATTAATTTTTTTATGAAGTATGATGGCTTCCATTACCTGATTGCCACAAGTAATAACGGGATTAAGAGAAGTCATTGGTTCTTGAAAAATCATGGTAAGCTCGTTACCACGCAATTCCCTCATCTCACTTGATGAAAGTTTAGTTAAATCAACAACACCTTTGCTTTTTGAATGATAAATAATTTCTCCGGAGCGTATTCTTCCAGGTGGGCTGGGTATCAAGCCCATAGCAGATAAAGCACTTACTGATTTTCCGGAACCGGATTCTCCAACAATACCAATCGTTTCTCCTTGTCTTAAAGTAAATGAAATGTCGTTAACCGCTTTTACTTTTTCGCTTTCGGTCTTAAATTCAACGACTAAGTTTTTTATTTCAAGAAGTATTTCTTTCTTCAACATTTACCTAAATGCAATAGTTACGAATGTAAGTATAAAAAATAAACCCAAAAACAAACTTAGACAAAAGCGTTTCTTTAACAGATTAATTTCACCCCATTGATTTCAAAAAAAATCCCCGAATGATATCCTTCGGGGATTCTAATGAATTTTTGATTGTCTTTTATCTTACTAAAGTAACAGTACCGTTTTGTTTGTATGTTTTACCATCTAAGCCTTGAGCCTGTAGGATGTACATATAGGTTCCTTCCGGCGCATTATCTCCATTAGGTGTTTTTCCATCCCATGATTGGTTCGGAGCCGTTATGGTAAACAACAATTGACCCCAACGATTAAAGATATTACAATTTAAACTAGTCATGCCTGTATTGATGATAAAGAAAGCATCATTAATACCATCTCCATTTGGAGAGAATATATTCGGAATTATTATAGAAGTAGGAACATCAGCAACTACAATTATGAAAGCAGAATCTTTACAGCCACCACTACTTTGAGCTAATAAGGTAACTGTATACGTACCAGCAACGGTGTAATTATGGAAGATAGTGGTACTTAAACTCGAACTATCCGGAGAACCATCTCCAAACACCCAAGTATAATTATTTCCAGCAATGGGAGTATTAGTAAATGTTATACCTGCTGGGATATTGCCTGTAATTGAACCAGCACCTACAGCAGTAGAAGAAGAAACTACTACTATACTAACCGATGAAGTTGGTGAAGCAGAAAAAGATGCCACCACACCATTTGATAAGGGGACACTAAATGTGGCAACTCCACCAATTATATTAGCCACACAATGATTAGCATCCGTTACTTGTAAAGTATAACTTCCATTTGTTACCCCACTTAAATTAATTAATGTATCATTTGAATTAGAGCTTCCACCAGTCCATTGATAATGATACGGCAAAGTACCACCAGTTACAGGATTTACTGCAAAGCCTGATACACCCCCATTTAGCTGTCCGCATGTTGCAGTACTAGTAGATGCTCCCGTTATATTAAGTGTAGGTGTTTGATAAATAACTAAAGTAAGCGTTAAAGTATTCGCCAAAGATGCACTTACACAACCACCCGGTATAGCTACTGAATCTAATACGCTATACGTATATGTTCCCGCAGGTAAAGCAGCAGATGGAGTATAACTTGAACCTGTTTGCAAGAATGTTGTTCCATTATACCATACCGCTGTTGATGTGCCTGAATTTACCGTTAAAGCGGTTGGGGAACCTTGGCAATAACTATTGTTCGTTCCCGTTGGTGCTGTTAATACCGGAGGTGTTGGAAGAGGACTTACAACCACAGTAAGCGTTACCGTATTCGCTAATGATGCACTTACACATCCACCCGGTATAGCTACTGAATCTAATACGCTATACGTATATGTTCCCGCAGGTAAAGCAGCTGGTGGTGTATAACTTGAACCTGTTTGCAAGAATGTTGTTCCATTATACCATACCGCTGTTGATGTGCCTGAATTTACCGTTAAAGCGGTTGGGGAACCTTGGCAATAACTATTGTTCGTTCCCGTTGGTGCTGTTAATACCGGAGGTGTTGGAAGAGGACTTACAACCACAGTAAGCGTTACCGTATTCGCTAATGATGCACTTACACATCCACCCGGTATTGCTACTGAATCAAGTACACTATACGTATATGTTCCGGCCGGTAAAGCAGCTGGTGGTGTATAACTTGAACCTGTTTGTAGGAAGGTTGTTCCGTTATACCATACTGCTGTTGATGTACCTGAGTTTACGGTTAATGCTGTTGGTGAACCCTGACAATAACTATTGTTCGTTCCCGTTGGGGCTGTTAATACCGGAGGTGTTGGAAGAGGGCTTACAACCACAGTAAGCGTTAAAGTATTCGCCAAAGATGCACTTACACAACCACCCGGTATAGCTACTGAATCTAATACGCTATACGTATATGTTCCCGCAGGTAAAGCAGCAGGTGGAGTATAACTTGAGCCTGTTTGCAAGAATGTTGTTCCATTACACCATACCGCTGTTGATGTGCCTGAATTTACCGTTAAAGCGGTTGGGGAACCTTGGCAATAACTATTGTTCGTTCCCGTTGGTGCTGTTAATACCGGAGGTGTTGGAAGAGGACTTACAACCACAGTAAGCGTTACCGTATTCGCTAATGATGCACTTACACATCCACCCGGTATAGCTACTGAATCTAATACGCTATACGTATATGTTCCCGCAGGTAAAGCAGCTGGTGGTGTATAACTTGAACCTGTTTGCAAGAATGTTGTTCCATTATACCATACCGCTGTTGATGTGCCTGAATTTACCGTTAAAGCGGTTGGGGAACCTTGGCAATAACTATTGTTCGTTCCCGTTGGTGCTGTTAATACCGGAGGTGTTGGAAGAGGACTTACAACCACAGTAAGCGTTACCGTATTCGCTAATGATGCACTTACACATCCACCCGGTATTGCTACTGAATCAAGTACACTATACGTATATGTTCCGGCCGGTAAAGCAGCTGGTGGTGTATAACTTGAACCTGTTTGTAGGAAGGTTGTTCCGTTATACCATACTGCTGTTGATGTACCTGAGTTTACGGTTAATGCTGTTGGTGAACCCTGACAATAACTATTGTTCGTTCCCGTTGGGGCTGTTAATACCGGAGGTGTTGGGGCGGGGTTAATAGTAATAGTAATTGGCAAAGCAGAACTACTGCATCCGTTTGCTATAGCAATGGCATATATAGTTGTAGGTATACCTACCGGAATGCCGGAAGGGGTATAAGTGTTAGTACCTGTACCACCCGGCAATATAGGACTACCTGTTGAGCTGCTAGACCAATTTACAGTTGGCGTAGTAGTACCACTATTTACTACGTTTACTATTAATGGGTTTATAGAGTCCCCCTGACAATAAGTTGTTGTGTTTCCTGTTGCACTCAAAGTAGGTGATGCAGGTGCACCTGCATCACTAACAGGTACATAAGAGAAAGTACTTGCACAACCATTTCCATCTGTAACGTACAAATAATAACTTCCGGCAGGTACATTTGATAAACTGGCAGGACTGGCAGAACCTGTTCCTACTGTATTACCTGCTGTAGGGGTAGAGAAAGAGTTTGTCCATGTATAGGTCAATGTTGGATTACCCGTTATAATTACATTATTTGCCCCTCCGGTAGGAGTAGAACAATTAGATTGGATAATAGTTAATCCGGTAGTATCAATAACCGGTAAACTGTTTACATTTAAGGTTAATGTTAATGTATTTGCAGATGCAGGGGCATTTACACATCCTCCGGGTGCAGCTACAGAATCTATCACACTATAGGTATACGTTCCTGCAGATAAACCAACAGGTGTGTAAGTAGAACCTATACCTGTATAAACAATAGTATTACCACTATACCACACTGCTGTTGAAGTTCCTGAATTTACAGTTAAAGGAATTGGCGAGCCTATACAATAAGCATTATTTGTTGTTGTAGGGGCTGTTAATATAGGAGCAGGTGGAGTTGGTTTTACTGTTATAGTTGTTGTATCTGCATTTGATGTAACATTTACACAACCTGTTGCACTATTGGTACCGTTTATGGTGTATGTGGTACTAGAGGAAGGATTAACAGTAAAACTAGTTCCTGTTTGATTACCTGGGTTTAAAGTATAAGTGTTTGCTCCATTTGGAGTTATTACCACTGATGCTCCATTACAAATTACACTATTACTGCCTATAGGAGCAATTGTTATAGTTGGTGTTGGATTTACATAAACAATACAAGTAGTCGGTGTACTGGGCCCACAACCACTAGCAGTTCCTGTTACAGTGTATGAAGTTGTTATGGTTGGGCTCGCAATAGGACTGGAGCTACTATAACTATTTAGATTGCCCGGTGCAGGACTGGCTACCCAAGTATAGGTAGTAGTTCCTGATGCTGAAAGAGTGGCGGAAGAGCTACTGCATATTGTATAAGACGGAGCAGCTATACTTAAAGTAGGAGCAGCTGATACATTAACTGTAACCGTTGTAGGTGTTAAACTGATACACGATAAACTGCTTGTGGCTACCACACTATAAACGGTAGTACTACTTGGATTTACAGTAATGCTTGTAGTGGTTTGACCACCCGGATTCCAAGTATAAGAACTTGCACCACTTACATTTAATGTTGCTGAACCTCCATTGCATATAGATACATTATTACCTCCAGACAACAATAAACCCGGAGGTGGATTTACAGTAATAGTAAACTGGGTGGATGAAGGATTTGAACATCCATTTAATGTTGGTGTTACAGAAATAGTTCCAACTTGTTGACTTGCTACAACAGGTGCTGTATAGGAAGCTATGTTGGTTGTACCACTGGCTCCTATTCCTACGTTCGTATTCGTGTTAGTCCAACTAAAAGTTCCACCTGCAGGGTTTGTTGTAAAGTTTTCAGCTAATACCGCCGCACCGCTACAAACTGTTTGACTACCACCAGATGCACTTACCGTTGGTATTGGATTTATGGTAATGTTAAATGTAGTTGGAGAAGCAGCCGAGCAGCTATTTAATGTTGGTGTTACAGAAATAGTTCCAACTTGCTGGGTAGCTACTACCGGTGCTGTATAGGAAGCTATGTTGGTTGTACCACTGGCTCCTATTCCTACGTTCGTATTCGTGTTAGTCCAACTAAAAGTTCCACCTGCAGGGTTTGTTGTAAAGTTTTCGGCTAATACCGCCGCACCGCTACATACTGTTTGACTACCACCAGATGCACTTACCGTTGGTATTGGGTTTATGGTAATGTTAAATGTAGTTGGAGAAGCAGCCGAGCAGCCATTTAATGTTGGTGTTACAGAAATAGTTCCAACTTGTTGACTTGCTACAACAGGTGCTGTATAGGAAGCTATGTTGGTTGTACCACTGGCTCCTATTCCTACGTTCGTATTCGTGTTAGTCCAACTAAAAGTTCCACCTGCAGGGTTTGTTGTAAAGTTTTCGGCTAATACCGCCGCACCGCTACATACTGTTTGACTACCACCAGATGCACTTACCGTTGGTATTGGGTTTATGGTAATGTTAAATGTAGTTGGAGAAGCAGCCGAGCAGCCATTTAATGTTGGTGTTACGGATATAGTTCCCACTTGCTGGGTAGCTACTACCGGTGCTGTATAGGAAGCTATGTTGGTTGTACCACTGGCTCCTATTCCTACGTTCGTATTCGTGTTAGTCCAACTAAAAGTTCCACCTGCAGGGTTTGTTGTAAAGTTTTCAGCTAATACCGCCGCACCGCTACAAACTGTTTGACTACCACCAGATGCACTTACCGTTGGTATTGGATTTATGGTAATGTTAAATGTAGTTGGAGAAGCAGCCGAGCAGCTATTTAATGTTGGTGTTACAGAAATAGTTCCAACTTGCTGGGTAGCTACTACCGGTGCTGTATAGGAAGCTATGTTGGTTGTACCACTGGCTCCTATTCCTACGTTCGTATTCGTGTTAGTCCAACTAAAAGTTCCACCTGCAGGGTTTGTTGTAAAGTTTTCGGCTAATACCGCCGCACCGCTACATACTGTTTGACTACCACCAGATGCACTTACCGTTGGTATTGGGTTTATGGTAATGTTAAATGTAGTTGGAGAAGCAGCCGAGCAGCCATTTAATGTTGGTGTTACAGAAATAGTTCCAACTTGTTGACTTGCTACAACAGGTGCTGTATAGGAAGCTATGTTGGTTGTACCACTGGCTCCTATTCCTACGTTCGTATTCGTGTTAGTCCAACTAAAAGTTCCACCTGCAGGGTTTGTTGTAAAGTTTTCAGCTAATACCGCCGCACCGCTACAAACTGTTTGACTACCACCAGATGCACTTACCGTTGGTATTGGATTTATGGTAATGTTAAATGTAGTTGGAGAAGCAGCCGAGCAGCCATTTAATGTTGGTGTTACAGAAATAGTTCCAACTTGTTGACTTGCTACAACAGGTGCTGTATAGGAAGCTATGTTGGTTGTACCACTGGCTCCTATTCCTACGTTCGTATTCGTGTTAGTCCAACTAAAAGTTCCACCTGCAGGGTTTGTTGTAAAGTTTTCGGCTAATACCGCCGCACCGCTACATACTGTTTGACTACCACCAGATGCACTTACCGTTGGTATTGGGTTTATGGTAATGTTAAATGTAGTTGGAGAAGCAGCCGAGCAGCCATTTAATGTTGGTGTTACAGAAATAGTTCCAACTTGTTGACTTGCTACAACAGGTGCTGTATAGGAAGCTATGTTGGTTGTACCACTGGCTCCTATTCCTACGTTCGTATTCGTGTTAGTCCAACTAAAAGTTCCACCTGCAGGGTTTGTTGTAAAGTTTTCGGCTAATACC
>CAVXOV010000035.1:0-30417 GCA_963763345.1 uncultured Candidatus Saccharibacteria bacterium
CTTGGTATCTATTGCAGCAGCAGCAGGAGATATAAATCTGTTTTTAAATTCTGTTAAAGCTAAATAAACAAACTGTATGAAAAAGTTAATTGCAGCCGCTCTATCAAAACCTATTGCCATTCTTGTGATTATTTTGGGCTTGGTAATTTTTTCAGTCTTAGCCTTATTTAATATCCCAATTGATATATTTCCTAAACTTAATTTACCCACCATATACATAGCACAACCCTATGGTGGAATGACCCCTCAGCAAATGGAAGGGTTTATAGCTACGCGGTATCAAAATCAATTATTATATGTGTCCGGTATAAAAGATATTGATGTAAAAAACATACAGGGTTTATGCTTGGTAAAATGTACTTTCTATGAGGATGTAAATATGGCACAGGCGGCCGGTGAGGTAGCAAATCAAGTTAGCAGGGTGATGAGCTATATGCCTCCCGGTACTGTGCCACCAACTGTAGTACGTTTTGATGCTTCCAGTCTTCCGGTAGGAGAATTGGTATTCAGTAGCAAAAAAGCTACCCTTAATGAGATGCAGGATTTAGCATCTACAAAAATACGCCCCTTGTTTTCGCAAATACCCGGGGCTTCTTCTCCTCCACCTTTTGGAGGTAATGAGAGAACAATTGTAGTTCGTGTTGACCCTGAACGGATGAAAAGTTATGAGTTAACACCTGATGAGATTGTGTTGGCTGTAACAAAAAATAATCAGGTATCACCTGCCGGAAATCTACGTGTGGGCGATTATATCCTAATGACTCCCTCTAACACCACTATTGATAAAGTAGAAGAGTTTTTAGACATACCCTTAAAGAAAGGAGCAGGTACAACCGTATTCCTAAGAGATGTTGCAACTGTTGAAGATGCTGCCGATGTAACCGTAGGGTATGCTTTGGTTAATGGTAAAAGGTCTGTATATATACCCGTAACCAAAACGGCGGCTGCCAGCACGATGAATGTAGTAAATGCTTTGAAAGGAAAACTGGCTGAAATGAGAGCACTTTTACCTGATTATGTTGAATTGTCTTATGAGTTTGACCAATCCGTTTATGTAAAGAATTCAGTAAATAGTTTAGCAACCGAAGGTATTATTGGTGCGCTGCTAACAGGCTTAATGGTGTTTTTGTTTTTGGGCGATTTACGCAGTTCGCTTATCGTTATTATTACCATTCCTATATCTATTGCTATTGCTGTGCTATTATTAAATCTTTGCGGTCAAACCATTAACATAATGACTTTATCAGGCTTGGCGTTAGCCATAGGTATTTTAGTGGATGAATCAACTGTAACTATTGAAAACATACATCAACATTTAGATATGGGTAAAACAAAAGCACGAGCCATTTTTGATGCCTGCGTAGAGCTTTCATTCCCAAAGTTGCTTATTCTCCTATGTATCTTATCCGTATTTGCCCCTGCTTTTTTAATGAATGGTGTGCCTCGTGGTATGTTTCTTCCCTTATCATTAGCCGTTGGTTTTTCTATGTTGGCTTCTTTCTTATTATCCCAAACATTAGTTCCCGTAATATCCAACTGGTGGTTAAAGGGGCATGAAAAACATAGCCATCATCAAATGGAAATTCTTCCTGACCTGAATGAAGAGAATGAATCTTTTGTGGAAAAATTCGGAAATGAAAATCGAAAAAAGATAAGTTTGTTTGAACGATTTAAAATTTCTTATCTAAAAGTTTTAGACCGCTACTTAGCAAAAAGAAAAAGAGTAATTACTGTTTATTTGATTCTTAGTTTCTCTGTATTAATTATAAGTGCTGTTTTTATCGGGAAAGATATGATGCCTAAACTTAACCATTCAGGACAGTTTCAGTTACGCGTGGTTTGCCCACAGGGTATGCGAATCGAACGTACAGAAGACAGGGTAAAAAAAATCATCGCAATCATAAAAAACATGGTAGGTAATGAAAATGTAGCTATTACTTCTGCCTTTGTTGGTAATACACCCTCCAGTTATGGAACTAATGCATTGTACCTATTTAATTCCGGGCCACATGAAGCTGTGTTGCAGGTTGACTTAAACCATGAATATCATGTAAAGAACTTGGATGATTTAAAAGAAAGTATCCGCAAAAAAGTAAAGGAGCAGGTTGGTGATGTACTAATTTCATTTGAACCAATAGAATTAACAGACAAAATAATGAGCCAAGGGGCACTTACACCTATTGAAATAATGGTTGGTGGAAAAAGTTTGGAAGACGGTGAGAAATATGCAAAGAAAGTAATTATCGAACTAAAAAAGATTGATTACCTGAGAGATATAAGAATTAACCAACCTCTTAATTACCCCGTTGTCAATATAAAAATGGACAGGGAGCGTGTGGCGCAAATGGGTTTAAGCCCTGATGATGTGGCTAAATCGTTGGTAGCTGCAACTTCTTCCAGCCGTTTCACCGCAAAAAATTTATGGCTCGATTCAAAAAAAGGCTTTGCCTATCAGGTGCAAGTTCAAGTACCTGAATATCAAATGCAATCTGTAGCCAATTTAGAAGACATTCCTTTAGTTCAAGGGCAACTAAGACCAACTTTAGGCGATGTGGCAGATATTATACCCGATACCGTTCCGGCAGAATATGACCGTGTAGGCCCAAGAAGGATTATTACTGTATCAGCTAATATTCATAAAAAGGACTTAGGGACTGCAACATCCGCAGTAGCAGAAGCTATAAGACGAGCGGGTGAGCCACCCAGAGGCTCCGTAGTCGAAATTAAAGGTTTAGCTAAACTATTGCAGGAAACATTATCCAGTTTACAATCAGGTTTATTATTAGCCATCATTGTTATCTTTCTATTATTAGCCGCAAACTTTCAGTCATTTAAAGTGGCTTTTGTTATTTTAGTTACTATACCCGCTGTATTAGCTGGTTCTATTTTATTATTACTAATAACAGGCTGTACTTTAAATCTACAATCTTATATGGGGATTATCATGTCGGTGGGTGTATCGGTAGCCAATGCCGTTCTTATAGTTACTAATGCAGAGCATCTACGTTTAGAATATAAAAATGCACTAACTGCGGCAAGGGTATCAGGTGCTGTGCGTTTACGCCCAATTTTAATGACCTCAATTGCTATGGTTGTTGGTATGTTACCAATGGCAAGTGGATTAAGTGAGTCAGGTGAACAAACTGCACCATTGGGTATTGCGGTTATAGGCGGACTTATTTCTTCTACGTTTGCGGCACTCTTAGTATTGCCTGTAGTATTTGCTTCCGTACAAAGAAAAACAACTTTTAAGTCTACTTCTTTAAACCCTGAAGATAACGAAAGTGAATTCTACGATATAGAAAAAAAGCATAATCCTATTTAATCAAATATTAAAATAACCAATATGAAAAATGTTCTTAAATCAGCTATTTTATTTTGTACTGCAAGTGCATTCATATACTCATGTTCTTCATCTAAAAACCAAGAAGAGAAAACGGAAAAGCAAGTTATGGAGATTGCAAAAGTGGAACTGCTGCAACCAGAGAATGAACTTACTTTTCCTGGGGAATTAGAAAGTTTTTACGGAACAGATATGTTCCCTAAAATAAACAGTTACATTAAAATCATTCATGTAGATATTGGTGATAAGGTAAAAGAAGGGCAGTTGTTAGTAGAATTGGAAGCACCCGAAATCGAAAGCCAACTGTCTGAAGCATATTCTAAAATGAAATCGGCAGAAGCTACTTATGGTGCAACACAGGCTAATTACAAAAGATTATTACAGACAAATAAAACACCCGGTGCAGTATCTGTTAATGATATTGATTATGCAAGGGCGCGTGCTGTTTCAGATAGTTTGCAAGTAGTGGCAGCAAGTGTACATTATAGTGCAGCCCAACAAACAGCATCTTACCTTAAAATTATAGCCCCTTTTGATGGGATTATTACGGATAGGCAACTTGCTCCGGGAGATTTTGTCGGACCCGGTGAAAGGTCTGTTGTTCCCATCTTAAAAATGAAAAACGAAAGCAAGCTAAGACTTCATATCGCTATACCTGAAAAATATGTGGCAGAAGTAGAAGAGGGTAAAGAAGTGAAATTTATTGTAAAAAGCTTTCCCAGTAATACGTTTAAAGGAAAAATCACTCGCTTATCTAAAAATGTTGATGTAAAAAATCGTTCAGAAATTATAGAAATCCTAATTGATAATACAGATAGCAAATTAATGCCCGGAATGTATGCAACGGTTAGTCTGTCTTCCCAACGAAATGAAAAAAGTCTATTTGTGCCAGAAACATCTGTAGTAACAAACATGGAGAAATGCTTTGTGTTAAGAGTAGATGCTAATAAAACAGTACACTGGGTAAGTGTTCAGAAAGGAAATAGGAATAAAGATAAAATTGAGGTTTATGGTGATTTAAAAGAAGGTGATACAATTATTAAGCAAGGTAGTGATGAAATTAAAGATGGGACAGTAATCAATTTTTAATAAAGGAATGAGGTATCTAAAAAGTTTTATTTATGGCATTGTTTTAGCTCTAATAATTGTAGCGTTATTTTTAAAAGAAAAAGAAAGAAAAAGCACTTTAAAGTCAGCAGCAAGAGATAACCCAAATGTAAATCGGGATTCTTTAAATAATGCTATCAGGCAAGATTCTATTGATGCACTTGGGGATGATGATGATTGAAAATATAAAAAATAGTGTGAATGATGTAATTTATTGAAATAGTTCTGTAACATACATAATATGAACCCGCACATCTTTGTAATGTTTTATATCTTCTTAATTCATTCTTATGAAAACAATAATAAAATATCTTTTAAGCTTTTCTCTACTTTTATATATAAAGGTTAATGCACAAGGTACTCATAGCGAAATACCAAGTAAAACATCTATGAAAGGTAGGAGCGAGTTACGTAAAGATAAACGGGTTAAACGGCACGAGGAGAGAGCTTTAAAATCAAATAAAGAAAAATTGAAAACACATTCTGATAAACCTTTTATTAAAAAAGAACATCCCAATACTCCAAAAGGTAAAAAAGCAGAAGAACCCATCAGAAAGTAATAGAGAATTTGTATAATTATTAAAAATAATTTCCATGAAGACATTTGATATTTGTTCGGATTGTTTTGGAGAACACTATTGGAGGGAAATAGATTATGATAATGTTCTTTATGTGAGTATGGATAATGCTATCTGTCTGACGCTTTGCCCCGCATGTGTAAACAAATTTTTAGAAGTTCGCAAAAACAATTTTTCTGTCGGACATTACAAGCAAAAGATAAACAGTGTTTTATTAGGGAAATCCAAACCTATTCCTGATTTAAAAAAACAAAATGGTGCCTCATTACTTTGGGGTTTATCTTTTTAATAAAGGGTTTGAAGCTTCAATTGGATGATGATTTAAAAAAACAAGTAGGCAATCTACGTCAGTAAAAATAATTCAAACTATAAAATCTTTAATAGGCTCCGTTATAAAGGAGTTGTTTTATTTTTAAAAGAATATAATTAAGAGAAATGAATACGAAAAGCAATGTAAAACAGTTTGATACCGACCCCGCTAAAGGATTAATCCAAAGCGAAGTTGAAAGCAATATTAAAGAGTATGGTTATAATGAAGTGCAGAGTAAAAAAACAAACCCGTTACTATTATTCTTAAAAAAGTTTTGGGGGCTTACTGCATGGATGCTGGAATTGATAATCGTTCTTTCATGGTTTTTACATAAACATTCAGATGCCTATATTGTAATAGGGTTACTCCTGTTTAATGCTATAATAGGTTTTGTTCAGGAACATAATGCTGCTAATGCAGTTGAAGCATTAAAGAAAAAATTGCAGATAAATGTTAAGTTATTAAGGGATGGGGTATGGAAAACATTACCTGCAAGAGAATTAGTTCCCGGTGATATAATCCGAATTAGAAATGGGGATTTTGTGCCTGCCGATGTAAAAATAATTGAGGGTGAAATAAGTATAGACCAATCTGCTTTAACAGGAGAGTCCCTCGAAATAGAAAAAAAGTCCGAGGAAACTATCTATTCCGGTTCGATTGTTACTAAAGGAGAAGGGACAGGAATGGTAACTCTGACAGGAGCCAATACCAAATTTGGTAAAACAATTGAATTAGTAAAAATAGCCAAACCAAAATCACATATTGAAGAGATAATCTCTAAAGTTGTAAAATGGCTTTTATTGATAGTAGGTGCCTTATTAGCAGTAGCCCTTATTGTTTCTGCTATAAAAGGGATTAATTTATTAGAGATACTACCCTTGATGTTGGTGTTATTACTTGGAGCCATTCCAGTAGCATTAACTGCTATGTTTACTGTATGTATGGCTTTAGGGTCAAAAGAATTAGTTAAACAAGGGGTTTTGGTTACTCGGTTAAATGCTCCTGATGATGCCGCAAGTATGGATATTTTATGTGTAGATAAAACGGGTACACTAACCATGAACAAATTATCCGTAGCGAAACTACAGGCTGCCAAAGACTATAATGAAGATAATGTTTTACTCTATGGTGCATTAGCTTCTCAGGAAGCAAATCACGACTCTATAGATATGGCATTTATCAATTCTGCAAAGAAGAAAAATATATTAAATAATACTTTCGTACAAAAGACTTTTATTCCATTTGATGCGAAGAACCGAAAAACAAAAGCTGTAATAAAAAATGGTAGTGAAGAATTCAGCGTGATGAAAGGTTCATTTGCTGTTATTGCTGAAACATGTGGGTTAGATGAAAAATCCATGTCTAACTGGGTAGGAAAGATAAATGATTATGCAAAAGAAGGCTACAGAACCTTAGCTGTTGCTAAATCAAATAGTAAAGACAAACCTGACTTTGTTGGGTTAGTAGCATTACATGACCCTCCAAGGGCTGATTCTAAAGAGTTAATACAGGAACTTGAAAAGTTAGGAGTTTCCGTTAAAATGCTCACAGGTGATGCGCTTCCCATTGCTATGGAAATTGCAAAAGCCGTTGATTTAAGAGGTACAGTTATAAAGGCTCCTGAATTTAAAAAAGCGGATAAAGGAAATCTCATTGAGCTATTAGAAAAAAATAGCGGCTTGGCAGAAATTTACCCGGAAGACAAATATGATATAGTAAAAGCTTTTCAAGCAAGGGGGCATATTGTAGGTATGACTGGAGATGGGGTAAATGATGCACCCGCATTAAAACAAGCAGAAGTAGGTATTGCTGTGAGTAGTGCAACAGATGTGGCTAAAGGTGCTGCCAGCATGGTATTAACTAAGGAAGGCTTAACAAACATACTTAGTCCCATTAAAGTGGGAAGAATGATGTTTGAACGTATAAATACTTGGATACTTAATAAAATTGCAAGAACCATTTTGAAAACCTGTTTTGTTGTTATTGCTTTCTTAATACTTGGAAAATTTATTGTTTCTGCTTCTGCTATGCTGATAATGATTTTTATGACAGATTTTGTAAAAATATCTTTGTCTACTGATAATGTAAAACCATCTATAAAGCCTGCAAAGTGGGATATTAATGGCTTGGCGAAAACAGGAATTGTGATAGGTCTATTAATGACAGTAGAGGCATTTGGACTTCTTTATATTGGTTTAAATTATTTTAATTTAAAGACAGATAATGATTCTCTTAATACATTCTGTTTTGAGCTATTACTATTTTTTGCACTATTTTCAATATTTGTAGTCCGTGAGAAAAATCATTTTTGGCATTCTGCACCAAGTAAAACACTTGTATTAATTCTTCTTGCCGATATGATTATAGGTGTTATTCTATCGACATTTGGGTTGTTGGGCTTCAAAGCAATTCCATTGACACAAACTCTTGTTGTGTTTATTTATACGGCTATATTCTCATTTGTAATAAATGATATTATAAAGTTTATTCTTTTGAAAAACGTGAATAATGCAACAGTCAAAGTACTTTAGTAAGTGAAAAATTTGTTTTTGAAGTTAACTCTATAAAAGAAAGTGCTATGAAGTGGGACAAATGCAAGGTAAAGCCTGACAAGGATTTTAAGTTATCAAAAATTGATACGCATTCCAGTATTAAGCAATCAGATAAAAAAGAGTTAAAGATGAAGTTGCTAATTGATATTGAAGAAATATCTAAACTTCAATATAAGTTATATGCTGAAAACCGTCAATCTTTATTAATTATCTTACAGGGAATGGATAGTGCTGGTAAAGATGGAGCTATTATGCATATTATGCGTGGAGTAAATCCTCAGGGGGTGTTAGTTTATAGCTTTAAACATCCCTCTGCTTTAGAATTAGAACATGATTATTTATGGCGACACGCTCAAAAATTACCTGAACATGGTCAAATAACCATTTTTAATCGTTCGCATTATGAAAATGTACTTATTTCAAAAGTACATCCTGAAATTGTTTTAGCTGAACGTTTGCCGGGTATAGATAGTACTGATAAAATTGATAAGGATTTTTGGAATAACCGTTATGAGCAAATCAACTACTTTGAGAAAAGAACCATACAAAATGGTACTCAAATCTTGAAGTTTTTTCTTCACTTATCCAAGGAAGAACAACGCAAACGGTTTTTAGAAAGGATTGAAAATAAAGAAAAGCACTGGAAATTTTCCTCTAATGATATAACAGAACGTAAATTTTGGAAAGATTATCAATCAGCTTACGAACAGGCTTTAAAACATACCAGTACAGAACTTTCACCTTGGTATATTATACCTGCTGATGATAAATTACATACTCATCTATTAATAGGTAGAATAATTTTAGAAAAATTAAAAAAAATGAACCCTTCGTTTCCTCCTATAGATAAAAAGGAAAAGGAGTTAATGGAGCAGGTAAAAGAAAAATTGGAAAATTAAACAGTAGTAGTCTCAACTAAAGAAGTGTAATTAACTCTTCATCATATACTAAGAAGGAAAAATACAATAATTTCTAAAGAGCTTCTTGAGTGGCTTCAAGCGTTTAGCATCATTAGTAATCGATAAACATTGATTATTCGCACTTATCAGTGACTCTTATCGCTAACAAGTGATAAGAATCGTTCACAATCGCTTATCAACGATGTTTGAAACATACTCTTTTAAAGTAAAAAAGCTATTTATTCAAAGGTAATTAAATATATTAAAGGTTGCCCCGGTGATAATAGAGTACGCCCGGGAGGAAGTACCTGCTGAAGGTATATGGAAGTACTTATAGTAACAGTATATAGAAGTACCTGTAGTAGTATATGGAAGCACCTGTAGTAGCAGTATATGTAGTACCTGCTGCTATGTAGTTCCTCCCAAGTAGTAGTACCAATTTATACTTTATTTTATACAAATTATTTGTATAGGTACTGTAATCCCTGATTTTACTGATGTTTTACCGACGCTTTTAATTCTACAAAAAAACTGTATAGCACAAAAGAGGGAAAATGTTTTTTTATTAAAAACAGAAAGTGTAAATTCATTGTTGATTCGCGCAAGTAAAGATTGGATACTACTACAAAGAATAGATAAAGCCGGACAAGGAATTATACAGGAAACATTAAAAAACAATTTAACTCTTAAATAATTTTAAAATGAAAAAAATGAAAAAGCAATGTCAGCATTACTTGTGTGCTGAAGAGTTTGAAACAAAAAACTCGAAACAAAAATTTTGCAGCATTTGTTGCAAAAATGAACATGCCTACTTAAGTAAAAAGGAAAACTATTTCTGGGAAATTGAAATGCAAAAGGAGAGGTGGAAAGCTATTAAATTAATCGAGGACTTGCTAAAAAGAAAAATATTTGAAGTAAGTAAAAAGGAAATAAAAAAAATTGGAATTAACCTTAATTGCGCTTATGTGGCACTGGAAGATGAACTGGGTTTAACGTGCTACAGATTCGGCAACTGCCTTGTTACACTATTATCAGAATCAATTGTGAAATTGTCTAAATATAAATTTGATTAACATGAAAAAATTAAAACAAAAATCAATTTTTACAAATTTTGTGCCTGTTGAAGGTATAACTAAGCATAAGAAAGCAATTAATACTGCACCTCAAATCAATAGTTCTAATTATATAGATAACAGTCTGACTAATGCTATCTCTACTATAATGGACAGCTCTCCTATACAGGTTGTTGAGCCTTCTAAAGTTTTAAATAGTGAAATAGTCAAACCCAGTAAACTTAGCTGGGTTGCACCTGTTCTTTGTGTTGTAGGCTTGGCTGCTTCAGCAGTTTTAGCAGTAGGTATTTATAAATATAAAATGAGTCAAAGAGAAGAAGAAATGAGTAATGCTGACGGAGTAAATGAACCCATTGATAATCGCTCGCCTGAAGAAATTAAAAAGCAGCAGTTAGCAGACTGGTATATCCTCCGGTATCAATATGAAAATTCGCCGATGACCCTCGATAAGGCTGTTAATTACGATGAAACTATTGAGTGGATTGATTCACATAAACCAAAAAATATATGATTTGGTTATTTATTTGATACTGCTACCATCAGAATACTAATAATTGCATTAAATTTGTATTAATTAAAAGGAGATAATTTGAATTAAAAATTAATACATAATAGTTAGCGTGTAGCTAAATAACCTGTCCTATAAAAGACGAAAACTAAAGCGTACAGGGGAGTTTAAGCTAACGCTCGTGCATGGCATGAGCGTTGCTTTACTTTGTACGCAGGGATTCGTCTCCCTTTAGGACAAGTTAGGCAATTAGCTCGTGCCTAATTATTTTATAAACCCTTATAAAATAAAAACCATGAAGAAAACATTATTATTAATCGGAACAGTTTTGACATTTATAAGTCATGCTCAAATTATTACGACCATTGCAGGTAATGGAACAAATGGTTTTAGCGGTAATGGCGGGCAAGCCACTAATGCTGAATTAAGTTATCCCGCAGGATTAGCCTTTGATGTCATAGGAAATTTATACATAACTGACCAATATAATTACCGCATACGAAAGGTGAATACGGCAGGTGTTATAAGCACTTTTGCAGGTAACGGTACAAATGGGTATAGCGGTGATGGCGCAGTTGCTACCTCTGCTGAATTAGATTTCCCTTCGGGGTTAGCCATTGATGCCGTAGGAAATTTGTACATAGCAGATGAGGGAAATAACAGAATACGGATGGTAAACACATCAGGTATAATTAGCACAGTAGCAGGTAACGGTACAAATGGGTATAGCGGTGATGGTGGACAATCTACTTCTGCAAAATTAAATCAACCCAACGGTGTAGCTTTCGATGCTGTTCGGTAATTTTCTTACATAGCTGATGAGGGTAATAACCGCATCAGAATGGTAAATACCGCAGGTATTATAGTACAGTTGTCGGTAATGCAATAGGTGGTTTTTCAGGAGATGGAGGTGCTGCGACTTTAGCAGAATTACACTCCCCGTATGGAGTTGCCTTTGATGCAGCAGGTAATATGTATATAGCTGATGAGGGCAATGGAACGCATACGAATGGTAAATACTGCGGGCATTATAAGTACTGTTGCAGGAAACGGAGCGGCAGGCTATTTAGGAGATGGAGGACAAGCTACGGCGGCTCAATTAAATCAGCCTTTTGGTTTAGCTTTTGATGCCGCTAACAACTTCTACATAGCTGATAAGGTTAATAGCCGTGTAAGGAAGGTTAATTCAGCAGGGATTATAAGCACCATACAGGCAACGGAACATCGAGCTTTTCAGGAGATGGAAGTGCTGCAACTACCGCAGAAATATCTGTACCCTATTGTGTAGTCTTAGATGCTTCCTCAAATTTGTATATAGCTGATTTTGGTAATAACCGCATACGAATGGTAAGCCCTTCATTGGCAATTACCATAACTGAGGATACGGTTGCTAAATGTGCAGGATTAACTAATACTTTAACTGCAAGTGGAGCTAATACTTATACATGGAACACAAGCGCAACAGGTGCTTCAATTATTGTTAATCCAAACATTACAACTACCTATACAGTAAATGGAAGCAGCATCTTTACTGTATGTAATGTTGGTAACACATCTATTGGAACAGCTACCACAACGGTAACGACAATTAATCCACAAATACCTGCTATTTGTATGGTATCAACCGATAGCGTTACTAATTACCAATATAATATTGTTTATTGGAATAATACCTATCCTAATGTAGATAGCTTTATAGTTTATAGGTTTGATGTTATCTCTTATAGTTATTTACGCATAGGTGCAGTACCTAAAGATTCTTTAAGCGAGTTTAAAGATACCTCAGCAAGTATTGGCGCACCCAATGGGGGCAGCCCTCTATATGGAAGTTGGCAGTATAAATTAGCCATTAGAGATACTTGTGGTAATATTAGTCCTCTAAGTCCTTATCATCAAACTACCTTTCTGCAAGTAAGCGGTTCTAACTTTTCATGGAATGCTTATGTTGATAGTGGGTTAACTCATCCACCAACAGGCTACTCTTTTTTAAGAGATGATAATGGCACGGGCAATTTTCATGTATTGGTTAATACAACAGGTTATTCAACTACCGACCCTAACTATGCTTTATATCCAAACGGTAGTTGGCGGGTTGACCCTTTAGGGTTTAACTGCACCCCAACCTATCGCCTATCGGGAAATAATAGTGTAGATGCTGTTCGCCAAAAATCGCATAGCAATACCAACAGATTAGCGGGTTCAGGTATTCAGCAAATATCGGGCAGCAATAATCAGGTATTGGTCTATCCAAACCCTGCAAGCAATACAATAAATGTTAGTTGCAATTTTATTAATAATAAAACAATCATTAATATATATGATGCAACAGGGCGTTTAGTATTGCAGCAACCTTGTGCTAATGGCAACCAAATACAATCCTTAGATATGCAAAACATAGAATCAGGTATGTATTTTATCGAAGTGGGTTCAGTAAGAAAAATTATTACGGTAGCTAAATAGTTAAAACGCTTGGTAAAGCAGTTAGTTACATTTCCATTAATGCTATTTATAAAATAATGTTTAACGCTTTCAAGTTTCTATTAGTTATTTCTTTTGTGTTATTTTTTGGTCAATTTATATTTGCTCAAAAAACAGATTCTTTATTGCAGCTTTTAAAAATCGCCAAAGAAGATACCAACAAAGTAAAAACTATTAACCAACTTACTTCAATTTATATTAGCAATGGCAGTTATGATACTGCCTTGTTTTATGCTAACCAATCTAAAGTATTAGCGCAAAAATTGTACTTTAAAAGAGGTGAAGCCATTGCTTATGGTAAAATAGGGCGAATATATTTTAGTAAAGGCAATTATGCCGAAGCAATTACCAATCAGTTTGAATTTCTAAAATGTGCCGAGCAATTAAAAAGCAAAGGCTTAATTGCCAATGCTTATGATGAAATAGCCAACATATATGACGGACAAGGGAAGTACGAAGATGCTATTAAATATTATACCCAAAGTTTAGAGCTTAGAAAACAACTAAAAGATAAAGCAGGTCTTGCGCGTAGTTACAATAACATAGGTACGATGTATGATTTGGAGCGTAAATTTAAAGAAGCCTTAGACTACTTTAACAAAGGACTTAACATCAATATAGAAATTAAAAACAACGAGGAAATAGCTATAAACTCTGCTAATATAGGAATGGAGTATAAAGAATTAGAAGAATATAATAAAGCCCTTGAGTACACTAATAAAAGTATAAATATTAATGAGGAGTATGGATATACCGAAGGAGCTTGTGCAGGCTATCTAAATTTAGGTGAGATTTTCTATTTGCAAAAAAAGTATAAAGAGTCGCATGATTGCTATGATAAAGCTCTTAAAATCGCTAAAGATTTGGGACAAAAGGATTACATTAAAATTAGTTATTTGAGTTTAGCAAGCCTTGATAGTGCATTAGGAGATTATAAATCGGTTTACCATAACTATAAGAACTTTGTTACATATAGAGATAGTTTAATTAATGAGGAGGCTACAAAAAAATCATTAGAAGAACAGTATAAATATGAAGGTGAAAAAAAGGAAGCTATTGCTGCCGAAGAAAAGAAAAAGCAGCAATTTGTTACTTATGGTGTGGCAGCAATTCTCCTAATTGTATTTGTATTTTCTGTTTTCCTGTATCGCAGGGTTAAAATAACGCAAAGGCAAAAGCAAATTATTGAGATTCAAAAACAAAAAGTAGATATAGCCTATTCAGAACTTGATGTAAAGAAAAAAGAAGTAGAAGAACAAAAAAAGATTGTAGAAGAACATCATAAAGAAGTCATGGATTCGATTAGATATGCAAAGCGCATTCAGACAGCATTAATCACTTCAGAAAAGTATATTGGCAATGCTTTGAATAGATTGATGGGAAATAGTTAACTAAAGATAAGAAAGCATACATAGTTACACTGCCGCCATTAATAACATCTTAATTTTGCTTTGCACCCGATATATATAAAGCTGTTACCACTTTAAATATTAGATAACATAGCCAATGATGTCAAAGCCTAGGGTATAGACTCCGGCGGGATGGGTAAATGTGCTTCTCTTAAACTTGTAGGCTCTTCTTTGCTGGATAGGAACTGGACGCATCAAAATGGCAATATCTTCTTCGCAGGTATCATTATTACAAGGATGAATAGTATTATTGGTGAAGCAATTTGTTTGTACCCCGCCGAATTCTGCATAGCTGACTATATTCAGAAATCTTAGTGCTGCCGCAACTTCATCATCCGTAAAACATCTAATGCGTTCTGTTACAGGATGCAGCAAAAAATACCAATGGACTTTTTTTCCGTTGCCGGGTTGTAAATTCATTACACCAAATCTAAAACGGTTTAAATCTGAAATTATCTTATGCATATATCTTAACCTTGCTTTATTTTCTTTTTTGGCTTAACCATTTGTGGCATGCCAACTCCTGTGTTAGTATAGTAAGTTTCGATTTCACTTTTAAATTCTACAATTTGAAGCATCTCATTTTCTTTCTCTTCAGCTAAAGGGAAATTATTTTCAAAATAGAACCCAAGAATATCAATCTCGTCATTAAATGTAATATCCTTTCTGTCATAGAGTGCGATACGATGTGTAAGATATTCTTTAAACTCAGTTTCATTTTGTATTAAGTCCGCAAATATCATTAAATCATACAGCGAAACTATCCACGTCCATTTGAAGTCAGGGCTAAGAACACCTGAATTAATTAAATATTTAAGATTTGCCGAAATAGAAGAAAAATGTTCAAAGGTTACAGATATTTTAAAATAAGATTGTATGGATAGTTTATCAATCGTTAATACTCTTCTTGCCCCTCCTTCTATATATTCATAGGTTGGGTTCGGGCTTTCTTGAATGTATTTTAATGCACGGTGGCATTGGTAAGAACCTTCATTAATAGTGTCTTTTAATCTGTCCTTTAAACTTAACATTTCACCTCTTCGATGCCGTTGATTTAATTGTCCTGCCTTTACTTCTATGATATAAATAGTGTCTCCTGAAATAGCAAGAATATCAAGTTCGGGTTTTTTAGCCAGTCCATCTTCCACAATATCATATTTTAATGAATGGTAAACTGTGGCATTAGGTAGTAATTTTTGAAAAAGTTGTTTTGTTTTTAACTCGATGTAATTATCTCTTGAATCTGCATGGCTATTGCCTTTGAAAGAATGTTCGTAATAAACAGCATCTGCATTTTTGATAAGCTCCTCAGTTATTTTAAAGATATTTCTGAATGCAAGATTGAGTGAGAAGTGATAATATTTTCCATCTTCTTTTATAAGCGGCTTTAATTTTATCAAAGTATCATTTAATGGAAATCCTTTAAATTTAGGAGGTTGAAAGAAAACTTGATTACTGTCAAACGACAGAGATAATTTTTCAAAGATGAGCTTCTCTTTCTCCGTTTGAGGGATTACCCAAAATATTTTATTATAGCTTTCAACTCTACCAAGGCTATGCATGATAACTTTTTCGGGAGCTTCTGCATCATACAAATCAGGATTAGCTTCCGTAAACTGCCGAATAAAATGCTTGCCTGTTTCTTGCATCACTTTACTTATTGTTCCTTCTCCGGTTTTTTCCATCCATTCCGTCAATCGTTTATGAGATTGGACTCCGCCAAATGGATTTCCAACTTTAGAATACACTAATAAATCAAGTTTTAATACTGTGTTATAAACATCTTCAGCATCGAAGCCATAATATTGTTTAAAAAATCCGTTATGAGGCGCAAAGACTTCTTTATATATTTCTTCTATATGTGCATGATAACCATCACCCCTCACATTCATAGTATCTATCATTATGTTAGTTCTTAACCAACTGTCAAATTCATTTCCACCAGCAGGAACGTCGGCAGAAATCTCCAAAAAATTAATATTTGATTTGATTTTTGAAAGTTGCTGATATATTGCTTCAATATCTGTCTGTGTAGGAATAATATTTTTATTTGTATTGGGTGTTGCCGTTGCCATACTCATGGCATACTCTAATAAAACTTCAATTTGCTCATCATCCTGAAGAAGTTCTTCTTCATTTATTTCTTCTTTATCAGGACCATTATAGGTTGCCAAAAATTGATTATAAAATGTAGGGGTAGATTTAATCAGCCGTGAGCCAAGTCCTCCAAGCACATATATTTTGTCAAATTTATTAATGAGAGCTATGGCTGTTTCAATTTCATTTTTAATCCAGTTAATAAAGCGAGACGGGTCTTTTCTCGCTTGCTCTATAGCATATTTATACTGTACTTTAATATCTTCGGGTAAGGTTGTTGAATGCATGGTCAGGTTATTATTATTTAAAAATGAGAGTCTATAAAGTTGTCTATTTTGTCGTAAGGCTCAACAATAAAGGTACGAAAAAACAGCACTGTTAATAACGTTTTTTTGCGATAATTCTATATATCTTATCTTAGCTTAGGTTATTAATAATAGCGTTCTTTGAAGGGAACAATTTAGGGTACAAAAAGGCAAAAAATGGCAAGAAATGGCTACTTTTGGCAAAAGACAATCTAATGTTTATAGGGTTTTCAGAGGTTCATACTAGCATACATTATGCAAAACGCATACAAACTGCTTTAATTACTTCGGAGAAATATATTGCAAATAGTTTAAACAGGTTGATGAAGAATGATTAAATGAAGAAATTTGTTTATATACTGTTTATTGTCATTGCGGGCGAAACGAAGCAGTCTGTTGCTCAAAACCGTAAAATAGATTCTCTAATAAACCTTGTTAAAACAGATAAGGAAGATACCAACAAGATAATTCACCTTTATACTATCTGTAGAGAATGCAGCAGAGCTTCTGAATATAATAAAGGCATTGTTTATGGAGATAAAGCTATTCAGCTTGCCGAAAAGTTAGACTTTAAAAAAGGGATAGCTCAGGCAAATAATAATGTGGGTGTTAACTATTGGTATTTGGGCAATTATGCGGAAGCATTAAAAAGTCATTTTGCTGCCTTGCAAGCCAGAGAGGAGCTACGGGATAAAAAGGGTATAGCCCAGTCGTATAATAACATAGGACTTGTTTATAAAGAGCAAAGTAAATTCCCCGATGCTTTAAAGAACTATACTACGGCACTAAAAATATTTAAATCAATTAAAGATAAATTAAGCATTGCTACCTGTTATAGTAATATTGGTGTTATATATAAAAGTCAGGGCAATTATCCCGAGGCATTGAAGAATTATTTTTCTTCGTTGGCATTGCGTAAAGAGTTAGGTAATAAAATGGGTATTGGTCAATCGTATAACAACATTGGCAATATATACAGCAATCAGGGCAAGTACCCCAAAGCTTTGGAGAATTATTTTGCTGCATTAAGCATCCGCGAGGAGATTGGAGATAAAGAAGGGGTTTCTCTTTCCTGTTTAAACCTTGGTAGGTTATATACTATTACAAATAAGTTTAAAGAAGCAGAAGAATACCTGAATAAAGCATTGCAACTAAGCAAAGCCATTGGCAGTAAAGAGTGGGTGAAAGAAAGTTATGAGGGCTTGTCTATTTTAGATAGTGCTAAGGGTAACTACAAAGATGCTTTTGTGCATTACAAACAATTTACAAAATATCGTGACAGTCTTAACAATGAGGAAAGCAAAAAGAAAAGTCTGGAAGCTGCTCTGCAGTATGAGTTTGATAAAAAAGAAATTGCAGCCAAAGCCAAACAGGAAAATATAAATGCCATAAATCGTCAACAGAAACAAGGTCAATGGGTGATTATCATTCTCGTATTGATTTTTGCAGTGTTTATGTATAATCGATTCCGTATAACCAAGAGACAAAAAGCTATTATAGAAAGTCAGAAGATATTAGTTGATAAAGCTTATGAGGATTTGCATGAGAACAACAAAAAATTAACGGATAGTTTGCATTATGCTAAAAGAATTCAAACAGCTTTAATTACATCCGAGAAGTACATTGCCAATAGTTTAAACAGGTTGATGAAGAATTAATGAGTTTTTAGCACCATACTAAATACATTTATATGAGAGGGAAAACAGTACAACTTTTAATTCATATTACCGGCTGTATGGTGTTTTTATCTTTACCCGTACTCTTCTCTCCTGATATTTCAAAGTTTTGGAACTTGATTTATGTCCCTCATTTTTTGCAAGATTTTACGGCTTACCTATTACTACTCTTGTTTTTTTACCTCAATTACTATGTGTTAATTCCTACTCTTTATTTCAAGAAAAATTATGTTGTTTTTGCTCTATTGGCAATCATCTACTACTTAATAGTCGCCATGCTTCCACATATTATAATAAGCGACGAGAAATTCACACATTCTCCTGATTCCTTTATGAACCAAGATTTTGGTCATTTCCACCCACCACCATTCCATAATCCTTTTAAAGAACATTTTTTTGAGTTTCTAGTGGTGCTTACCCTTTCTTTAATGCTTAAAATAAATAATCGTTTAAAGCTATCCGAAAAACAAAAGGTAAATGCCGAACTCTCTTATTTAAAGGCTCAAATAAATCCGCACTTTTTGTTTAATACCTTAAACAGCATCTATTCTTTGGCAATAGAAAAAGCAGACTATACAGCCACAGCCGTTCTAAAACTTTCTGGGATGATGCGCTACGTAATTAGTGATGTGAACCACAAGTTTGTACCCTTAGAAAAGGAAATAAATTATTTAAGCGATTATATCGAACTTCAAAAAATACGCTTAGACAATGCCGTTAAGGTAGATTACTTTGTTTTGGGAGATACTACCAATAAGGAAATTGCACCTCTAGTTCTTATCTCTTTTATTGAAAATGCGTTCAAATATGGCGTAAATGCTGAAGAGAACTCTGATATCAAGATTCAAATTACTATCACCAAGGGTTATTTACATTTGAGTATTTTTAATAATAAAGTACATGTGCACCCGGTAGGCACTATAAAAAGCGGACTTGGAATTGAAAACACCAAGCAGCGATTGAATTTGCTATACCCGGGTAACCATAAATTAACGATAAAAGATACCAAAAATGATTTTTCTGTATTACTTTCGTTGTACTTGAAATGATAAAAGCCATTGCCATAGATGATGAACCGCTTGCGCTAAAAGTAATTGAGAACTTTTGCGGGATAATTGATTTTATTTCACTCGAAAAAACCTTTAGCAAGCCTAAAGAAGCTTTAGATTATCTGGATAAATTCCCTGTTGACCTTTTGTTCTTGGACATAAATATGCCTTCGGTTAACGGTATTGAGTTTTGCAAAAACTTAAAACAAAACACCATGGTTATTTTCACTACAGCATACAGCGAATATGCCGTAGATGCTTTTAACCTGAAAGCTATTGATTATCTTTTAAAACCTTTTAGTTATATCCGTTTTTTAAATGCATGTAATAAAGCTAATGATGTGGTTACCCAACAGGCAAAAACAGAAAGTGCTTTGGTTCAACACTTTTTTGTAAGAGCAGATTATACATTAGTAAGAATAAATTTTACAGATGTGCTTTATATTGAGGGTTTGGATGATTATGTAAAGATTTATCTTGGTAAACAAAAACCCTTAATTACAAGAATGACCATGAAAGCTATACTAGAAAAACTATCTGCTAAAGATTTTGTACGGGTACATCGTTCTTTTATTGTTCCGTTAAAGAAAATAAAAAGCGTAAGAAATAAAATCATCTCTTTAGAAGGAAAGGAAATTCCTATTGGTATCAGCTATGAAGAAGGTTTTTTAAAGAGTTTTAAAGGATAAATATCAACTTTGTAGTTTAGCTAAATAATTAGCCGTAGCTGTTTTACCTGAATTATATAACTGCTGTTTCTGATCATCCGTTAAAGCAAAGTTAACAGCAGAGATCCCAAAATCATCAATAATAACCGTTCTTTTTTTCTCGTCAGGGTCGTTATCAAAATCAATTACCTGAGAGTCTGTTAAGGTTTGAAACAAATCTTTTATGTATTGAAACAACTGGTCGTACTGCAAATCACTATCAGGCTGTGCATTGTTTGTGTCTTCTAAATAAAAACCAAGTGTTTCAGTATTAGGTGTGCCACCTGTATCAAACGTAGTAATAGGGTAATTATAAATAGTACCTCCGTCTACATATATATGATTATCAGGAATGTTGTTAGAGAAAGTCCATGCCTGAAAGAACAAAGGTATAGACATAGATGCACGTATCGCTTCGGCAACAATAGTATCGGGCGTTGTGGCAACAGAAAACTCTTTTAAATCGCGAATATTTAAGTCAGAAGCAAACACACGCAAATCAAGCATGCTAGCTTTTTGAAAATCGGAAAAGGTTGCATTTTCTGCCAAACCTTTATCGGTAATACGTTGTTTCATCCAACTTAAAAAAGCGTCGCCTTTATATAAACCATATTTGGTGGCTAAGCGCAAAGGATCCCAACCATCTTCAAAACCTTTAAAATCAGTTGCCTGCACAATTTTTAAAATATCGGCAGCACTGTATTTTAAACTAATTAGAGCTGCAGTAATAGCTCCTGCTGATGTTCCGGCAACAGATTGTATTTGTGTAAGAATTTTATTCTCTTCCATTACTTCAATAGCTCCGGCATAAGCAATGCCTAAAACTCCACCTCCTTTAAAAACTAAATTCTTTATCATGGCAAATAATTTTTATTAAAGATAAGATATATTTCCTTCTACTAAAAGTTGTTTAACGTTTATTTAGTATTTGGCACAATATAAATCTCAACTCTTCTATTTTTTTCTCTTCCTTCGGGAGTAGAGTTTGTAGCCACAGGATATTCATCCGAATAACTATTACAAGTAATAACGATTTGCTTATTACTTAGTTTACTTTGCAAGTAATCTTTAACAGAAATCGCTCGGTTATTTGAAAGCACTTTGTTGTTTGCTTTATTTCCGGTACTATCGCAATGTCCGTTAATTACTATCGAATAATTTGTTGAAGCATTCAACTCTTTGGCGATTTTATTTAATTCTTCTTTAGCTTTTGGTTTTAAAACAGCTTGGTTAGTATTAAATAAATAGGTAGCGTTTAACGCAATTTGCTTTGCCGAACCAATAGCTGCAACAGCATCTATATCGGCACCGGGCCATTTACTATCATTTGATTTTGTTTTAGCATCAATTAATTTAATATACCTAAATATATCACCTGCCTGGGTAGAATCGCCAATATCTACAAGTGCATTGCCACCCTTTATTTTACCTACGCTCATCCATTTCTTGGCATCTTTACTAACGTACAAAAAAGTTTCTTCTACATACCTACCTGTTTCAAACACGTACAAATCGGGTCCAATAATATTAATTAACGCATTATTAGTAAAAGCCAAAACCAACTCCCCTCCTACCCCTAAAGATACAAAACCACTAATAGAATCCGATCTAAAATTGGGAACGCCTAAGGCATCTTGGGGATTTGAATTATGTTTGATAGGAGCTGGATTACCTGCTTTATAACTTATAACCGTATCGGCAAATGATATATCGCCTTGCGGTAATTTAACTATACCTCCATGCCCATCGGGGTATTGTTTTGCTTGTCCGTAAGTGAGGAAGTTTATGAGAAGTAAAAAAACAAATACGATTGTTCTCATTTTTACATTATTTCCTTTTAGCTTCAGGCTTAGTTTCACTAATTTTAAAAGGAATGGGTATATTAAATACTACCTTTTGAGGCATATCGTTCCTTTTACCTGGTTGCCACTTGGGCATGTTGGTAACCAAACGTAAAGCTTCGGCATCTATACTTGGGTAAATAGTTTTTTGAATAAAGGCATTTTCTATATTTCCTTTGGCAGTAACCGTAAATTTGATAAACACACTGCCTCCTATACCTTTTTCAAGCGCATCTTTTGGATATTTAATATTATCAAGCAAGTATTTCTTTAATGCAGCCAATCCCCCAGTGAATTCAGGTGTTTGGTATGAGGTATAAAAGGTAGTATCCTTTCCTTTTGATGTATAACAAACACCTTTACTTAATTTACCGTTTTTATATTCTTCTTCTCTTCTAAGCTTTGTATTAGGGTAATAGCTTTTTAAATTTCCTTCCAAATTACCATGTAGATAATTCTCAACGCGCATAAGCCTTCCATTATCATAATACAATTTCCACTCGCCTTCTTCTACATTCTTTCTATACTCTCCTTCTTTAATAAGAATGCCCTTCTCGTTGAAGTATTTAAAGTAGCCTTCGTACAATTCAGGATGCAAAGAAGTAAAAGAGCCATCCATTTGCAATACTTTATTTTTATAATAGTCCTGCACTAAATAGAGATTACTCTCCCTTTTTATCAGGCGATAGAACTCAGCTTGTGCTTTGGTGGTTTCGTTCCAATCTTCGGTAAAATAAACGGTATCAATCTTTGCATTTTGCGCGAAGGAAATAGAGACAAGAAGCAAGAGACAAGAAGTAAGATGAAGTTTTAAGTTCAAAACCAAGTTTTACTTTTTCTTAGCGCAAACCAAGATAACATCTTTGTTACTGCTCCAGTGATAGCCTAAGTGGAAAGGTAGTTTAGGTATGTTGGCGCTGTCTTTATCAAACACAGCTTTCAAATCTTTCTGGCAATCAAGCCATTTAAAGTCTTTTACAGGACGTTGGTATTCACCATATACTTTAGTTACCCAGTTACCTTTCTCAGTAAAAAATCTATAAGGAATTCCGGTATCATCTTCCACCACATCATCGCTTTTCTTCAAAATAAAATTACGCATTTTGCTCATAAAATCATTGTGCAATAGGTATGAAGCACTCTTTACATAAGTAGCCACGGGACCTTGCATTTTATTAAGATACTTATAAAATAAAGCGGTATCAGCAAAGTTTTTATCACTTACATCATACCTGAAATAATAAATACTCTTAGCCTGTCCGTTGCTTACAATATCTATTCGTACACCAAACGGACTATGTTTATAGCTTTTTGTGTCATAAGGAAATTCACCAATACTATCTTTATTTACTTTGGCTAAAAACTTAACATCAGCAATGTCATTACCCGTGCGTTTAATAAAAAAGCTAAGTATTGGTAACGTTCCATTTACTTTCTGATTTTGTAAATCGCGACCCATATATTGGGTAATGAAATAGCTTTTGTTGAATATATCAGCCAACGAAATCTTAAAGAACTTTACATATTGTTCAGCATCTTTCTTTTTCATTTTAGTAATTTCAGGTAGCTTACCAATAGGCTCTAAGCCAAGCATAATGTACTTGTCTACATTAGGAAAGAAGGTATAAGCCGTTAAGAAATCAGGTCCTGAAAATGGATAAAATAATGTTCTCTCATTTTGATTGATGGTATTTAATTCCTTTTCTCTCCAAGTGCGCATTTTACCAACTCTTCCTCTCTCTAAACGACTCCAACTGCTATCAATAAATGTGGCATTCTCCTTCCATGCGGCAGAATCTAAATATTTTACCAATGAACCGGAAGAACCTTTTACTCCTGCAAGTATGGAAGCAGTAGCATTAAAATTATTAGCAGCATTGTATGTTTTAATATCAAAAGTGCCTACAGAAGAAACTTTTGTTACAACAGTATCTTTAAGATTAGCAACACTATCCTGCTTTGGAGTTACTTCTTGTTTTTTATTCCCCTCTTTTTTAGAGGTTTCATTCTGACAAAAAGTAAGCAACAGAGCTAATGAAATGGGCAACAACAGTATTTTCTTCATGTTTTTAATAAAGTGCAAAATTAATTAAATATTTTAATTGGATTGGGTTATGCAGCTTGGTGTTTACCTCACCAAGGTAAGAGGCCCATTTTGCTTGTAGGTTTTGCCATCAACACCTTGTGCCTGTAATATATAGAAATACGTTCCGTCAGGTGCGTTACCACCATTAGGTGTTCTGCCATCCCATACCTGATTAGGTGCATTCATAGTATATAACAGTTCTCCCCAACGATTAAATATATCACAGGTCAAGGAATTAATTCCTGTACTTATAATGAAGAACTGATCATTAACACCATCTCCGTTTGGAGAGAAGATATTAGGAATAATAAGGTTGGTTGGAGCATTAATTGTAACAACTGTATTTACCGAATCTATACAGCCTCCATTTTGCGCATACAAAACCACCGTGTAAGTACCAACCGCTGTGTAGCTGGTTGCAGGAGGATTTAGTAATGTAGAACCTATTCCATTTCCAAGTGTCCAGGTATAGGTAGCTGCATTGGTGGATGTGTTAGTAAACAATACCGTTAAAGACGTAGTACTTATTATAGGGCTTTGGGGATTAGTTGTAAAAGAAGCTGTTACAGATATTGAAGGAACAACCTGCGTTGTAGAAACCGTACCTGAGTTTGTTGCCACACAACCATTAGCATCGGTTACTAATAAGCTATAAGTACCGGCGGGTTGATTAGTAAATGAAGGTGTTGTAGTAGAGGTATATGTGCTACCATTAGCCAAGTTTGTCCATTGGTAAAAATAAGGTGCAGTACCACCTCCCACATTACTTGCATTAATATTTACAACCCCTCCCACATGATTACATTTTACTGTATCTAAAGATGCGCCATTAAGATTAACAGTTGGTGTAGGATTAACCATAATAGGTATAATGTCTGTGTTAGAAGAAACACAACCTGCACCATTACTGCCAATGATAGTATATGTAGTATTCGTAGCAGGACTTACAGTAAAGTTTGTTACCGATGTTAAATTACCCGGGTTTAAAGTATAGGAACTTGCTCCTGTTGGATTAATAACCGATGAATTTCCACTACAAATAGTACTACTGCTTACCGAAACAATACTAATTGTAGGTGTAGTATTTACTGTAATAGTTACCAAAGCTGTATCCGCAGCAATATTAGTGCAACCAGTTGCATTAGTTCCATTTATTGTGTATGTAGTACTTGTAGTTGGACTAACCGTAAAGCTTGTTCCTATTTGATTACCCGGAGTTAACGTATATGTATTTGCTCCTGAAGGCACAATAACAGATGAGCCTCCACTACAAATAGTACCATTGCTTACCGCTGCAATACCAATAGTTGGTGTAGCATTTACATTTACTACAATAGTTGCCGTTGAAGCTGCCCCACTACAACCGGCTCCTAATGACCCTGTAACTGTATATGTTGTCGTATTAGCAGGAGAAACAACATCAACCGAAGAAGGTGTTGTACCATCACTCCATGTATAGGTGCTTGCTCCACTTGCCGTTAACATAGTAGTTTGCCCTGAACAGATTAAAGTATTGGTTGCTGCAACAGAAACACTTGCTACTGAATTTACAGTTACCATTACGGTTGCTGTAGATGTTACTCCGCTACAACCTGCAGTTGAAATTCCCACAACTGAATATGTTGTAGTATTAATTGGAGAAACAACATCAGATGAAGAAGGCGTTGTGCCATCACTCCATGTATAGGTACTTGCACCGCTTGCCGTAAGGGTAGCTGTTTGTCCCGGACAAATAGTGACATTACCTGATGGTATAGATACTGTTGGAGTAGCATTTATAGTTACCGTAACCGTTGCAACAGAAGATGCTCCGCTACAGCCTGCAGCAGAAGTTCCTGTAACCGTGTATACTGTAGTCCCACTTGGTGATACCACATCCGATGATGAAGGTGTTGTACCATCACTCCATGTGTATGTACTAGCACCACTTGCCGTTAAGGTAGTTGTTTGTCCCGCACAAATAGCAACGGTATTACCCGATGAAATAGAAACAGTTGGTGTTGCATTTACATTAATGGTTAAAGGAAATGGTGCACCCACACATCCACTTAAATCAGCACCCGAAATGCTATACGTAGTTGTATTTACAGGGTTTGCCGTAAAACTGGTTCCTACACTTGGTGATGTTATGGCACCGCCTGTTATAGTAAAGGTTGTCCCTCCGCTTGGCGTTATAGTTACATTAGTACCCGGACAAATCGTATAATCAGATGCTGTTGCCGTTATAGTTGCTGAACTTGGGTTTACAATGCCAAATGTTTGATTAACCCTACAACCATTAGCATCTGTTACATAAACGGTATAGGCAGGGTTTGCCGCTAAACCATTTGCCGTATTAGTGGTACTAACAACAGAAGGTTGCCAAGTATAGGTGTAACTACCAGTCCATCCGCCTGTAGCTATAACCGTAGCACTACCCGTAGCACTTCCGCAAGCTGTGGTGGTGGTATTAACCGATGTGATACTCAAAGAAGTGGTTGGAGCTGTTATACTTACTGTTTTGGTAGAGGTACATCCATTAGCATCCGTTATAGTAGCTGTATGTGTGCCTGCTGAAAGCGTAGTATTAATTAATCCAACTACGCCATTATCCCAGTTTACGGTATAGCTTGACGAAGAACCTGCCGTTGCACTAACAGTTGCCGTGCCTGTTGAACTACCCCAACAAACAACATTCGAACTTCCTGTTAGTGATAAGAAGGTTTTTGATTTACATTTACCGTTGCCGTTATGGCCCCACTGGATGCACAACCACTGGCTGTTCCGCTAACGGTATATACGGTTGTGGTGGCAGGGTTTACACTAATACTGTTAGTAACTGAAATTACCGGAGCCCATGTATAGCTTACCAAAGAAGAAGGATTAACCGTTAGCACCTGCGTGCTTCCATTACATATGGTATAGCTGTTAGTTCCTGCAAAACTTAGCGTTGGAGGGGCATTTACATTAACCGTTACCGTTAAAGGTGTTGGGTTAGTACAACCTGCTGTACTTGTTCCAATCAGATTATAGGAAGTGGTTATGGTTGGCGTTACGGTTATGCTTGCAGTCGTTGCCGATGTACTCCATGTACGTATTTGCTCCGCCAACCGAAAGTGTTGTAGAGCCTCCTGCACAAATAGTAGGAGATGCTGCTGATGTTAACGTATAAGTTGGTAATGGGTTTACAGTTACCGTAACCGTTTCAGGTGTTGGGTTTGTACACCTTGCCGTACTTGTACCAATTACACTATAGGTAGTAGTTAAAGCCGGAGATAGGTAATGCTTGGCGTGGTTGCCGATGTACTCCATGTATAGGTATTTGCACCGCTTACGGTAAAGCTTGCCGAAGCCCCTGCACAAATAGCAACCGCAGCACTTGGAGCAACCGCATACACAGGCGATGGATTTACTGTAACAGTTACCGTTATAGGAGCTGCAACCGCACATCCGTTTGCATTTTTACCCGTTACACTATAAACTGTTGTGCTTCCCGGACTCACGCTAATGGTGTTAGTTGTTGCGCCACCCGGCATCCAGGTGTAGGTGCTTCCTCCGGTGGCAGTAAGTATGGTGCTGTTGCCATTACAAATGGTTGCGCTGCCTGTGGCGGTAAACGTAGTCGGCAAACTTACCAATGCCCATGGAGAGAATGTTGTTTGCCCCAATACCGGGCCTACCGTACCTACTCCGGCAGTTACGCCTGCATTGCCGGGTCCTACGGGAACATCCCAACTTGCTCCGTTCCAATGCTCGGCATCAAAAGAACTTGTAGGGTTAGATGTAGTATTTTCAGTTCTCTAAATAAGAAAAAGTTAAATCACCTGTGGCAGCAGCTGTAGTTTGTATATCCCAAAACCTGTCTATCACCGCCGTAACCGAATCGCCTAAAGAGTTCATCGATGTGCAATTCATACTGGTAACAGCTCCCACATCGCTTAGCGCAGCATGTGGCATATTTTGCGGAGTAGTTGACCACGTAGAAACAAATAAATTGGCATTACCCGCCGTAGTTTTATTAAATGTAAATGGTATGTAACCCGCAGTAACCGTATTTGTCCCAAACGGTACAACATACACACCCGTGTTTGCACCTGCATTCCATTTTACATAGTTGTATTGGTTTTCCGAAATAATATACCCCCCTCCTACTCTGATAATACCTGCTGTATTGGGCTGATCTACCACCAAAAAATTATTGGTGCCAACTGTTCCGCCGCTCATCACCACATAGTCTCCGTTTATTACCAATGCGTTTTGGGCAACAATCCTTTTAGAACTATAAAGCAAACAATATCCAATAAACAGTATATATATATATTGCTTCACGATGAAACAAATATACTTTTTTTATTTAGATTTTAAATGCACTCTTAAAATCATTAAATCTATTTTTTTATCATTAATAAAATTAAACTACTTTAGTTGCAGTATTTAAGGTTAGTTAACAACACTAAATTGGTAAACTATGAATAAGATGAAAATCAGTTTTATACTGGCACTTTTTATAAGTGCGGCAACATTCGCTCAAAACGTGGGTATGAATAGCACAGGGGCAACACCTTATTCTGCTGCCAAGTTAGATCTTCAAACAGGCAATAACTATGCTAGTCCTAATGGCAAAGGGCTTCTAATACCCAACGTTGCCCTTACCAGCACCGGAGATATTGTTACAGTAACATCGCCTACACTTTCCTTATTTGTATTTAATACCGCTACTGCGGGTGTTAGTCCTACTAATGTGATACCCGGTTTTTATTATTGGAATGGTGTTAAATGGGTTGCTTTTGAAGGCCCCGGAAGCAACAACTGGGCTTTGTTAGGTAATGCAGGTACTACCGTAGGTACAAACTTTTTGGGTACAACTGATAACAATGATTTAGAATTTAAAGTAAATAATAACCGTTCGGGTTTGATTGATATTGCAAACTACCAAACTTTTTATGGATATGAAGCAGGTTTAAATACCACAGCTGCAGGACAATTAAACTCATTTTTTGGGTACCAGGCAGGTAGTACAAACACCAGCGGAATTTCTAACACCGGTATTGGCTATAATGCCATTAACACCAACACTACCGGAAATTATAATACCGCTATGGGTGTGCAAACCTTGGCTACTACAACCGGTAATAATAATAGTGCGCTTGGTGTAAATTCGGGTTACTCTATTTCAAGTGGTAGTAACAATACTGCCCTTGGTTATTATGCCATGAATAACTTTCCAGCGGCAGCTATTACCGGAAGCAATAACACAGCCGTAGGTAATAATGCAGGTACTAATATGACATCAGGTAGTTATAATACTTTGTTGGGTTATAACAGTTTTATTTCAGCAGGAACCTATACCAATGCAACAGGTGTAGGTTCTTATTCCTATCCGGGCGCGGACAATGTGTTGGTTTTAGGAAGTATTGCAGGTAAAAATGGTGCGACAAACTCTGCCCATGTGGGTATAGGCAATAACACACCCGCAGATGAGTTGGTAGTTAACGTTCCTGCAGGTTCTGCTATTAATGCCATTACTGCGGATGTAACAGCGGGAAACGGGAACGGTAATGCCCTTAATGCTGCAGGCAATGGAATACCGGGCATATCTACTATTTATGGTACCAGCACACCTACTACAAATGGTACCGGCTTTGATATAACCTTCTCAAATCACACCATTGGTGCATCCATTAATTTATCAGCAGCAAATTGCAACTATGCTTTTGCCGTGCATGGCGAAGTACAACAAGCGCAATCTGAACCATCTGCAGGTGTTATTGGTCTTAACTCTCACTTAGGTGTATGGGGAGCCTTAGGCTACCGAACTATAGGGTCGGTTAATTACGGCGGATATTTCGATGCCAGTACAACTAACGGTACAGGAAGAATGAGTAGTACAGCCAATCAAAATGATTTATCAAATATTGGTATTGGTGCTTACGGAGATTTATTTGGAGCTGTAGTTAAAGGTACTGTATATGGCATGACTGTTACGGGAGAAAGAGTTTCTTTATATGTAGATGGGAAAACAGTAGTTAATCAACCTATTACTGAAGTAACAAGAACCGCAGATAATAAAACGATAGTTAATTATCCATCTGTTTCTGCCAATGCGGTATTGCAATTAAATGGTACTGCAAAGATGAATAATGGGATTGCTGTTATTACAATAGATAGAGAAAGTCTAAGTCAGTATGCCAACATAGAAGATTTAACTATTATAGCAACTCCATCCGGTCCAACTAATGGAGTATATGCTGAGCTAAGAGGGAACGAATTAACTATTAAAGAGAATAATAGTGGTACTTCAAACACTAAAGTAAGCTGGATGATTGTGGGACAAAGAAATGTACAAAACACAGCTTTACCTGATGAAGTTAAAACTACTAATTTTGATACTAACCTTGGTGGATTTATGCATAGTGACCG
>CAVXOV010000036.1:0-14242 GCA_963763345.1 uncultured Candidatus Saccharibacteria bacterium
ATGTTCTGCAACACCTTCAACGTCGTCTTGCTCATTTTCTTCTCTCCTTGTGGCGGACTTTGTAACACAATGGCGAAACAGGAGATCAGTTTTTATGTCTGCATTGATGGTTCCGTGCATCATCCTTTTCACTTTTAAAGAGTTTGTTGGAACCCTTGGTGGGGCTTTTGTGCTATCCACAAGTATTGGAATAGGTCTTATTGGCATTGGACTGATGGGTTATTCCACATCCATAGCCCGCGATCGGGATAAAGAAGTTTTTCAGAGGCTCAGGGTAGCCCCAATTCCATCATACTTTATCATGATGAGCAGACTTACAGTTCAATTAGCAATGATATTTTTTCTCGTGATTATAACATTTATTGCAGGTTATAATCTTGATAAAATTACACTTACTGGAAAAGGATATTTATTCGGGTTTATCATGGCTATTTTTGGCGGAGCGTTATATTTAAGTCTGGGGCAGGCGCTGGTAGGTCTTATTAAAACATCGGAAACATTAAATTCAACTTCCCGTTTAGTGTACATTGCCTTTATGATGTTGGGCATGTTTACTGATACCGGCCAACTTGGGAAAGAGTTTACTGAGATGCTGAAATTTTCCCCGTATTCCGTTGTTAAACGGATACTATCCGCTGGTTTGAATCCCGACACATGGAATTGGGATGCTTCTATTGCACTAATGGTAACATTAACTTATACTTTCTTGTTTTGTTTTATTGGTGTCAGGTGGTTCAAATGGAACTCTTCGAAGTAGTAATTTGCCTCATTCATTTAGAGTTTATGGGATATTATCTTCTCATGGCCCTTAAAGACAAAAATAATACTACAATTAAAATCATTTATAAAATATCTAAATGACACAAAGAATTTCTCCGATTATAAAACCAAAGGAATTATTATCTTTAAAGACAAATCAAAAATTGTTCTTATAGATGCAAGAGCCGGCAAAGACGCACATGAACAATATTCAAATGCGCATTTGGAAGGCGCATTGTATGTTGATTTAAACACCCAGCTTGCCAACATAAAATCAGATCCGGCATTAGGTGGAAGACACCCTTTACCAAGTCCTGTTCAATTTGCGCAAGTTCTCACACAGCTTGGTATAACACTAGATAGCTATATAGTAATATACGACGATAAGAATTGTTCTAATGCAGCTGCCCGATTCTGGTGGATGCTTAAATCTGCTGGGCACAATAGAGTGCAGGTTCTTGATGGCGGGCTTGATGCTGCAATTAAAGCAGGTTTTAAAACAAGTTCAAATGAAGAAACGCCTCTTAATACCGAATCTTATAAAATAAGTAATTGGCATTTGCCTCTTGCAGATATAGATGAGGTGGCTAAAGTATCACATGATAGAAATTTTCTTGTGATTGATGTTAGAGATAAGATACGTTATGATGGCGATAAAGAACCAATAATTTAATTGCCGGTCATATCCCGGGTACAGTAAATATTCCTTTTACAGGTAATTTAGATGAAGATGGTTCTTATCTACCTCCATCAGAACTAAGAGATAAATATTTAAAAGCTCTTGACGGTAGAAAAATTGAAAATGTAATTGTTCACTGTGGTTCTGGAGTAACTGCGTGTCACACCATCCTTGCTATGGCTTATGCCGGTATTGAATTTCCAAAACTATATGTAGGTTCATGGAGTGAATGGTCAAGAAACAATCGCCCTATTGCCACTAAGGAAGGTATTTCAAAATAATATGATTCTTTTCCTCTTAAGCCAAATGGTTTTTTAATTTATATTTGAATCATATAAAATAACATCATGAAAAAAGTAATCATTTCAGAAAATGCCCCTGCGCCTATTGGGCCATACTCGCATGCTAATTTAGTAACACCTGGCAGTATGCTCTTTGTTTCAGGACAAGTAGCTAAAGATGCTAAAACAGGCGAAATGATTTTAGGAGATATAAAAAGTGAAACAAAAAAAATAATGCAAAACATTAATGCTATTCTCATAGATGGAGGTATGGATTTCACAAACGTGGTAAAAACAACTATTTTTTTAAGAAGCATGGACTTTTTTGGTGATGTTAATGAAGTATACGGTTCTTTTTTCAATGGGAATTTCCCTGCTCGTGAAACGGTAGCTGTTTTAGGTTTACCTTTAAATGTGAACATAGAGATTTCGGTAATTGCGGTTAAATAGATTTCAATCTGAATCCTGCTGAATATGAAATCAATTGATACATGGTTAGAAAAATATGGTGAAAGCCATCAGAATCATACAAATAAAGCCATACATCTTTTTATTTGTGTACCTCTTATCTTTTTACGATAGTAGGTTTATTCTATAATATAAAATTGATGTATGCTTTTGGCGTTGACATTACATTTGCTCATGTAATCTTAGTGGGTTTACTTGTTTATTATTTTTTCCTATCTGTGCCAATTGCGATAGGGATGCTTTTGTTTTCCGGTTTATGCTTAATCCTCTGTCAAATAATAGAGAAAAATAATGGTAATCTTTTACTGATAACTGTCGTGCTTTTTGTATTAGCATGGGTTGCCCAGTTTATAGGACACAAAGTGGAAGGCAAAAAACCATCATTTTTAAAGGACGTGCAATTTTTACTGATAGGCCCCGCCTGAATTATGAATTTTTTATTAAAAAAGTTGAAATAGCTGAAACAGATTCAAGACCTCTCTGCCTGTTATACATAATTTTATAGTTTTGAACTAAAAACTGATGAATTACAAATTTGAAAAGCCCATAGAAGCTAAGATAGGTACAGAGAGATTTAAAGTTTCTGTTGAATGGAGAAACGGCACGCTGATTGCCGATGAGCCTGTGGCAAATGGCGGAAAGGATTTAGGACCTGACCCATTTAGTTTATTATTATCTTCTTTGGCATCGTGCACACTGGCAACCCTACGCATGCTATATAGATCACAAAGGCTGGGATGTACCCGAGCTTAAAGTGAATGTAAATATGTTTCAGCAGACTAAAGGGGAAGAGGTTTTTACCATTATAGACAGAGACATACATTTTAGCAGCAACATTACCGAAGAGCAGCGAAACAAACTGCTGGAAGTTGCAGGCAAATGCCCCATATCAAAACTATTGAAAGGAACTACCGATATAAGAACCTACCTGTATCATGAAGAGACGAGCGATAAAAAAATAAACTATACCAACGGAGAGATTACAGTAGAGTGGACTCCTGATTTCTGTAAACATTCGGGCAGATGCGTAATGGGCTTACCTGTTGTGTTTGACATCAATAAAAAACCCTGGATAAACATGCAGGGTGCCGATACAACTGCCATTATAGAGCAGGTAGATAAGTGCCCTACGGGTGCATTGAAGTATCATTACAACAAAAAATAAAACGGTATGGAAAATTACGAAACACTTAGTGAAGCAATAAACAAACTCAAAGCACAAGGCTATACAGAAGATTTTAATTTGATGGAAAACTGCATTGCATGCAGGAACGGAGATTTTAAAGTTTTTCATGATGAGTTTCATGTAGATAAATTCTTTCGGTTTGAAGATGAAACAAACCCTTCCGACCAATCCATTCTATATGCCATCTCTTCTCCTAAACATAATTTAAAAGGTGTACTGGTTAATGGCTACGGCATATATAGTGATACCATTGCCAACGAAATGATGGATAAACTAAACGTACATTAATTCATGTATCAGGAAATTGATAAATATGTAAACAAATGCATCTCTCTTTCTAAAGAGGAACTGGAATACTTCCATTCTTTACTGCAATACAAAAAAGTAAAAAAGAAATCCTTTCTACTGCGTGCGGGTGAGAAGTGTAATTTTGAAGCCTATATCATTAAAGGCTGCGCACGTGTTTATTATGTAGATGAAAACGGCTTTGAGGTTGATTTACTTTTTGCGGTTGAAGATTGGTGGATTAGCGATTTAGCGAGCTTCTCTCAACAGAAACCTGCTACATTGTTTATTGAAACCATAGAAGACAGTGAATTGCTTTTAATAGATTATAAATCAAAAGAAGCACTATTTAAAAAAGCGCCTAAGTTCGAGAAGCTCTTTAGGCTGATGATACAAAGGGCTTACGAGACTACCATGGATAGGCTAATCGCTAATATTTCAAAACCTGCACCGCAGCGTTATCAGGAATTTGTAAAGAAATACCCAACCATACCGCAGCGTGTGCCGCAGCATTTAATAGCCGCTTATCTGGGTGTTTCACCGGAGTTTTTAAGTAAAATAAGAACCCGCCTTTCAAAAACATAAACCCTCATTTCTTAATCTGGTTCAATGCTTTTACCTTTTTGTTGGACGTACCTTTGTGTTGTAAATAAGAAATAACCATGGACAGAAAGGATTTTATAAAAAAAGGATTGCTGGGCACCGGCATGTTTGTAGCCTCTGCATCCGCCATAGGCAATGTACTTAAAAATGACATTGACGAACTTAAAGAACTTGAACTCATTGGATTTAATCATTTACCTAACACAAAATCAAATATTATGGCAAACACAGTATTGCACAAATCAGACACACGCGGACACGCTAACCATGGTTGGTTAGATAGTCACCACACCTTTAGCTTTGCTAATTATTACAACCCCGAAAGAATGCACTTTGGTGTATTGCGGGTTTTGAATGATGACCGGGTAGAAGCCGGTATGGGCTTTGGTACACACCCGCACGATAACATGGAAATTATATCCATACCGCTTGAAGGAGACTTAGAGCATAAAGACAGTATGGGTAATGTAGCCGTTATAAAAAAAGGAGATATACAGGTGTTGAGTGCCGGTACAGGTATACAACACAGCGAGTATAACCGCAATAAAGACAGACTTACCAAGTTTTTGCAGATATGGGTGTTCCCTAACAAAAAGAATGTAACGCCACGCTACGACCAGATAACTTTAGATACTAAAGACCGCCATAATAAACTACAGCAAATACTATCTCCTAATGCCGACGATGTCGGTGTTTGGATACACCAAGATGCATGGTTTAGCATGGGCACTTTTGATAAAGGCTTTAGTACCGATTATGAAATAAAAAAGAAAGGCAACGGCGTGTATGCCTTTGTATTGAAAGGCGACATTACTATAGACGGGCAAAGCCTGAACGAAAGAGACGGCCTTGGCATTTGGGATACTGATAAAATAAAAATTACCGCCAACAGCTCTGATGCAGAACTGTTATTAATGGATGTACCTATGACCGCATAGATGGAATGAACTCTGAATGACTGAAATCTGTAACGGAAGAAGAATACAAAAACGTAGTTCTTATAAAATATAAATGGAAAAAAACCAAAAAGTATTGCTCATCAATACACATTTAACTTATCCTAACTGGACGGAAGGGAAGCTGAACAACTCATTTATTCAAGTGGCAAAGGAGTTCTTTTTATCAAAATCATTTGAGATTTCAGAAACTACAGTTGAAAAAGGTTATAATGTTGAAGAGGAAGTAGAAAAACATTTAGGAGCAGACATAGTCATTTTGCAAACGCCAGTCAACTGGTTTGGCGCTCCCTGGATATACAAGAAGTATGTTGACGAAGTATTCAATAGTGCTTTGTTTAGTAAGAAACTGCTTGATGGTGATGGAAGAACAAGAGAAAATCCGGCTAAGCAATACGGCACAGGTGGACACATGCAAGGGAGAAAATTCATGGTCTCCGCTACCTGGAATGCTCCGCCGGAAGCTTTTAATAATCCCGAACAGCAATTGTTCAAAGGTAAAAGTACCATCCGACCTCTTCTTACATATTACCAGCAACTATACCTTTTGCGGATATACTGTAGTTCAGGATTATAACTGTTTTGATATTTTTAAAAATGGGGATATAGCAAAATCTCTCATGGATTATCCGACACATTTGGCAACAGTTTTTAAGCTTTAAGGGCTACTAATTTTATTTAAAAAGTATCTTAGCTGTTAGAAATCATTAGCTCATAGAATGTTTCAGTATTGTTTCAGTAGCGGTGTATTATCGCACCTGAAATGTCTTGAAAGGCTTGTTAATAAAGGAAAGTAATTTGGAAGTTCAGACTCAAACGGGATCACAAGAATCAAATAAACCCTTGTAAATGTGATTTACAAGGGTTTATAGTTTAGAGACGAAACGCTTGGATAACTACAGGTTGCTATAATCCCAATAATTTGTCTATCTTTGCCCATCAATTAGAAGATTGTATCTCAATCAGTTTGTATTCCGACTTCACAACACGATATACTTTACAATTTCTTTTCAGATTAAACAGCCGATGCGCTTGAACGCATATACCTGTTTGTATTTATAAATTTAAAAATAATTAAAATGACATTTCAAGATTTAAAACTTATCCCCGAGCTTACTTTAGCTCTCGATAAAAAGGGTTATAAGAACCCACACCCATTCAACAACAGGCTATTCCGCATATACTGGCCGGAAAAGATATTTTTGGATGTGCACAAACCGGCACCGGCAAAACAGCCGCCTTTGCTTTGCCTATATTGCAATTGCTGCACACCAACAAACCAGCGGTGCCGCAAAAAACTATTAAGGCACTAATACTTGCACCTACGCGTGAATTAGCTTTACAGATTAGCGAAAACTTTAAAGAATATGGGCACAACTTGGGCATTACCCACACAACTGTATTTGGCGGTGTTAATCAAAACCCGCAGGTTAATGCAATAAAAAGAGGTGTAAGTATATTAGTGGCAACTCCCGGTAGATTACTGGATTTAATGCAACAGGGTTTTATTAAACTAAACAGTATAGAGTATTTTGTGTTGGATGAAGCCGACCGTATGCTGGATATGGGTTTTATAAACGACATAAAAAAGGTGATAACTAAGTTACCTGCAAAACGACATACCATGTTTTTTTCGGCTACGGCTGCACCGGATATTATGAAGTTGGCAAACACCATTCTTAAAAATCCGGTAAGTGTGGCGGTTACACCTGTTTCATCTACTACTACATTGGTTAAGCAATCGGTTTATTATGTGAAGAAAGAAAGCAAACGCAATTTACTGAAACACATTTTAAAGAGTGCAACTATTGAAAGTGCCTTGGTGTTTACACGTACCAAACGTGGTGCCGACAAAGTGGTGAAAGAGCTTAATAGTGCAGGGATTAAATCTGAAGCTATACATGGCAACAAATCTCAGAATGCCAGAGAAAGAGCTTTGAAAGGATTTAAAGATAGAACCATCCGCGTATTAGTAGCAACTGATATTGCCTCACGTGGTATTGATGTAGATAAATTATCGCATGTGATAAACTACGAGTTACCTGAGCAAGCTGAAACCTATGTTCATCGTATAGGTAGAACAGGCAGAGCCGGCTCTAATGGTATTGCCATTTCTTTTTGCACACAAGATGAAATGCCTTATTTAAAAGACATTACCAAACTTATCAAGAAAGATATTGAGGTGATAAAATCTCATCCTTTTGCTTAAGTTAAAAAATTTAAAGTATAGAAAAGGACATAATTAGTTCATAAATGACACCTAATTCATAGGTTATGTGTCATTTTTCTTTTGAAGGTTCTATTATTGACATTTAATGTCTCATTCTTAGCTCCGATTGTCTCATTTCTCAGAGCGAACGTCTCATTCTTCCGAACAATCGACTCATTTCTCAGAGCAAACGTCTCATTCTTCCGAACAATTGACTCATTTCTCTGAACAAACGTGTCATTTCTCTGAACAAACGTCTCATTTCTCTGAACAATCGTCTCATTCTTCTGAACAAACGTCTCATTTCTCAGAGCGAACGTCTCATTCTTCCGAACAATTGACTCATTTCTCAGAGCAAACGTCTCATTCTTCCGAACAATTGACTCATTTCTCAGAGCAAACGGCTCATTCTTCTGAACAATTGACTCATTTCTCAGAGCAAACGTCTCATTCTTCTGAACAATTGACTCATTTCTCAGAGCAAACGTCTCATTCTTCCGAACAATTGACTCATTTCTCAGAGCGAACGTCTCATTCTTCCGAACAATCAACTCATTCTTCATAAATACTCTATAAAGCTATATTTTTTGGCTGAAGTGGGCGAAATGTTAAATAAGGAGTAGATAAAAAGTAGAGATTGGATTTTAATCCCCTTAAAAATAAATTATATTAGCAAACTTAAAAATCATGATATGAATAAAAATTACCTTATTAGGCTTGTTGTTAGCACTATTTTATTTTTACCATTAAAGCATTTCTCTCAATCACATTTAATTGTAACACCAAATTCTACTGCAACTCAGTTAGCACAAACTATCACAGGATCAGGGGTAACTGTTAGTAGTGCTACTTTACATTGTGCCGGACAGGCTGAAGGCAACTTCTCGTACAGTGGCAGTAATTTGGGGCTTACTAACGGAATTATTTTATCTTCAGGTATGGCCGATAGTGCAGTTTATAACCCTAGCGCGCTACAGTATCCTCCTAGTTATGGATTTGGTACTTCTTATACTGATCCTAATCTTACAGCCATTAGTAGTACAGCTACAAATGATGTTTGTATTCTTGGCTTTGATTTTGTGCCTGTGTGCAATACACTAAACATTACATTTGTTTTTGCTTCGTCTGAATATGATGGCTTTGTTTGTGAGTTTAATGATGCCTTTGGTATATTCTTAACGGGTCCTAATCCAAGTGGAGGCAATTATACAGCAACAAACATAGCTACATTGCCAAGTGGCACACCCGTTGCTATTAATAATGTTAACGACGGGGGTAATGGTTGTAGCCCAACTAACAGTAGTTATTTTGTGAATAATTTAACTGTTTTTGATGCAGATTCTAATATGGATATTGCTTATCCGGGCTATACGATACCCATTACATCTGTTACGTCTGTATCGCCATGTGCCTCCTACCATATGGAAATAGCTATAGCTGATGCCGGCGATGATGCGTACGATTCGGGTGTTTTTATAGAGGGTAATTCTGTTTCCTGTTCAACTGCTCCTGCTGCCAGTATTGCTTCAACCACAGTTTCCTGTGGTGGTTCTGCCGGAACGGCTTCTGTAACGGTAATTAATTACACGGCTACCCCTACTTATTCATGGTCTCCGGGTGGGCAAACTACTTCTTCCATAACCGGATTAACTGCAGGTACATATACTTGCTTGGTAGGTTTTGTAACTGCCTGCGCAGGGGTATATACGCAAACGTTAACAACTACCATTAATAACCCAAGTACTTTTACTTTATCACCATCATCATCTCCCGCAGGTTGTTCGGGTAGTGCAACGGGTAGTGCAACTGTAACTATTAGCGGAGGTACAGCACCTTATACTATAGCATGGAGTACAACACCTGTTCAAACAACTACTACAGTAGCCAATCTTACACCGGGTACGTATACTATAGGTGTGCATGATAATGCAGGTTGTTCTCAAGTAACAACGGTAAATGTGGGTATTGCAAGCCCAACTACTTTATCATTTACAACTACATCAGTTTGTGGAAACAATGCTCTTTTAATGGCATCTTCAGGCTATTCCTATCAATGGTATGACACCTTAAATAATATTATTCCAGGAGCAACCGCCCAAACCTATACAGCATCAAACGTATTAAACGGGCAACATTATATCGTATCTTATAAAGATAATATAACAGGCTGTAAAGATTCTACTGAAATAACTATTTCTAAATACAACCTTAGCTTTCTCACTAATGCATCTCCTACATGCCATGGTGGAAATAATGGCAGCATAAGTTTAAACCCAACAGGTACCTATACTTTTTCTTCTTATAGCTGGGATATTGCAGAAACAGCTACCAACATAGCAGGGACAAGCACAACAACACCTATATCTGTATCAAATTTAGCTGCAGGAATTTATACTGTGGCAATTTCTCCCACAGGTAATGCATCTTGTTTATATACTTATACTTTACAGGTACTTGCTAACGTTTTACCTCCACCTACACTTACTACCTATTCAGTATGTAATCAAGATACATTACACTTTAACCCTCCGGTTGCAGCAGGCTCAACCAATAATTGGTACTTATCTACATCTACTGTTACTATAGGCAGTAGTGCGGCTAATGTTAGTTTTTACAATAGCCCCTGCGCAACATAGCGGAACAACCTATATAGATTCTATAAAAAGCCCTGCGCAATGTGTAAGCATTTATAAGGTTAGTTTAGTACTTCAATCCTTTCAAGTTTCAAAATCTATAATTCATACACTCAAATGTTATAATGATAGCAATGCAGAAGTGAAAGTAATTGTGCCTCGTGAAACAAATGGCCCAATAGGCAAACCTTATACTTTTACTGGATTTACCCGGCTCCTTATACATCTCCGGGGGTTATAACAGGAAAAGATTATACGGTCCCGGTAAGTTCTACGGAATACACTCTTCATGCAGGTACGTATACCTGCGAAATTAATGCAGGTAATTGCGTGGAGACAGTTACGATTCCGATTGTAAACCCACCTAAACCACCAACCGATAGCATATATGGGTATTACTGTCCCTAAAGATTCTTTGGGCTGGCTAGTTGCCGATACAGGATATACAAACTATGTATGGCATCACGAAGCAATATCGGAGCATCTGTTACCGGAGATTCAATTAAAGTAGCTGTAGCAACTATTAATAATTACTATGTTACTTATACAAGCGGTGGTTGCCCTGATACGGCTAAAATAATGATACCCGTAAGTACTCACAATGCTTTTACGCCTAATGAAATGGTTAACGTGTTCTCACCTAATGGTGATAGCAGAAATGATGTCTTTTATCCTTTTTATCAAAAGAATATCAGTCAGTATGAGATAAACAAACAGAGTAACAAGAATGTTTATGAATTAAAGATTTACGACCGTTGGGGTATACTGGTATTTGAAACAACCGATTATTCTACTCCATGGAATGGTAAAACAAAAAGTGGACATGATGCAGATGCAGGCACCTACTTCTTTTATGTTACGTACGAATCTAACTGCGCTACTAACGCGGATAAAACAACTAAAAAAGGTTTTGTTGAGTTGTTGAGGTAGTTGGTTCTTCCGCTTTCTTGTTTTTTTTAATAGTACTGTAACGTTCTCATGTATTCATTAGTTGTCTATAATGGAAAGCGGAAATCATGAAAAAGTTAATCTTATCAAGCTTCTTCCTCGTCTATATTTATAGCAGGAAGTTGTCAACAACAAACCAATAATAACATCACAAAAATGGACAATAATAAAATCGTTAAAACTGATGCCGAGTGGAAGAAAACTAACCCCAGCAATATCATGTGCTTAGAGAAAAGGAACGGAGCCTGCCTATACAGGTGAATACACCGATAACTTTAAAAAGGGAAAATATGTTTGCGGTGCCTGCGGTTATGAATTATTTACTTCTGACATGAAATTTGAGAGTCATTGTGGCTGGCCCAGTTTTGACAAAGAAGTGGGAGCCGGCGACCGTGTAATAAAGAAAATAGATAATTCATTTGGCATGACCCGTACTGAAATTATGTGCGCACGTTGTGGCGGGCATTTAGGACATATTTTTGATGACGGACCGACAGCAACCGGACAGCGTTATTGCGTTAACTCACTTTCTATTAAGTTTATTCCTAACGGGAAGTAAAGTTTTACCCTGAAACCTAGCTTAGTTAGGCGTGTAGGTAACTGCATGCCTTTTTAATTTCTGTGAATAAAAAAAGATTCTTCTCTCTTAAATAATCTTCCCGCTTTTGTAGCTTTGCCGCCATTAAGAAAATATGAGCGACGAGAATACAATTGATACTACCCCTAATAACCATGGTGAGTTAGACAGCGTTACCCATGTATCGGGTATGTTTAAGAACTGGTTTATAGATTATGCCTCTTATGTAATACTGGAACGTGCCGTACCTGCTTTAGAAGATGGTTTGAAACCCGTGCAACGCCGCATTCTGCATAGCATGTGGGAACTGGAAGACGGACGCTATAACAAAGTTGCCAACCTGATTGGAAACACAATGAAATACCATCCGCATGGCGATGCCAGTATTGGCGATGCCTTGGTGGCTATCGGACAAAAGGATTTATTGATTGATATGCAGGGTAACTGGGGTAATATCCTAACCGGCAGATAGCGCTGCTGCCCCCCGTTATATAGAAGCTCGCTTGTCCAAATTTGCGTTGGATGTACTTTATAATCCTAAAACTACTAACTGGCAGTTAAGTTATGATGGCAGAAATAAAGAACCCATAACCCTTCCCGTAAAGTTTCCGTTGTTGCTGGCACATGGTGTAGAAGGTATTGCGGTTGGTTTGGCTTGCAAAATGTTGCCGCATAATTTTAATGAACTGATAGATGCTTCCATACAGGTATTGCGTGGAAGAAAGGCTGTTATCTATCCCGATTTTGCTACGGGAGGTATAGCAGATTGTGGCGATTATAATGATGGTTTGCGCGGCGGGAAAATAAAAATACGTGCCCGAATAAAAGAATTAAACTCCAAAACGCTTGTCATTACCGAGATTCCTTTTGGAACCACCACAGGCTCTTTAATAGATTCTATTCTTGCAGCAAACGATAAAGGCAAAATAAAAGTAAAAAAAGCAGAAGATAACACGGCTGAGAATGTAGAGATATTAATTCATTTGCAACCAGGCATCTCTCCTGATAAGACCATTGATGCCCTATATGCCTTTACCAATTGCGAGATGAGCATTTCTCCCAATGCCTGCGTGATTGAAAATGATAAACCGCGTTTCTTGGGTGTTAGTGAGATGCTTAAATTATCTACGCATCAAACACTTGAACAATTAAGATTGGAGCTTGAGCTGGATAAAAAAGGAACTGGAAGAGAAATGGCACTTTGCTTCTTTAGAAAAGATTTTCATTAAAGAAGAAATGTATATCGATTTCAAAAAGTATTCCGATAAAGAAAACTTATACAAATATTTATATACTGCATTCGCTCCACATAAAAAGAAATTAATTCGCGATATAAACGATGATGATTTGCAACGTTTAACGCAAATCCCGATGATACGCATTACCCGTTTTGACAGCATTAAAGCAGAAAACCATTTAAAAGAACTGGAAGACAAAATCGCCGCGGTAAAAAATAACCTGGCTAATTTAGTGGAGTATGCTGTTGATTATTTTAAAACCCTTAAAAAGAAATACGGCGAAGGCAAAGAACGCCGTACCGAAATAAAACAACTCGATACCATTGTTGCTACACAAGTGGTAATGGCCAACGAAAAACTATATGTAAACAAAGCCGAAGGTTTTGTAGGTACTAGCTTAAAGAAAGACGAGTTTGTTTGCGACTGCTCTGACATAGATGATATTATTGCTTTTACCAAAGAAGGTAAAATGAAAATATTTAAAGTGCAGGATAAGGTATTTGTAGGTAAGGACATTATATACGTGGCTGTGTTTAAAAAGAACGACGAGCGCACCACGTATAATATGATATACAGCGATGGGCCAAAAGGCATAACCTTTATTAAACGCTTCAACGTAAGTGGCGTTACCCGCGATAAGGAATATGATTTAACCAAAGGCACGCCAAACTCCAACGTATCTTGGTTTACTATAAACCCTAATGGCGAAGCCGAGAAAGTAACCGTTAATTTAAAACCAACCTCGGGCGTTCGTAAACTGGAAATTGATGTGGACTTTGCCGAGATACAGGTTAAGGGCAGAACATCGGTTGGGAACATGGTTACCAAATATGCCGTTAAAAAAGTAACGCTGAAAGAAAAAGGCGCATCTACTTTGGCTGCCGAAGATTATTGGTTTGATGATACCACTCATCGCCTCAACAAAGAAGAGCGCGGCACCTACTTAGGCAAGTTTGCCGGAGAGGATAAGATACTTACCATTACTTCTAAAGGGCAATACAAATTATATACCTACGATTTGCTGAACCACTTTGATGAGGATATTGTACTGATAGAAAAGTATTTCCCGAAGCAAGTAATTAACCTGGTTTATTTTGACGGCGAAAGCAAAACCTACTTAACCAAACGCTTTGTGCCCGAAAACATTTCGGTTAAAACGCCTATTATTACCGAGCACGAAAACTCTCGCATAGAAATGGTTACCAGCAGCCCTATGCCTGTAATAGATGTGGTGTTTGGCAAAGTCCACATCAATTTCCATTTCAACGCCCGAGGTTGGTTTTAAATTAACGGTTACTTTCTCGGCTTCGCCATTAGGGTTTATAGTAAACCAAGATACGTTGGAGTTTGGCGTGCCTTTGGTTAAATCATATTCCTTATCGCGGGTCATTAACAGGCTTACGTTGAAGCGTTTAATGAA
>CAVXOV010000037.1:0-7236 GCA_963763345.1 uncultured Candidatus Saccharibacteria bacterium
GCATCTATCAATAAATCATCTCTACGGGTAGAGGAAGCCGTTAAGTCAATAGCAGGGTAAATACGTTTGTTAGCAATCTTACGATCTAATTGCATTTCCATATTTCCGGTTCCTTTAAACTCTTCAAAAATAACCTCATCCATTTTAGAACCTGTATCTATAAGGGCAGTAGCCAATATAGTAAGTGAACCGCCATTCTTCTATTTTACGGGCTGCGCCAAAAAAACGTTTTGGTTTATGAAAGCGCTTGCATCTACACCACCCGTTAAAACTTTACCCGATGCAGGTGCAACGGTATTATATGCTCGTGCCAAACGGGTAATAGAATCAAGAGAATAACTACATCATGTCCACATTCTACTAAACGTTTTGCTTTTTCAAGACGGTGTTTGCAATACTGTACGTGCTTTTCAGCAGGTTCATCAAAAGTAGAAGAAATTACTTCAGCCTTTACACTACGAGCCATATCGGTAACCTCTTCAGGGCGTTCGTCAATAAATAAAATAATTAGATATGCCTCAGGATGGTTATGCTGCAATAGCATTGGCAATTTCTTTTAAAAGAACTGTTTTACCTGTTTTAGGCTGTGCAACAATTAAACCACGTTGTCCTTTACCTATCGGACTAAAACAAATCCATCACACGAGATGAAAGTGATTCCTGTGGGTGACCGGTTAGTTTGAATTTCTCGTAAGGGAATAAAGGAGTTAAGTAATCAAAAGGAACTCTGTCACGCACCCAAGCCGGGTCTCTGCCGTTTATCTGTTCAACTTTTACTAAAGGAAAATACTTTTCACCCTCTTTTGGCGGACGAACACTACCTGTAACAGTATCACCGGTTTTTAATCCGAATAATTTTATTTGCGATTGAGATACATAAACATCATCCGGTGAACTTAAGTAGTTATAATCTGCCGAACGTAAAAAACCATATCCATCAGGCATGGTTTCTAAAACGCCTTCTACATTAACAATGCCATCAAAGTTGTATAAGTCTTCTTTCCTGGGTTGTGGTTGGTAAGGTTGGTTTTGTGGAGGGTTATTTTGATTGGGGTTATTAGTTTGTTGAGGCTGGTTAGAATGTTGCTGCTGCTGATTAGGATTATTTTGTTGATGAGTATGCTGACCTTGCTGTTGATTGGGATTATGCGTTGGTCTTTGTTGTTGATGGTTTGAATGCTGTTGAGGCTTATTCTGTGTGGCACTATCTGAAACAGGATTTACCTGAGATATTTCAATCGGTTTTTCTGTAGCAACAGGAGTTTGAGCTATTGGAGCAGATGTTATTTCTGTTTTAGTTTCAGGTTCTTTAAGTGCAATTGGTTCTGCAAAAAATGTTTCATCAGCCACAGAAGCTGTTTTATTTTCTTCAGCCAAAGGCTCTAATCTAACTCTGCGGGGTCTTTTTGTTTTTTCAGTTTTTGATTCATCACCGGCAACATCCTCTTTGCTTTGAGAAAGTTCCTGTTTGATTTTTTCAGCCTGTTCAGGGTGTGCATTTTGCAAGTCTGTAATCTGCTGAATTAAATCAGGTTTCTTTGTACCCTCAGGTTTTGCACCAAATTGTTTTAAAATTTCTTTTAAATCGGGTAAAGATTTCCCACTAAGTTCTAAGTCATTAAACATATAATTGGTTGTAATTTAAAATTGCATTAAAAATTTTGGCTGGTTTTTGTTCTGCTTGGAAATTAGAAATAGCAGACACGTTTAAAACTTGATGCAAATATGAAGTATTTATTTTAAATAGAAAAATTTTATCTGATGATATGCAATTATAATTATTGCCTCTTTGCAAACCTCATTTGGATAACCCCAAAAAAAGCTTCTTTAAAAATTCCACTACTCATCTTGGATGCACCTTCTATTCTATCTACAAAAGTTATGGGTACTTCTACCACTTTAAAACCCTTTTGCAAGGCAGCATATTTCATTTCTATTTGAAAGGCATAACCCATAAATTTAATTTTATCCAGATTAATAGTTTCAAGCACATTGCGTTTATAACATTTAAACCCAGCAGTAGTATCACGAATATTAATCCATAAAATCATACGAACATAAACCGATGCAAAATAACTCATCAATATTCTTCCTAACGGCCAATTTTTCACCTTTCCCCCTTTGCAATAACGAGAACCAATTGCAACATCAGCTCCTGTTTCGCAGGCATTTAATAATCTTAGTAAATCATCTGGGTTATGAGAGAAGTCACAATCCATCTCAAAAATGTAATCATACTTTTTATCTAATGCCCACTTAAACCCAACTATATAGGCAGTTCCTAAACCCTGTTTGCCTTTTCTTTCAAGTAGAAAAAGTTTTGTTGAATTTGTTTGCTGAAGGTTCTTTACAATTTGTGCAGTACCATCGGGTGAGCCATCATCTATAATCAGTATATCAAAATCAGGCTTCAACGAAAAGACTTTATGAATCATCTTTTCGATGTTTTCTTTTTCGTTATAGGTGGGTATGATAACTAAATTTTGACTCACGCTTGGCGAATATACAACAAAATATTATTGCAATATACCTGACAGTATGAGGCGCAAATTGTTATATTTTCTTAAAAATTAAGTTTGCACTTTTGCAGTGCCTTACAATAATGTTGAAATTTCTAACACCTTATAAAAGTATAGAAAGACAAATACTGTTGGTTATTCTTGCTGAGTTCTTTATTCAGTTGGTAAATGCAACGTTTATGAATATGTTGCCGCTTTATTTAAACAGTCTACATTATAGTAAGCAGGATATAGCAGGTTTTATCTCTTTTAGGTTTTTAGGTGTTTTTTTATTGGCATTGCCATTGGGTGTGCTTCTTAAAGGGAAGAAAATGAAACCTTTTTTCTATGCGTCTTGCATAGGAGTTCCATTTTTTGCCTTATGTATTCTATACTTTATCAACCAAAGAAACGAACCTTTAATTTACATATCTCAACTTTTGTGGGGCGCATCATTTACGTTTATACAAATACCCATACTGCCTTTTATATTAAGATACTCTTCCGAAAAACACCAAACAGCGTCTATTGCTTTAAGTTATTCTACCTGGAGTTTCGCCGGAATTTTTAGCGGAATATTAATAGCCATAGTAGATTACATTAATCCGGCTTTGTTTAATGAACGTATGGTACTTTTAATTTTTTCTGTACTTGGCTTTGCAGGAATCATTATGCTGTTGCTTGCCAATATCAAAGAAGATGATTTTAAGAATGAAACAGGGAAACCATCTTATAACTTGGCACAATACGATTGGGTAATCATTTTTAAAGCCCTTATTCCCACCCTTATTATTGCTGTAGGAGCAGGTTTAACCATCCCTTTTATTAGTTTATTTTTTGAAGAAGTACACGGTATGCACAAGGGTAATTTTTCTATTGTTAGTGCGGTAGCAGCTTTGTTAGTAGCTTGGGGCGCTTTGTTGGTTCCTGATATTAAACGAAACATTGGATATAAAATAGCAGTACCTACTACACAATCGTTGGCCATTGTTTCTCTGGTTGCGTTAGCAACTACACAGTTTTATAATCAAATGGGCATTGCGGTGGTAATTGCCATTATATTTTATTTATTGCGCCAGCCTTTAATGAACATGGCAGGGCCTATGACTACCGAAATTGTGATGAACTATGTAGGCGAAAAGAACCGTGAGATAGTAAGTGCGCTTACCTCTGCTATATGGAGCGGTTCATGGTTTATAAGCGGTTTACTGGTACAGTTGCTATTTGTTCAGGGATTTGCCTTTGTAAACATATTTTTACTGACAGCCCTTTTATATTCGGTTGGCGTTATATGGTACATGATTTTAATTAAAGATTATGAGCGCAGGCAGAAAGCTAATCTTATACTCTAATAATTAAGCTAAACAATGGCCTGAATTATAACAAAATTCTAATCTTAACACCAACAAAAAAGGCTTTCCTATTTCTAAGAAAGCCTTTTCTATTAATCTATTTATTCTTTATCTAACTAAAGTAACCGTACCTTGCTGTTTATATGTTTTACCATTCAAGCCCTGTGCCTGTAGTATATACATATACGTTCCATCAGGTGCGTTATCTCCATTAGGCGTTTTGCCATCCCACCCTTGATTAGGAGCGGTTATAGTATATAATAATTGTCCCCAACGGTTAAAGATATTACAGTTCAATGTACTCATTCCCGTATTAATAATAAAGAACAGGTCATTTATATTATCTCCGTTTGGAGAGAATACATTAGGAATAATAATCATTGTAGGTTCATCCGTAATAACAATTAAAGGAAGTGATGTATCCTTGCAACTGCCATTGCTGGCAACAAGCATTACCGTATAAGTACCAACTGTATTATAGGTATAACTTGGACTTGCTAAATTAGAACCATTTCCATCTCCAAATGTCCAAGTATAGGTTATAGTTCCTGTTGCTGTAGTCTGGTTAGTAAACGTTAAGACAAGAGGTATAGGACCTTTAGCAGAATCAGGAGAAACCGTGAACGATATAATCGGCGATGCCACCGAAGGAACCGTAAATGTGGTACCTGTGCCAAGTGCTGCAATAGCATGACAACCCAAAGAATCTGTTACTTGTAAGCTATATGTATTTGCTAATCCACCAATGGCATTAGTTAAGATTAGTGTAGTATCATTCAATATAGGACTACCGTTATCAAACCACTGGTAATGCAAAGGTCCGGTGCCTAAACCAGTTATTGCACTAGGGCTAACTGTTAGGGTTCCTACTTTTCCACAATTAGCACTATCCAAATTTGTTTGATTGGTAACATTAATAGTTGGTGCGGGATGTACCGTAACAGTTATCGTTAAGGCACTTCCGCTAATAAGTGAGCTGGTACAACCTGTTGCAGGTAACGTTGTAGCAGAATCTATTACGTTATAAATAATAGAAGGGGGTGAAGAAACCGTGTTTGGTGGTGTAAAGGTATTTCCCGTAGCTACAACGGCTCCCGTATTTGTATTATACCAAACAGGTGTTGAACCTACCGCAGGAATTACATTTAGCGTAGTGATTGGCCCTAATTGACACTCAGACAATGTAGTATCAGCAACCGTAGTTAACGTTGGTGTAGTTGGGGTTAGATTAACAGTAACACTAACCGGTACAGCACCTCCAGCTATTGGAGCACTTGTACAATTGTTTATTAAAGATGAATCTATTACTACATAACCAAAAACTCCCGGTGTCAAATCAGATGGAGTAAAGATATTACCTAGTGCAACAGTACCGGTAGTAGGGCTGGTAATGTACCATACAGGTACTGTATTTGCCGTAGAAGTTACCGTAAATGCACCTGCCGGTGATAAATATTGACATTCTACTATTGTAGGATTAAGCGAATTAGTTAATACCGGTGGCAATGGTGCCGGATTTACAGTCAAACTAAGTGTTACTGTATTAGCTGACTGTTGAGCATTTGTACAGCCATTGGGTATATCTAAAGAATCTATTACACTATAGATATAAACTCCGGGCAATAAACTTGCAGGAGGAGTATAATTTGACCCTACAAACACTTGCACATTATTAAGATACCATACCGCTACAGTTACAGGAGTTGTCGTTCCCGAATTAACCGTTAAAGTAGGAGGAACACCCTGACAGGCAGTATTGTTTGTTGCTGTTGGAGCAGTTATTACCGGCGGACTTGGCGCAGGATTAATAACTACACTAAATGTTAGTACGTTTCCTGCTGCTGCACTTGTACAAGTATTTGGATTAACAGTAGAAGAATCTACTACTATATAAGTAGTAACTCCTGCTGTACCATTTGGTGGAGTATAAGTATTTGTATTTATTGCTACAACACCCCCAGTAGTAGCATTATACCAAACCGGTGTTGAACCTACTGCAGGTGTTACGCTTAAAGTAATAGGTGGAACAAGTCCTTGACATTCTGTAGTAAGTGTAGCTGATGTAGTAGTAGGCGGTGGTGGCGAAGCGTTAACTACTAAACTAAGTGTTACTGTATTAGCTGACTGCGGTGCATTTATACAACCATTTACTGCCGGTATAGAATCTATTATACTATATGTATATGTTCCGGGTGTTAAACCTACCGGAGGAGTATAACTCGATCCTTGTTGTAGCCATATATTATTACTATACCACACTGCTGTTGCAGTACCCGAGTTTACAGTTAATGTTGGAGGAGAACCTTGGCAAGAGGTATCATTAGCCGTTGTTGGTAAAGAGAACGTAGGCGTAGGCGGAAGAGGAATTACCGTAATACTAATAGTCCCCGCAGTACCTGTACAACCTAATGAAGTTGATGTTACGGTTACTAAATAAGGATTCGGGTTGGCAGGTATATTATTAACTGTGTATGTACTACCCGTTCCTGTGTTGCTATTTGATTCCGTCCAATTATAAGTCATCCCTGCTATTGGTGGCGTTGCAAATAAAGTAACTGAACCACCCACACAAACAGTCATAGTAGTAGCTGTTATTGCAGGAGGAGGAGGAGCGCCAGCATTTGGAATAGTAACATTGGTAGTAAAAATACAACCAGATACAACATCCTGAATCGACACAGGATAAGTTCCTGCAGCATTTGTATAGGTATTACCGACACCAAAAGTACCACTATTCCATGAATACTGATAAGTTCCGCTGCCACCCGTACCATTAATCATGGCAACACCATTAGGTACCCCGCAACTTGCAGGCGTATAAGATGGAGCCGTAGCACCCGGTAAAGGGTTAATGGTTATAGTATATGTAAGATTTGTACTGCTTGAAGAAGCACACCCGCAGCAGATGTAGCATTTGCTGTTATAACACCTGTTTGTTGAGTGGCTACCACCGGAGCCGTATAACCCGGAATAGGGTTTGTTGTACCTGAAATTGGTGATAAACCTATTGCTGCAGCATTAGTTGAAGTCCAACTAATACTACCCGCAGGTGTTATGTTAAAGCTTATAGGAGCAACAGCCAAGCCCGAACATACATTTTGAAAATTACTTCCGCCACCGGATACACTTACCGTAGGAGTGGCGTTAGCCGTAATACTTACGTTAGCTGTATTCGTACAACCATTACCATCTGTTCCAGTTACGCCAATAACAGTTGGTGCTGTTGTATTGGTTGGTGCAGCTGTTACTACAGAACCATTTAAAGGACTTACTATGCCCGGAGGTGTCCATGTATAGGTATTACCACCTGTAGCAGTTAAGGTAGCAACCGTGCTTCCTATACAAATTGACGTAGTAGATGGTGTTATGTTTATAGTTGGGTTTGG
>CAVXOV010000038.1:0-5018 GCA_963763345.1 uncultured Candidatus Saccharibacteria bacterium
TTGTACTAACTCCTCTTACGAAGATATTTCGCGTGCGGCATCACTTGCTAAACAAGCATCCGATAAACATTTAAAAACAAAAGCAGAGTTTACCATTACTCCCGGTTCTCAACAAGTGCGCTTTACTATCGAGCGTGATGGCTTTATAGATACCTTTAATAAAATTGGTGCAGAGGTTTTCTCTAACGCATGCGGACCTTGCATTGGTATGTGGGACAGACCCGGCGCTGATAAAGGAGAAAAGAATACCATCATCCATTCATTTAACCGTAACTTCTCTAAACGTCAGGATGGTAACCCCAATACACATGCTTTTGTAGCATCTCCGGAGATTGTTACAGCCCTTGCTATTGCAGGTAGTTTAGGTTTTAATCCCTTAACAGATACATTAATTAACGAAGAAGGTAAAGCTGTGAAGTTAGACCCGCCAACAGGCGAAGAATTACCAAGCAAAGGCTTTGCAGTTGATGATGCAGGCTATCAGGCACCTGCTACTGATGGTAAAAGTGTGGATATAAAGGTAAGCCCCGAAAGCGACAGACTTCAACTACTGGCTCCTTTCAAAGCTTGGGAAGGAACAGATTTGCATAACCTTAAACTATTAATTCGTGTAAAAGGCAAATGTACTACCGACCATATCTCTATGGCTGGTCCTTGGTTAAAATATCGCGGTCATTTAGATAACATTTCTAACAACATGCTTATAGGTGCACTAAACTCATACAATGAGAAAACTAATTCGGTAAAAAATCAGTTGGATGGCACTTATAATGAAGTACCTAAAGTACAACGTGCCTACAAAGCTCAAAATATAGGATCTATTGTTGTGGGCGATGAGAACTACGGTGAAGGTTCATCTCGCGAACATGCCGCTATGGAGCCACGCTTTTTAGGTGTACGTGCAGTATTGGTAAAATCGTTTGCCCGTATACACGAAACCAACCTGAAGAAACAAGGTATGCTGGCTTTAACTTTTGCCAACAAAGACGACTATAATAAAATTCAGGAAGACGATAACATTGATATTATAGGCTTAACCACTTTTGCGCCCGGTGTGCCGTTAACTATAGTGTTTAACCATAAAGACGGCAGTAAAGACTCCATCGAAGCTAACCATAGCTACAACGCACAGCAAATAGAGTGGTTTAAAGCAGGCGGAGCCCTAAACATTATCCGTGCAAACGTAAAGGCTTAAAAAACCTTTAATCGTCATTCCGAACTTGTTTCGGAATCTCATAGAAATAGATGCTGAAACAAGTTCAGCATGACTAAATGAAAAAGAAAAGACCGCTATAGCAATAGAGCGGTTTTTTTATTTGTTATAACTCCTAACGCTTAACTGTAAGGATTGAAAGAAACTTAATATGCTTTTAGTCCTGTTTAAACAAAATAGAATTCTTCAGATAAGAGTATCTCCAACGTTTGCCAGCTTCGGCATTGGCAAACTCTATGGTAGGTTTATCATCGGTTGAAACAGAAGCATTACTTAAAGAAATATTTTGTTCGGGTAGTATAGCATAAAGGTTTTGTTTAATTTTATTTATCGAAGCAAACAATAAAAGTGTTCTGTAATCTTCTATGGCAAGATTTCCTGAATAACAGACTTTATAATTGAAACCTGCTTGTTGCAATGTATTTAGCAAAATCAAATTCCCTTTTGCTGCTTTACTTGTAAGAAAGCCATAGGTATTAATAAAAACAAAGCCATTAGGGCTTAACATAGATTTTAGTTTGGTAAAAAATTCCAAGCTCAATACATGCGATGAAGCAACTTCACCGGTAAACATATCCATCACAATTATGTCGTATTTGCTTTTCAATTGATATAAAGCATGTCGTGCATCATCTTCAATAACGTTTACCTTATCAGATAAGTTAAAATATTTCTGCGCTACTTCAACTATACGATTGTCTAATTCAACGGCAGTAACATCTATATTCTTTCTAATAAGCATGTTGCTGATTACACCACCACCTAAGCCTAACACTAATGCTGTTTTTGCGTTCGGACTGATAATAGATACATTCTTCTCCAATATGTCTGAGTATTGTAATTTTGATTGTTTTGTTTTTACATCTATACAGGATTGTACTACATTGTTAACTGATAGAAACCGACAAATAGCTTTACCTGTATCTAACTTATCTATTACTTCTAATTTGCCTAATAAACCTTCTTTGAGATAAACAGATGAAGAAGGTTTACATACTGTTCTGAAAGAAAAGAATATACTCGCCATAAATAGCAACACAGGAAAGAACGCTTTTCTTTTCATAAAATAAGTAACAGAGAAAGCAGCTAATAATATAGCATCTGCTATAAATGTAATAGTTATACCCCATTTTGGAATGAGATAAAAGGCAGTAAGAAAAGTAAAGCAAATACCTCCCACGGTTGAGATGGCATATATCTCTCCCGATTTCTTTCCTGATTCTTCCTGAGAACTTGTAATAGATTTAATAATAAGCGGCGATACCATACCCATAATAAATATAGGAGGAAACAAAACAAATGCACTACTGATAAGTACCGATGGAAGTAAAGAAAGATTGCTTGCGAGGTATAGAAACAAAGAAGAAAGCATAGGTAAACAGGCAATATAAATAGCCGCACATAAAACGCTTGTCATTAAAATGTTTTCATGATTTTTCTTTACAGATAATCTTCCCCCCAAAAAGTAACCGCCTGCCAAACCGCCTAAGGTGAGTGCCATTACACAAGCCCATACATATAAAGATGTTCCGAAATAGGGAGCTAATAACTTAGCACCGGCTAATTCGGAACTCATTACAACACCCCCTTCTATAAATGATAAGCTATAAAGAAAAGGTCTTTTAAAGGAACCGATACTCATTACGGTGCTGTTTTTTCAAACACAAGCGCCTGAAACCTTTGGTCGGTAGAGATACGGCTTTGTATCAACGTATATTGATTGGGCCTGCGTTGAAAGTAATCAGCAGTTACGGTATTCTTATTCAATTTAGGACGGTAACTATAATGACTTTCCCACAAAATGATAGACCCAACAGGAGCGGTTTGCAGAGAAAGGCTATCCGAATAAACCTGCTTATCATACACATTGTGTTTCTTGATATCGTAGAAATACTTAAACAGAATATGGTTGGTATATACGGGCATTCCTCTATCGGTATATCCTTTGGCGATGATAGAATTGGTAATGGTTTCCATAGTTGCATCTTCGGGTGTTGATTTAAACGGTCGTACCGAAGCAAAAACCGCTAATAAACTAACAACAGATAAAGCGTAACAAGTGTTTTTTGTTTAGATATCATAATTAAACAACCTGCCGAAACAATTGTAAACAAAAGTGCTACATAATCATGCGGAGCAGCCTCGCCTGTTTGTTGGTTGGCTTCATCAAGCAATCTTACATTATTGTGCGGATAAGATAAAAACAAAGCAACCAGCGCCATATAAATTGCCATTACTACATAAGCCGCTGTTTTTTTAGATAGATATTTATATCTGTCTACAACACTTGCACATAATAAAGCCACCAAAGGAGAGACAGCTGTCATATAACGTAAGTTACCTCCCGTGGCTGCACCTATTTTTACAGCTTCCCAGTTAAACAGGCAATGGATAGCAAAATAAACCAGCACCGGAATAGAAACAAACCAAATGGAATTTGCTTTATCAGTTTGTTGCGGGTATTCTTTGGCATAATCAGCTTCGTTAAACAACTTAGCGCGTTTTGCAATAAACAACATCACATACATTACTAATAAAAAACATTGCACGGCACCCCAAATGGTGATACTCATTTTAAAGTAATGGTCGAACCCTTGACGAGGCCACTCATCAGCATACTTGGCGGCAGTTTTGCTGCTGGATGTAATTAAATACAAAGGCTCGCCTGTTGCCAGATAACCCCAAAGGTTGTTTAGTAATGGAAACACACCTAATAAAATAAAACACAACCAGCGTTTATTAAGTGCTTGCCAAATACCATACAAAGGCAACAGCAATAAAAACTCCTGACGGATAATACCAGCATAGGATAAAATTAAAGATGATGCCACATATTTTTTTTCTGAATGAAAATATAAGGCTACCAATAATACAAAACCGCTAAAGGTATCGGCATAGTTACGAAAGGAAAGCTGTATCCAATAAGGTTGCAATGCCAACATAAAAAAGGCAAGCCATGCAAACTTACTGCCTATGCGTTGGGCTACTTTATAGGTGAGGAAACAGGTAGAGGCGGTAATGGCTGCATTAAAATATACCAGAAACTTATTACCTAAAAGCGAGGGGACAACATAAATAAGTTTGTAACCGGTTTTGGCCGAGTTGCCTAAAATAATGTTCGGGTTTTTCCAAAACTCGCGCATGTTGAAGTAATGAGCAATCTCATCGTGCTGATAAAAACCTTTTGAAAGAAAAGAATAGGCCACATAGCATAAAAAAACAACTCCGGTTAACCAAAGAGCTTTCTTATCATCAGCGGAGAATTTTGTAGCAGAAATATTTGTAGTCATATAAAGAGCAAAATTAATTTTTTTACTCTAAATAAACAGTTTCTTTTCCTTTCACAGAAAAATCTGCAATAATATGTTCCTGCAAGGTGGTAGAAAGTGAAAGACCTACAAAATCTGCTTTTACGGGGTATTGGGTATGGCTTCTGTCAACTAACACTACCGTATGTAATTTCTTTATGGGTTGGTTTAAAATAATTGCACGGCATAAATAAGTGTTTTGCCACTGTTCAGTACATCATCAACTAAAATAACGGGTTTGTTTTTATAGTCTTTATCAGAAAAATCGGTTATAGGTAATTTAGCAAGGGGTTCTTTTATCTAAGCTAATTTTACCAAGGTAATTTTATATTGGCTACTTTTTTTAATACATCGTATAACTTCTTCGCCACTAAATAGCCATTGCCATCAATAGCGGCCAGCATAATTTCTTTTTCATCAACGGTATGCTTTTATATCTCGTAAGCCAAGCGGTTTAGCTTTTGTTCTATTTGAAGGGTATTTAATATTTCTACTTA
>CAVXOV010000039.1:0-63083 GCA_963763345.1 uncultured Candidatus Saccharibacteria bacterium
TCGACCCTATAATAGATGTAGGTCTTTTGGCAAGCTCGCCCTTTAATTTAATGGTATGGTCAGATAATGGAGGAGTGCCCGGCACTTCTATTTATACCGATACTACAGGTGGTAATTTGAGATACCCTTACTTCGCGCCTAATTACCCAACATCTGGTATTGGACGGAAAACAGATTTCTTAGGTACGAACTTTTAAAACCCGTTATAATTAATGCCGGAGAAGTTTTTTACATTGGAATAAATCAAGTTTATAATTATCCGGCAATTCCCATTGGGTTTGATATGAATACCGATTATCATAATAATTTCTTTTATACGGGTTTTGATTTTTTGTTCTGTAACCCCACTTGGTATGTGCTTGGTGATGAGGATGCTGCATATAGAGGCTCTTTGATGATGCGCCCTGTATTTGGAGATTCGTTAGATGCCTTAGGGTACTCAAAAGTACAACAATACTGTTTCGGCTAATATTACGGTATATCCAAACCCTGCATCAAGCAGGTTTTTATACAATCCGAAAATTTGGTTACTAAAATTGTGGTAACAGATTTATTGGGAAGTATTGTTATACAGCAAACCGAACGAGATGCGATACAAAGCATCAATACAGCCTCTCTACAAAGCGGGGCATACCTTATAAAAGCCTTTACAGATAAAGGACTTACCGATACCAAGAAACTGATTATTTCCAGATAGATGATAGAGGAAGAGAAGAACCTGCTGGACGGAACAAGAACTTTTTGAACACCACCGCATAACAGCCGATAAAGGTCAGGCTCTTTTACGCATTGATAAATATTTGCTCCATAAATTGGCTAATGCATCGCGTACTAAAATACAAGCCGCTGCCGATGGGGGCAATTTCAGGTAAACGATAAGTCAGTAAAATCAAGTTATAAGGTAAAACCTTTAGATGTTATTACCATACTCCTCCCCCACCCGCCCAAGAACTTTGAACTTATTCCACAAAACATTCCGCTTAATATCCAATACGAAGATGATGACATCATGATTGTGAACAAACCTCCGGCATGGTTGTTCACCCCAGCCTGGGCATGATGATGGTACACTGGTAAACGCATTGTTATATCATTTTAATAATCTTCCGCATGCGCAAAGTAAAGTAGGTACTGATATTTATGCACCGCGTCCGGGTTTGGTACATCGTATAGATAAAAACACTTCGGGTATTTTAATTGTTGCTAAATGAGATTGCTTTTAACCTTGCTTGCAAAGAAATTCTTTGACCATGATTTGACTCGTAAGTATGTTGCATTGGTTTGGGGTAATGTATTGAACGATACAGGCACCATTACAGGTAATGTTGGCAGAAACATTCGTAATAAGAAAGATAATGGATGTGTTTACGGACGAGACTCAGGGCAAACATGCCGTTACACACTACAAAGTATTAGAACGTTTTGGTTATGTAACTTTAGTTGAATGCACGCTTGAAACCGGTCGTACACATCAGATACGTGTGCACATGAAATCAATAGGGCATCGTATTTTTAATGATGTGGATTATGGTGGAGAGCTAATATTAAAAGGAACTAAAACTGCAACTTATAAAAAGTTTATCGAGAATTGTTTTGCTTTGTGTCCACGTCAAGCATTACATGCCAAGCTATTAGAGATAGAACATCCGGCCACCAAAAAGATAATGAAGTTTGAAAGTGATTTGCCTGATGATATGAAGAGTTTATTAGACAAGTGGAGAAACTATCCTCACATAAAGCCTTTGAGCCGAACGAAGAGAATACATGAGTACCTTTTAAAAATGAATAAACGTACGAATAAGAAAGTGAGCCCAAGTGATAATATAGAAGTAATAGGGAAACGCATAAGCACCCTGAAAGCTGATGGAGTGAGCAGCTTTGTTATAATACCCACTGCATCCAACTGGAAACTTAATCTGCTTTTTGCATGGCTTTTTGTATGGACACTTAGCGGATGTATAGTAATAGGCAATTACTTCGCACTTACTAACACCAACACAAAATTGGTAGTAATAATGTGGCTGGGTTTTTGGGCATACTTTGAGTTTACAACTGCCGAGCTTTTATCTTTAAAAAATACGGGAAAGAAAAGATTTGGATAAAAGGCAGCACCTTCAATTACTGGAGAGATGTGGCAGGGCGCGGAAAAAAATTGGAATTTGAAGTCGATCTTATTAAAGATTTGAAACTGATTGAAAAGAATAAAAAAGATTTTTTTCAGTTTATGAACGATTCTTTTTGGGTGGTGGGGTACCGAGAGTATTTCTTTTCCTCCGGCACAAAAACACATCGTTTCGTGTCAATTAGAAGAAGCTGATGCTAAAGAATTGCTAAAGCAAATTAAACATGCTTTAAGGGCTTAATAATTTCCTATACCCTATTTTAAACCCAAATGTTATATTAAAATAAAACCTGCCTTTTGTTTCGGTGTATGGATAACTTGTTACACTAACCGGTTAAGATTGTTTCTTAGCTGGTTATGGTTTTCCCCAACCGGTTAAGATTATTCCCTAACCGGTTAAGAATTTAATTAACCACATCTCCGCGGAGTTTGCGGAAACGCTTTCGGGCTTCTACCGCATAAACGCTGCTTGGGTATTTAGTAAGCACCTCTTGATAAAGAGCTTTTGCCTTTTCTATATCTTTTAAATTAAACTGATATATTTCCGCCATTTTAAACAGGGCATCATCGCCATATATATCCTCACCATAAGCATCTACTACCCGTTGGTAGGCTTCCAATGCCTCTTTGTACTTGCCTTGTTGAGCAAATACCTGAGCCTTTTTATAATAAATATCATCTGCCAAACTATGGTTATCAAACAAAATATTTATAGAATCCATACGCTGCAAACCTTCTATAGTTTTGTGCTGAAGTAGCAACAAATCTGCGGAAGCAAACATTTTAAGAGGAACATCATTGGTATCAATTCCAATGGCATCAGAGATTAACAGCGATAAGTCCATCGCATCATTGGCAATTAGCTTGGAAGTGGCACCCTTAAGCACATCCAATTGTGCTTTTGCCCATTTAAAATCTCCAGTATAAAAAGCAATTTTAGCATTTCTAAATTTGGCTTCCTGCCCTATAGGTTCATATTTATAAGCCTTTTCAACCTGAGAATAAAGAAGTGAAGCATCCCAAACTTCATTATTAATCAAAAGCAAATCTCCCAAATCAAGTTTTAGTTCAGCCGAAGAAGCCTTATCAATACCGGGGGTAATAATTACTTCATTCAACATATCGATGGCTTCCTGCACTTTATTTAAATAAAATCCTTGTAATACAGCCAGTTTATGCACCATACTTACGCTAAGTTGGTTATAGCCGAATTGCTTAATAGTGGTTTTTAATTTTTGTTCTACATCCGTTAAATCTGCCTGTGTATAATTTCTCTGCTTAATTATTCTCTCAAATTGCGCATTAGCAGATTCTACACAGGCTTGTATGTAATTAAAATTATTCTTTCCTAAAGAAATTACATAATCATAGCATTTTTGAGCCGTTTCAAAATCTTCGTTCAACACGCATAACTTCCCTAAGTTCATTACTCGAAACCCTTCTTCTTTCAATCGTTTATCAAGGGCTTTAGAGTGTATAAAAGCACCTTCAAAATCTTTTTGCTGGATAAGGATATAAATCAAAAAATCGTAAAATACTATCTTATCGGGATATTGCTGTATGCGCCTTTGCAACTCCTCCTTTAATATCGGGTTATTAAAGCCTCCCTTTTCATCATCATAGCCCAAGCTGTTTTGCAATTGCATTTCTACATCCTGCAGGTTGGTTTCTTTATACCCTATTTCATCTAAATACTCGTTAATCATACTTCTTATATCTCCTAAAGTCTTATACACTTCCGCCAATTCATTAAAAAAGGGATAGACGTGAATGTTATACCTCCTGCCTTTTTTATAGGCTTCGATAGCATACCCATATTCTTTAACAACAGTAAACGCTTTACCTAATTCGAGTGTTTGAGATATATCGGGGCCTAATTCCTTAATGGCTTTTGCATATTGGTCGTTTGCTTTTTTAATATTGCTATCTGCCTTATAAACCTGACCTAAATCAACATAATAAGTTAGATTATCAGGAGATGATTTTAATTGTCGTTTGGCTATTTTCTCAGCTTTTTTTAAATCTTTTACGGCAAGTAAACATTTAAAATACGGTGCATAATAAGTAGCAGGAGTTTTATCATATAAACTCTCATAATAAACAATTGCCTTGGTATAATCTTTACTCTGAAAAAACTGGTCGGCTAATTGTTCTTCGGTACTTTTTTGTGAAAAAAGAGAAATACTGAAACATAAAAACAGAATAATTTGTACCTGCTTTATCATGATGGCAGGTTACGGTTTAGTTTCGTTATCCCAAACGTTTTGTGTAATTTGATCTTCGTCTTTATAAAAAACAACCTGACCAAAATCAAACTGCCTCTTCCTGTAAACCCAAGCATTTTCACCCTTAACTACGGTTCTTCTTATTTCAACAAACCCTCTACCGGGTATAATTTCTTCTGTTACACCTTCCTTATATTTTGCAAGTAAAGGATTAGCATCTTTTTTAGCAACTACTGTATTTGTTGGAATTACAGATGCTGTAATTCCATTTAAATTCTTTTGAGCTAAGGCTAATTTGCCTGTTGCATATGCATCATTCGGTTTGTAAGTCAGTGCTTCTGTGTAAGCAGTAAAAGCATCCTGGTATTGTTTAAATTTCATGGCATTATCACCACGGTCTTTGGCCGCTTTGTACTGCAATTCGCTTCCTCCTAGCTGTTGACGTATTGTATTTTTTGCTTTACCTTTTTCTTTATCATCGTTGGCTTTTGCTAATGCATCTTCATCTGCTTTCTTTTTAGCAGCAGCGTCCGCATCAGCCTTTGCTTTGGCAGCATCAGCGACAGCTTTTGCTTTAGCATCTTCGTCTGCCTTCTTCTTGGCTTCTGCATCTGCTTTGGCTTTTGCACTCGCATCTAACTTTGCTCTAGCATCTGCATCCGCTTTTGCCTTAGCATCAGCAAGAGCTTTTGCTTTCTCATCTTCATCCGCTTTCTTCTTAGCTTCTGCATCTGCTTTGGCTTGTGCAGCAGCATCCAATTTTGCTCTAGCATCTGCATCCGCTTTTGCCTTAGCATCAGCAAGAGCTTTAGCTTTGGCATCTTCGTCTGCCTTTCTTCTTGGCTTCTGCATCTGCTTTGGCTTTTGCACTCGCATCTAATTTTGCTCTAGCATCTGCATCGGCCTTCGCTTTTGCGTCCGCGTCTGCTTTTGCCTTAGCATCAGCATCTGCTTTAGCTTTTGCGGCTGCATCGGCAGCAGCTTTAGCTTTAGCATCTTCATCCGCTTTCTTCTTAGCAGCAGCGTCTGCATCACTCTTTGCTTTGGCATCTGCGTCCGCCTTAGCTTTTGCGGCTGCATCGGCAGCAGCTTTAGCCTTAGCATCTTCATCCGCTTTTTTCTTAGCAGCAGCGTCTGCATCAGCCTTTGCTTTGGCATCTGCGTCCGCCTTAGCTTTTGCGGCTGCATCGGCGGCAGCTTTAGCTTTAGCATCTTCATCCGCTTTTTTCTTAGCAGCAGCATCTGCATCAGCCTTTGCCTTAGCATCAGCGTCCGCCTTAGCTTTTGCGGCTGCATCGGCAGCAGCTTTAGCCTTAGCATCTTCATCCGCTTTTTTCTTAGCAGCAGCGTCTGCATCAGCCTTTGCCTTAGCATCAGCGTCCGCCTTAGCTTTTGCGGCTGCATCGGCGGCAGCTTTAGCTTTAGCATCTTCATCCGCTTTCTTCTTGGCAGCAGCATCGGCATCGGCCTTTGCCTTAGCATCAGCGTCCGCCTTAGCTTTTGCGGCTGCATCGGCGGCAGCTTTAGCTTTAGCATCTTCATCCGCTTTTTTCTTAGCAGCAGCATCTGCATCGGCCTTTGCTTTGGCATCAGCGTCCGCCTTAGCTTTTGCGGCTGCATCGGCAGCAGCTTTAGCTTTAGCATCTTCATCCGCTTTCTTCTTGGCAGCAGCATCTGCATCAGCCTTTGCTTTGGCATCGGCATCGGCCTTAATTGCTTGGTTAGTTTGATCTATTTTTTGTTTGGCAACAGCATCATCCTTTTTTATAGCTAATGCTTGGTTATAACTTGATAAAGCTGACTTGTAATCCTTTTTAGAAAAAGCTTTATCTCCCTCTTTAATCGCTGCTTGATAGTTTTTATCTGCTTCCTTTTTCCCTTTCAGCATATTCTGTTCCTGTTCGCGTATGTTGGCAACAACACCAGCCATTTGTTCTTGATACGCTTTATCAGATGAAAAACTTTGTTTGTCGGGGTTATATGCAAATTTTATTACCGGTTGGTCAAGGGGAGAGTAATTTACTCCGTCAACTTTTTCCCAAATGGAGGGGCTAGCCTCTACCGGTCCCCATGGGGATTGAGCAATATCAGGAGGAACACCCTGGTTGAAAACAACATTTTTTTAGTAACAAATCCCTGCCGTGTATAACTTACCATATAATCATTCCCCATCGGAAGCTGAAAAGAATATTTGCCATCAGCACCTGTAGAAACTGTAGTTATTGTTTTGCCTCCCTGTGTTACTGTTATAATTGCACCGTTTACGGGACCATTGTCATCTTCTATTTTACCTGTAATAGGTACTGGCTGAGGAGGACCAGGAGCTGCAGGAGTTTCTTGTGCTTTTGCGAAAAAACACAGGAGCACTAAAAATGCAACAAGTATAGACCTGAAAGGGTGCTTCATTAAAAAAATAATAACTCTAAATGCGTATTTTTGCGCAAATTTAAAAAACTAAATGATATTAAGCTATTGGGAAAAACAAACATATTTCAACAATATAGACCTGCTTATAATTGGTAGCGGAATTGTAGGATTAAATGCAGCTATTGATTATAAAACAAGATTCCCGAAAGCAAAAGTTTTAGTTATTGAACGAGGTATTTTACCTAACGGAGCAAGCACTAAAAATGCAGGTTTTTGCTGTTTTGGCAGTGTATCAGAACTAAAAGATGATATCACACACATTGAAGAAAATACGGTTTGGCAAACGGTTTTGCTTCGCTATAAGGGGTTAAATAAGTTAAGAAAGCTGCTAAAAGATAATATCATAAGTTACCAACAATTAGGCGGATTTGAGGTTTTTGATAACAAGAGTGATTTTGAGGCCTGTGCAGATGTAATTTCTTCTTTCAACAAGAAGATGAAAGACACCATTGGGTTAAAAAGTGTTTATACTGTTGATGCAACTAAAATTAAACAAAGCGGCTTTGCAGGTTTTAAATATTGTATAAAAAACAACTACGAAGGGCAGATTAATACCGGAAATATGATGCAAGCCTTACTAGGTGTTGCTTACCAAAAAGGTATTATCATTTTGAACAATCTGGAAGTGGATAAAATAAGCGATACTAAAACCCATGTGGAAGTATCTTTTAAAAATAATCTTAGTATAAAAAGTAAAAAGGTAATTATCGCAACCAATGGTTTTGCCAAACAGTTATTACCCAATTTAGATGTGAAACCGGCAAGAGCACAAGTTTTGGTAACATCACCCATTAAAGGTTTAAAACTAAAAGGAACTTTTCATTACCAACAAGGGTATTATTATTTCAGGAATATTGATGACAGAGTTTTATTTGGCGGAGGGAGAAACCTTGATTTTAAAGGGGAAGAAACTACCGATATGCAGTTTACAAACACCATTCAAAATAAATTAGAGCAAATATTAAAGCAAAATATCTTACCTAAACAACCCTATAAAATAGAACAGCGCTGGAGTGGTATAATGGGAGTTGGTTCAGAAAAGAAACCTATTATAAAACATGTTTCTAAAAATGTTGTTTGTGCCGTAAGAATGGGCGGAATGGGTGTAGCTATTGGGAGTTTAGTCGGTCAAATGGCAGTTGAGGAGCTTGAAGGAAGAAAAAGAGGTTAATACTAACTTTATTCCTTCAAGTATTTTAAACTCCGAACTGAGTTAAATGATGGTCGAGGTGTTTATAAAACATATTATTCCACTCTGCCTTATGTAATGGACCAAAAGAATGAGATTCTTTGCCATCAAAATGAGCCTCACCTAATTGCTGGGTTTTATTAATATGATCTATCAGGCGCTTCTTTTCATGTTCAAACTCTCTTTGGTCGGTTATAAGAAAGTTAGGAGCCGTTCTTCCGTTTTTTTTATATGGTTTTTCGCTAACTACACTTGGTTTTACCAATGTTTTAAGCATAAATTTCATAAAACCTTTTGGTTTTGGGTGTTTAGCCGCATCATAAACCAACTCATAGGTTACGTTGGTGTGAGCCAGCATTTGTCCCACATTCATTTTGCCCCAATTAGGCTTGGTTGAGGGAGTTAATTTGTGGATACGGTCTATAATCTCTGCCGCGTGGGTTGGGTTAAATACATTTTTCTTACTCATAGCTTGTTTATTTAGGGTTATTAGTAGATTTTAAGACAATATTAGTAAATATTGAGGTAACATGTACACAAGTCGCCACAGATTGCGCAGATTTCACCCCGATGTGTACGCAATTCGGGATGATGTGCATGCAATTCGGGATGATGTGCATGCAATTCGAGGTGATGTGTATACATTTCGAGGTGATATCTACACAAATCAAGGTAGTATGTAAACAAATCAGTATGATGTGTAAGCGTTTCAAGGTGATGTGTAAGCGTTTCAAGGTGATGTGTATGCATTTCGAGGTGATATGTACGCAAATCAAGGTAGTATGTAAACAAATCAGTGTGATGTGTAAGCATTTCAAGGTGATGTGCATGCAATTCGAGGTGATGTGCATACAATTCGAGGCGGTGTGCAAACAATTCAAGTTAATATGCATGCATTTCGAGGTGATATGCATGCAATTCAGAGTAAAACCCAAAAGCAACGCCATTATGGCATGGCTTAAAGTGGTTTTCTTTTATATTTGTTAGATAATGAAGAGAATATATTTATTGTTTTTAATTCTAACCACAATTATTGTGCAGCAATCCTATTCTCCTAAGAAAGCTAAAAAGTATTTTTTTAAAGAAGTTGGTTGGACAATTTCTCTACCAGCAGACTTTCATAGAACGGATTCTGTCAAAAATGAGGCTATAGATGAAAACAAGAAAGAAAAGGCAGATGAAAAAATAGAAGTTAAGCATGATTATACAAAGAGGAAAGTACTAATTATGGCTAAAAAAGATTCTTATAATAATTTTAACGCAACAATTAGAGAATATGATATAGAAAAAGCAGGTAGCTATAACGTTTATGAAGAATGGTTTCAACATACTATATTTAAAACATCTTATGGTATACAACATAGTGCTAAGACTGATTCAGCTATTAGTACTATGAGCATTGATGGGGTGCTATTTAAAAAATACTCTGTTACACATACCTTTATTAAAGAAAATCTTCAATTGACTAGTGTTTTTCTGATAAAATATTACAAGGGATATGATTTTTCTATTCATTATGGTTATAATAATATAGAAACAAAAGAACAGGTTGAAAGTATGCTACAACATTCTAAATTTAAAAAGTAAGATTCTATTCTTACTTACTCTCCTTTAAACCCTTGTTTGCCGGTTAGTATTTCAAAGTATAGTTTAAAGTCTCCTTTCAGGCTCATCCAGGGGTATTTAAAGGTGGCGGGATTGTTATGTTCTATAAAAAAATGTCCTATCCATGCAAAAAAGTAAGCACAAATAGCACCTTCGCCCAAAAACACCGCTTGTTGTTTTACTATAGCCAATACTGCCAAGGCTAAAAACAAGGTAGTGCCTATAAAGTGGGTAACACGTGTTCCTAATTTTTTGTGTTGATCTAAATAAAAGGGGTAAAATTCTTTAAAGGTTTTATATTCTTTTTCTTCCATCAAAATTATTTGTGTTGTAAAGATATAAAAATACAAAACTTCAACATATAAAGCCTATGGTTACTTTTGTGTTATGAAAAAATCAAGATATAAAGAACTACCCCCTAAGAAACATTTTTATAGTAAACTGCTTATTAATCTAATCATAGCACTTTGCTTAATCATACTCTCTTTAGGAGTGGGTGTATTGGGCTATCATCATTATATGCATCTTGGTTTTTACGATTCGCTTATTAATGCATCTATGATATTAAGCGGTATGGGGCCCGTTGACCATGCCGATACCGATGGAGCTAAACTATTTGCTTCGTTGTATGCTATTTATAGTGGTATAGCTTTTATAAGCAGCATGGCATTTCTGTTTGTACCTATCGTGCATCGTTTTTTGCACAAGATGCACTTGGAGATTGAGAGCGAATAAATAAAAAAAGCCGCTTCATATACATGAAGCAGCTTTTAGAATGATTAGACTGTTTTTTATTTACTGATAATTGTTTTGTTGGTAAAGGTTTTATCACCTATAATAACTTTCATAAAGTATGCACCGTTTGGCACACTTTGCATATCGATGTTTTTAGCCAGTGCGTTGTTGTTTATTTGCTCTTGAGAACTGTAAATAACTTCTCCTAAAATATTGGTAATGCTTATTTGTGCCTGTGAAGCATTGGCAGAAACATTACTTAACTGAAGTGTAAACAAACCTGCACTTGGATTGGGATAAACTGCTACCTGTGCTGTTTCTTGAGTGTTGGTTTTAATTCCGGCAGTAGTATTTAATACATTTACTTGTATCATACTATTTGTACTGCTAGGATGAGCCAAACGGAACAAACTATCGTTCTGACAAATATAAGACGTATCTCCGCAAGAAGACCAAACACGTACACAAATAGTGTATTCCCAGCTGTAGCATAAGAATGATTTGGATAAAGACCCGGAGTAGAAGTTCCATCGCCCCAATACCACATAGCGCCGGTAACCTGTGAAGAATAATTAGGTATAATACCCCATGTGCCAGCAGCTATAGAATCTTCGTTAATCATATAAAAACTAACGGAAGGTGTACATGGCACTGCAGAATTAGTTATCACTACGGTATCAGAACTATAACTCCAGCAATTATGCAAAGAATCGGTTACGCCAAAATAAACTAAGTATGAACCATCGTATGGATAGGTTAAAGTTGGGTTTTGCACATTAGAACTTTGCCCGTTACCAAAACCCCAATTATAAGAAGTACTTGATACAGTTGATGTATATATGCCGGTAAAATTAACCAAGCCATTACTTCCTAAACTATACGTAAAGCTTGGTGCAGCTAAACCACAATTAATATTAATTACAACTGAATAACTACTAGAACAACTTGTGGAAGCATCTGTTATTTGCAAAGTAGCTACATAAGAACCTGTAGCCGAATAGGTATAAGAAGGATTCATAGCAGATGAAGTATAACCATCTCCAAAGCTCCAATTATAAACTGTATTTGAAGTAGTACCTGTAGATTGATTTATGAAATTAACAGTAGTACCACCACCTTGTACACTATCAATAAAATAAGCAGTGCAAGCAGGAGGGTTTGTTGCATTGGTAATTACGATAGAATCTTGCCATGAATAATAGCAAGAAGTTAAGCTATCTCCCAGGTGTAAATTTGGATAGTATGTTCCATTATAGGTATATACATGCGAAGGAGACTCTAATGTAGATGAACTACCATCTCCGAAGTTCCAACTAGGATTAAGACTTGAATCAGTACCGGTTGAGATGTTTGTAAAACTTACCTGTCCGTTACTACCAAGCGTATAGGTAAAATCTACACTTAAATTGCAAATGGTTGCATTAGAAACAGTAACTGTTTGAGTTGCAGCGTATGCGCAAGTAAGTTTATTTGCATTATAAACAATAATTGAACAACATGAGCCCCATTAGCGCTGTATATATGTGAAGGTGATGCTAGTATTATCACCCGAGCCATCTCCAAAATCCCAAGAATATAATACATTTGTGGGTAAGTTGGTTGACGTGTTTGTAAAGTTTATTTGTCCACCACTTCCGGCAGCATAGGAGAAACTAGCCGCTATATTGCATGTTAACCCACTAGTAATAGTAATCATTTGCGTAATTGAATCAATACAAGAGCCTGTATTAACATATAGTTGAACACTATATGTTCCATTATACTGAAAAGTATCTGTAGGTGATACTGCATTTGACGTTGTTCCATTACTAAAATACCAACTATAAGTAGGGGTTCCTGTAGTTACTATTGAAGTATTTGTAAAATTTACTGCTCCTGAACTACCCAACGTATAATTAAATCCGGCGCTACATTGTGCATTTATAGTTGCATTTAACCCTAAGCATAGAGCTGCTATACCTAATGCTTTCTTAAAGTTCATTTTGTCTCTCATAATTGTTTTCATGCTTTTTTAAGTTTATTTAGTTTATGTTCTTACTACACTAATACGGAGAGTTCTAGAGGAAGGTTGGGTTTCTTTTAAATTATTTATAAGCTACAGCAATAACAGCATCTGCATTTGTTATTTGTATAGAATTAGCTCCATTATATAGGGTACAACCAAAATTAACGTGCAACTTTCGGGTAAGTTGTCCATTTGTATTATTTTGATAAGGCTCTTCAGAAATAATCTTAAAGAAACTACCAGAGGGCTGTGTTGCATTATTATTAGTAGTATAAACTACTCCCGAAGCATCTGTCCATTTAATAATAACATTTGACAGTCTGTACGGAGAGCCTGTATTAATAACTGGAGAAATGCTCCCAATTGTAAAATTGGCTACACCAATATAATTATGAATAGAAGCATTATAATGGGTACTTATGCTATCTGAGCCTGTAGCGTCTTTAACAGTAACGGAAATATCATAAGTTGCAGTAGCGGTATTCGTATATACATGTGAAATAGAGAAGTTAGTGGCTGTTGAAGTATCAGTAATAATAGAACTACCATCTCCAAAATTCCAAATGTACTTGCTTGGCGTAATAGATGTTGTTGTAGCCGTATAATATATGGTATCTACATTTGAAAAACTTGAAACAGAAACTTTTTGTGCAAAATGATTTGGAGATAGAAGATTTACACTATTGCAAATGCTACTTGTGCCCGAAGAACCTGTGATGGATAAACAAGCGTTATAATTTATTTTGTGTGTATAGGTATGGATTGGGTTAGCACTATTAGAGGTAGTGCTGTCTCCAAAAGTCCAGGTGTAGGTTTGTGGTGTTCCGTTTGTATAAGACGAGTTAAATTGCACGTTATATACTGTATCTGTTACACCTACCGAATAATAAGAATAACTCCCTGTTTTTAAAGAGCTATCAGGTTGTGTATTGCTATTAACAGTCGAAGTTTTATAATCATTTAATTGAATTTCTATGCTACTAAGATTAGTGGTTGTTTTTTGTAGATTCCCTATGAAATTATAAACATGATTGGTGTCCTGCGTGTAAGACGAGTACATATAGTAGTTATTAATACCACCGTCAATGCTGGTCGAAACTCCACCCACTACTCCATTAAAATAAAACACAGGAGTGCTCGTGGTAGTAGTTGGCACATGCTCTTTTTTGCAAGTAACAGTAAGTAGAACTACCGTTAGTAAAGCTATTATATTCTTAATCTTTTTCATGTTCATTTATTTAATAAAGCTATATGATAAAACAAGTTTCAATCCGCTATTATGCTCTGTTTTATTAATCCCGAAAAACGAATTACTCTTTATATCTATCAATCCGTAATATGCTTCAGCACTTATGCTAAAGTTTTTATAAATCCTACGACGATAAGCTAAAGCTGGTTGTATATCCCAAGTAGAAAAACCATCCATATAACCCATTTTGGCACTCGAAGTATGGTTAGAGGTTTTAAAATCAGATTGTGTATAGATATCAACTGTACTGGATGTGTTTAAAAGATGCAAAACATTCATACCAACAGATATGCTGTTGTTCTTGTTTAAGTGGTACTGTACCTTAACAGGTATTGCCATATAGTAAAGCATTTTAGGAGTAATAGTGTTGTAAGTAGTAGTGTATCCAAAACCTAATTGTGTATTACTACCTGAATAACTACTGTAACTTAAATGTGGCAAACTGTTATACTGCAAACCAACTAATATACTCCATTTAATAGTAAAATAATGCACAACACTTGCTCCAAGCACTGCATTAAAACCAGCAGCTTCCTTTATATTGTTATATTTCCATCCTAAAGCATAATTTGCTCCAGCATCAATACCAAAAATAGTTGTTTGCTTTACGCTTTCGTTTTTAGTTTCTTGACTAGTTTCTTTTGCAATAGGTTTAACGGAATCAGGTTTTATTTTTGCTATACTATCTTTAACAGCCAACGCAGTATCTTTTACCACACCATTATTTGTTGTAGTAGATATATGAGTTGTATCTATTACTTTACTTTCTGTTGATTTAGCAGCAATTTGGTCCCGTTTAGAAGTATTCTCTAGGTCCTTATTACTAATCGTTTCACCTCCTTTTGTATTAGGTGGGATAATATTTGCGCTTTTAGCTTCACTCCTATTATTCTCTTGTTTTTCTGTTTTAGAAACATTTCTTTTCTCACGATTAGAAGCAAGAGTACCATTTGTCATACTATTATTTGATGGTTTAGGAATTACAGTTTTCTCTTCTTTTTTACCAGAAGAAACAATCACATTATTAGATGCATTCTTTTGTAAAGAATTAGTATTTACAACTTTATCTTCTTTTTTGGGTTTAGTTTCGGAATCTACTTTTACAGCATTTTCATTTGTTTGTATAACATCTGCTTTCTTATTCTCTTTTACATCAGGTATAGAGGGTGCTTTACTTTCTTGTTGAACAATTGTGATTCTCTCAACTTCCTTATTTTCAGTTTTAGTATTATTCACTGCATTTACATCTTTCTTTTCTGTAATAGTTTGTTTGTTCCCAATTCTTAGGCTTTCTTTTTCATTTCCAATAAAAGGAATCATTGAACAAACACCCAATATTAATCCTATAAAAAATATAAATCCAATACGTCTTCTTTTACGTTTTTTATCTGCTTGTATAATAAGTGCCTCGGCTTTATCCCAGTTAGCCTCACTAAACTCAAATTCACCTTCCGATAATTTTGACCTTAGTATATCATCAAAATTTTCCTGTTCTGCGCTCATGATACAATTGTTTTTGGTGAAACCATATTTGCAATCATCCCTTGTAATTGTTGCCTGGAAAAGCTTACGTGCCACTTGGATGTTCCTTCGCTCATATCAAGCATTTCGGCAATTTCTTTATGTGCAAATCCATCAATGGCATATAGGTTAAATACCTGCTGACTGGTAGGAGGCAGTTTCTTTATCATGGTATGTATTTGCTCCGTATTCATTTTGGTAAGTGCATTATTTACATCGGCAAAATCACTTGTTTCTATATAGTCTTCAATATATTTTATTTGCTCCTGATGTTTTTTTTGCTTTCTATAATCATCAATTAAACTGTTAACCATTACTTTTCTTACCCATGCTTTAAAAGGTACCTCAACCTTGTATTTATTTAAGTTCTGTAAAATCTTCAAAAAACCAATATTTAAACAATCTTCTGCTTCCTCCTTGTTGCGGGTATATCTTATACAAATACTCATTAAATACCTATACGTAAGTTTATATAACTCATATTCAGCCCTTCGTTCACGGTTTATACAAGCCGTTATTAGATCAAGTTCAATATTCATTAAAAGGAACTAAACATAAGTATCATTAACCAATACGTAACTAAAAAGACAAAGGTTGGGTTTTATCGCGAAAAAATTATCTTTTTTATAAACATAAAAAATCCCCCTTATTTCTAAGGAGGATTCTCTCATAATTTAGTTTTTCATGCCTAAATTCTATTTCAAATAAAGCATCTCGCGGTATTTAGGTAGCGGCCATGCAGCATCATCAACAAGCAGTTCAAGTTTATCAACGTGGTAGCGGATGCTTTCAAACAAAGGTTTTACTTTATCGCAATAGGCATGGGCTTGTTTTTTAGCTCCATCCAGATTGTTTGCTTTTTTGCGCTCTTCTATCATCTTCTCTACATCGGTTTTGATAGTGGTAACACGCTCCGATATTTCTTTAATCATATCCAATTGCGCATTGGCTACCTTTTTGAACTCTGCTGCATCAAAAATAGCTTTCATGCCACTCACATTATCTACTAAAGTCTTTTGGTATTTAATAGCTGAAGGAATAATTTGATTAGTTACAATATCGCCAATAATACGCGATTCAATTTGTATCTTTTTGGTGTAGGTTTCTAAGGCAATTTCGTAACGGGCTTCCTGTTCTCTATGAGAAAGTATGTGCAAGTCTTCAAACAATTTTAAAGATGATTTAGAAACGTAAGCATCCAAAGCAATGGGTGTAGTATTGAAGTTATTTAAGCCGCGCTTTTTAGCTTCTGCTTTCCATTCATCGCCATAACCGTTTCCTTCAAAACGAATGGTTTTAGAAGCCACAATTTCTTTCTTTAATATCTGAAAAATGGCTTCATCTTTTTCTATACCCTTCTCCAATAAAGCATCTACATCATGTTTGAATTTAATTAACTGCTCTGCAACAATAGCGTTTAGGGTTGTCATTGGCCCGCTGCAATTGGCAGAAGAACCAACAGCTCTAAACTCAAACTTATTACCCGTAAAGGCAAAAGGAGAAGTGCGGTTTCTATCGGTGTTATCTAACAAGATATCCGGAATTTTACCAATGCCCATTTTCAAAGCAGTCTTCTGCTCAGGCGTCATTTTCTTATCGGTTACACTTGTCTCCAAATCATCCAGTATTTTACTTAACTGGTCTCCCAAGAAAGCACTCATAATAGCAGGCGGCGCTTCGTTAGCCCCAAGTCTATGGTCGTTGTTGGCCGATGCAATAGATGCGCGCAATAAATCGGCATGCTCATGCACCGCTTTAATGGTATTGATAAAGAAGGTAAGAAACTGTAAGTTTGTTTTGGGTGTTTTACCCGGGCTTAACAGGTTTTTACCTGTGTTGGTTGCTAAACTCCAGTTGTTGTGCTTACCACTTCCGTTAACACCCGCATAAGGTTTTTCGTGCAACAACACACGCAGGTTATGGCGAAGCGCAACCTTCTCCATAATATCCATAAGCAATTGGTTATGGTCAACGGCTAAGTTTACTTCTTCAAATACAGGTGCGCACTCAAACTGTGCAGGGGCAACCTCATTATGTCGTGTGCGAACCGGTATGCCTAATAAATGACACTCTAATTCAAAATCGCGCATGTAGGCCATGGCACGTGCAGGTATAGAGCCCCAGTAGTGGTCTTCTAACTGTTGTCCTTTTGCCGGAGATGCACCAATCAGCGTTCTGCCTGTTTGTTGCAAATCGTAACGTACGTTAAACAGGGCGGCATCTACCAAAAAGTACTCCTGCTCCCAGCCAAGCGTAGCAATGGTTTTAGTTACATTCTTATCAAAATACTGGCAAACATCGGTAGCGGCTTTATCTAATGCGGTTAAAGAGCGCAATAAAGGCGTTTTATAATCTAAAGCCTCGCCTGTGTATGAAACGAAGATAGTAGGTATGCAAAGTGTTTTATCGAACACAAAAGCGGGCGAGGTAGGGTCCCAGGCTGTGTACCCACGTGCCTCGAAGGTATTGCGTATGCCTCCGCTAGGGAAGCTGGATGCATCGGGTTCTTGTTGTACTAGTTGGTTGCCGCTAAAACGCTCGATAGCACGGCCGTTTTCTGATGGTTCAAAAAAGCCATCGTGTTTTTCGGCAGTGGTACCATTCAGGGGTTGAAACCAGTGGGTATAATGGGTTGCGCCTTTGCCTGCCGCCCAGTTTTTCATGGCAGAAGCCACCTGATCGGCAATTTTACGGTCGATAGACGTGCCTTTCTCTATGGCATTTTGCACCATGCTAAAGGCTTCTTCGCTTAAAAACTCTTTCATGGCATCGTGCCCAAAAACGTTAGAGCCATAATAGGCTGATATTTGTCCGTTTTGAACCATAGGCTCAACAGGGGTTCTTTTTGATACTTCTTGTAGGGCTGCAAATCTACGACTTTCCATATTTTATGTAATTTTTTGGCAAATGTATGTAAAAACAGGGGGGTATGTTTAAAAAAAAATATCTTTTTTATAAACATGTGTTGAAAAATAGGGGGTATGTTAAGTTATAAGTTATAAATTACAAGTTATGAGTTAAGAATGGTGGTGTATTCGCTAAGAGAAGTAGTTTCAACGCTAAGAGAAGTAGTTCTAACGCTAAGAGAAGTGGTTCTAACGCTAAGAGAAGTAGTTCCAACGCTAAGAGAAGTAGTTCCAACACTAAGAGAAGTAGTTCTAACGCTAAGAGAAGTGGTTCCAACGCTAAGAGAAGTAGTTCTAACGCTAAGAGAAGTGGTTCCAACGCTAAAAGAAATGGTTCCAACGCTAAGAGAAGTGGTTCTAACGCTAAGAGAAGTAGTTCTAACGCTAAGAGAAGTGGTACTAATGATTAAGGCTATTATTCTTAACTTAAAGACTACAACCTATTATTTATATTTTACTACCTTTGCTTTAAACCACCCCACCATGCGTTACTTATATATAACACTTATCTCTTGTTTCTTGGCTCTTAATTTGCCTTTAGCGAATGCACAAATAATAACCACTATAGCAGGTGGTGGAAATTGTGGAAGTTCATATTGCGGAGATGGTGGTCAAGCAACATCTGCTACATTATTTGGTCCGGCTGGAATGGCACTTGATGTAAATGGTAACATTTATGTTGCAGATAATCTTAATAGTGCTATTAGAAAAATAGATACAAACGGTATTATTACAACTATAGCAGGAACGGGTAATGGTGCACGAGGGTATTCAGGAGATGGTGGGTCTGCAACAAATGCTTTACTATATTATCCTGGAGACATAAAACTAGATAACTCAGGAAACCTTTATATTTCCGATTTTGAAAACTATCGCATACGTAAAATAAATACCGCAGGTATAATAAATACTATAGCAGGAAATGGAACTTTAGGCTCTTCAGGAGACGGTGGGAGTGCGTCCAATGCCCAACTAAATTATCCTGAAGGTATTTTTATTGACGGCACAGGGAATCTATATATCAATGAACGTTATCGTGTACGAATGGTAGGAACAAACGGAATAATTACAACTATTATAGGGAATGGCACAGCAGGCTATTCAGGAGATGGTGGAAATGCAACTAATGCAGAAATAAATATTCCGGCTGGTATTACTATGGATGCATCGGGGAATATTTACTTTGCTGACCAAATAAATAATCGTATAAGGGTTGTAAATACTAATGGAATTATTTCAACTTTTGCAGGCAATGGGATAGAAGGCTTTAGTGGTGACGGAAGTTTTGCAACTAGTGCAGAAATTAATAGTCCAGGTTGGGTTTTATTAGATGCTTACGGGAATTTATATTTTACTGACGAAGGAAACAATCGTGTACGCAAAGTAAATGCAAGCGGAATGATTAATACCATAGTAGGTAATGGTACTGGAGCATATGCAGGTGATGGTGGGCTTGCAACAAATGCAGAGTTATGGGGACCCAACGGTATTATTTTAGATAATTTAGGTAATTTGTTTTGTTCAGAAGGGTATAATAACCGCATACGCAAAGTAACCAATGTTGCAGCAGCAGGCATAGAGCAGTTTACATATAATAATGAGCAGGTAATGGTTTACCCAAACCCAACTACAGGCATGCTGCATGTTGAGGGCATACTGCTAAATGAGCCAACAGAAGTTACTATTATTGATATGTTGGGTAACTCCGTTTATCATTCAACATTTACTACACAACACAACAGTATAAACATAGCTGAATTGAATAGCGGTGTGTATGTTATAGAGCTTAGCAATAGCAAGGGTAAATTCGTTAAACGACTTATAAAAGAATAAAGACTTCTTGGTTAAGTTTAAACTCCCTGTTTCTTATTTTTTATTACATTTAGCGGAATCTTTTTTGAGATGAAGGTACCTGCCGATTGTTATGTTCATGATTTAACCTGTTATTGGACCTGGATGGGTGCAGATGGTATTGCACGAACCAAAGTAAAGCCGCAGGCTGAGGTAACCATAAAAGAATCATTAGAAAATTCTAAAGCGGTTAATGGTTTGCAAAGCGACAAAAAGTTTCCTTTGCTGATAGATGCACGGCAAATAAAATCAATCAGTAAAGAAGCCCGCGATAATTTTTCTATACGAAACAGGGATACCAACATTACATCGTTTGCCGTAATTATAGAATCGCCGCTGAGCCGCATTATAGGCAACTTTTTTATGGGTTTGAACAAGCCCAGTGTGCCCGCCAAACTTTTTAATAATGAACAAGATGCCATTGCATGGCTAAAACAATATTTATAGGATTTTATGAGTGAGGTTGAAAAGGAAGTTGATATAAACAGGCAGCGCGGAGAACAAATATTGGAAGTAATTATGAGCTATGCTCAGCTTGATTTTGGGAAAAAAACCCAAATAAGTGATAAAGGCGATGTGTTTGATGCCATTGGTGCAGGCGTAAACATGCTGGGCGAAGAATTAAAAAGCTCGGTAGTATCCTTACGCGAAAAAGAACAACTGCTGCGCGAGATTCATCATCGGGTTAAGAATAATTTGCAAATCATATCAAGCTTGCTAAACCTGCAAACACACAATGTGCAGGACGAAAAATTCTTGGCACTTATCAGAGAAAGTCGTAATCGTATTAAATCGATGGCTTTAGTACACGAAATGCTGTATGCCACTACCGACCTCAGCAAAATAAAACTAAAAAACTATATAGATACGCTGTGTGCAAGCATATACCAGTCTTACCGCCTGCCAGATGTAAAAGTGTCTTTCAACCTGCAAATACCTGAAGATATTTTTCTGGAAATAGACAAGATGATTCATTTGGGCATGATTTTAAACGAAATCATCAGCAATTCTCTAAAATATGCTTTTGATGCTAACGATGGGCTTATCTCTATTTCTATACAACAAACAAGCACTCATTATACAGTTTCTATAGCAGATAACGGAAAGGGGTTACCCATAGGTTTTGAACAGGAAAAGCACGGAAACTTAGGCATGCAACTTATTTACATGCTAACCGGACAGCTTAACGGCAACGTAGAAATAGACGATAAAAAAGGCGTTACCTACAAGATAACTTTCTAAATAAAATTTCTGATATTTTTTATTCTTAAAACTAAGCTTGTAAGACGGGTTTATGACTCGTTAAATAGCCCATTAAGAAAGATGAAAGTCGGAAATATAGAATATTTTTGAAAAATGTTACAAAAAGAGAAAATAAATTGTTGTGCGAAATAATAATTTAATTACCTTTGCCGTCCCCTAAAAAGGGAATAATTAAAAAATAGTAGCGAAACAATAGTAAAATAAGCTAATACAACCGATTAAAGATGCCAACTATACAGCAATTAGTAAGAAAAGGAAGGTCAACAGATGAGAATAAGAGCAAATCTGCGGCTTTAAACTCATCTCCACAACGCAGGGGCGTATGTACCCGTGTGTATACCACAACGCCTAAAAAGCCTAACTCGGCTTTGCGTAAGGTAGCCAAGGTACGTTTAACCAATGAACAAGAAATTATTGCTTATATCCCGGGTGAAGGACATAATTTACAGGAACACAGTATCGTTTTGGTACGTGGTGGTCGTGTAAAAGATTTACCGGGTGTACGTTACCACATAGTTCGCGGTGCATTAGACACTGCGGGTGTTGAGGAAGAAAACAAAGCCGTTCTAAATACGGCGCTAAACGTCCTAAAGCAGGAGCTGCTGCCGCAGCTGCAAAAAAGAAATAAAATAATCAGCATAAGTATATAAAATGAGAAAAGGCAAAGCCAAAAAAACGAATTTATTGCCAGACCCAAAGTTTAATGATACGATTGTAACCCGTTTCGTTAACAACTTAATGTATAGTGGTAAAAAAACTACTGCCTATAATATTTTTTATGATGCCATTGAAATGTAGCAAACGTACCAAAGAAGATGGTATTGAAATTTGGAGAAAGGCTTTAGCTAATATTACTCCTGCAGGTTGAGGTAAAAAGCCGCCGTGTAGGTGGTGCTAACTTCCAAATTCCTATGGAAGTTCGTCCAGAGCGAAAAGTGGCATTGGCAATGAAGTGGATTAGGTTATTCACGTAAACGTAAAGAAAAGTCAATGGCAGAAAAATTGGCCGGAGAAATTATCGCTGCTTCTAAAGAAGAAGGTTCTGCATTTAAAAAGAAAGAAGATACGCACAGAATGGCTGAGGCTAACAAAGCATTTGCTCACATTTCCGTTTCTAATATATAACTAGATTAAAGAATATATAATATGAGCAGATTTAACATATACGAGAAATATAGGGATTTCGCCCACATTGATGCCGGTAAAACCACAACTACCGAGCGTATTCTTTATTATACTGGTGTTAACCATAAAATAGGTGAAGTGCACGAAGGTGCTGCAACTATGGACTGGATGGTGCAGGAGCAGGAGCGTGGTATTACTATTACTTCTGCTGCAACAACCTGTTTTTGGGACTACCTAATAACAAATATAAAATTAATATTATTGATACTCCCGGTCACGTTGATTTTACTGTTGAGGTAAAGCGTTCATTGCGTGTATTGGATGGACTGTGTGTTTTTATTCTGTGCGGTTGATGGTGTTGAGCCTCAATCTGAAACCAACTGGCGTTTAGCCGATAATTATGAAGTTGCCCGTATTGGTTTCGTAAATAAAATGGATCGCTCAGGTGCTGATTTCTTTAGCGGTTGTAAAGCAAGTAAGAGATAAGTTAGGGCTAACCCAATTCCTTTACAAATACCTATTGGTGCTGAAGAAATTTTAAAGGTGTGGTTGATTTAATCAACTAACCGTGGAATTGTTTGGAATGAAGAAGATAAAGGGAATGACTTACAAAGTTGTTCCTATTCCTGATGATTTAGTTGCAGAAGCAACTGAGTGGAGAGAAAAAATGTTAGAAGCGTTGCTGAATTTGATGATAAAATCATGGAGAAATTTTTTGAAGACTCCTGAATCTATTACTGAAGCAGAAGTTTTAGCAGCTTTACGTAAAGCTTGCTTGGCAAATAAAATTGTTCCTATGCTTTGCGGTTCTTCTTTTAAAAACAAAGGTGTACAGACCATGTTGGATCTGGTGATGGAATTAATGCCATCTCCTTTAGATAAACACAATATTAAAGGTACTAACCCTGATACCGAGCGAAGAAGTATCTCGTAAGCCTGATGTTAGATGAACCTTTTACCGCATTGGCATTTAAAATTGCAACCGACCCATTTGTTGGCCGTTTGTGCTTTCTTCCGTGTTTATTCTGGTCGTTTAGATGCAGGTTCTTATGTATTAAACACACGTACCGGAAACAAAGAGCGTATTTCGCGTATATTCCAAATGCATGCTAATAAGCAAAATCCTATTGATTTTATCGAAGCAGGTGATATTGGTGCAGCAGTAGGATTTAAAGATATTAGAACAGGTGATACCCTGTGTGATGAAAAGCACCCAATGGTGCTTGAAGCAATGAAGTTCCCTGAGCCGGTTATTGGTATTGCTATTGAGCCTAAAACTCAGGCTGACTTAAAAGTTGGGTGTATGCATTAAATAAATTAGCTGAAGAAGATCCTACTTTCCGTGTTAAAACCGATGAAGATCAGGTCAAACTATTATCAGCGGAATGGGTGAGCTTCACTTGAAATTATTGTTGACCGTTTGAAGCGCGAGTTTAAAGTAGAATGTAACCAGGGTGCTCCTCAGGTTGCTTATAAAGAAGCAATTACTAAGGACAGTTGAACACCGTGAGGTATACAAGAAACAAACCGGTGGTCGTGGTAAGTTTGCTGATATGACATATTGAAATCGGACCTGTTGATGCAGATTGGGATGTAGTAAACGGCTTGCAATTTGAAAATGAAATTACAGGCGGTAATATTCCTCGTGAGTTTATTCCTGCGGTTGAAAAAGGATTTAAAGCTTCTTTGGCAAATGGTGTATTAGCCGGATACCAGTAGAAAGCTTAAAAGTAAGCTATTGAATGATGGTTCATACCACGCCGTTGACTCGGATGCATTATCATTTGAAATTTGTGCCACGTTGGCTTACCGTGAAGCATGTACCAAAAGAAAGCCGGTATTACTTGAGCCTATCATGAAAGTGGAGGTTGTTAACTCCTGAAGCAAAACATGGGTGATGTGGTAGGTGACTTAAACAGTCGTCGTGGACAAATTGAAGGAATGGATAGCAAAGGAAAAGCGCAGGTTATTAAAGCAAAAGTTCCATTATCTGAAATGTTTGGTTATGTAACTCAGTTACGTACTTTGACTTCAGGTCGTGCAACTTCAACTATGGAATTTGATCATTATGCAGAAGCACCTGCTAACGTAGCGGCAGATGTAATTGCAAAAGCAAAAGGTAAAACAGAAAAAGTATAATATTTCAATATAAAGATGAGCAACCAAAGAATAAGAATTAAATTAAAATCATACGACTTCAACTTAGTTGACAAGTCGGCTGAGAAAATTGTGAAAACAGTTAAAATGACCGGAGCTGTTATTAGCGGACCTATTCCTTTACCTACTCACAAACGTATTTTCACTGTATTGCGTGCACCACACGTAAACAAAAAGGCCCGTGAACAGTTTCAGGTTTGCACATACAAAAGGTTGATAGACATTTACAGCTCATCATCAAAAACAGTTGATGCGTTAATGAAACTTGAATTGCCTAGCGGAGTAGAAGTTGATATTAAAGTTTGAATTAAGCTATCAAAATTAAATAAGTACGAAAAATGTCAGGATTAATTGGTAAAAAAATAGGAATGACCAGCTTTTTCGAGCCTCTGGAAAATATATTCCATGCACAGTAATTGAAGCGGGTCCTTGCGTTGTTACACAAGTTAAAACCAAAGACCATGACGGCTATAAAGCATTGCAACTTGGTTTTGATGAAAAGAAAGAGAAGCATACTTCGATGGCTATGAAAGGCCACTTTGAAAAAGCAGAAACAACACCTAAGCGTAAGGCTTTAGAGTTTAAACACTTTGAAGATGCTAAAAACATAGGTGATGTGGTAACGGTTGAACTTTTTGCAGAAGGTGATTTTGTTGATGTTTCCGGTACTTCCAAAGGTAAAGGATTCCAGGGTGTTGTAAAAAGACACGGTTTTGGTGGAGTTGGTGGTTCTACGCACGGTCAACATGACCGTCAACGTGCACCGGGTTCATTAGGTGCTTCTTCAGAACCGTCTCGTGTATTCAAAGGTAAGAGTATGGCAGGTAGAATGGGTGGAACTAAAATAAAAATGCAAAACCTGAAAGTAGTTAAAGTTATTGCCGAAAAAAACCTGCTTATCGTTAAAGGTTCGGTTGCCGGTGCTAACAGGTTCATATGTAAACAATAGAGAATAAATCATGCAAGCAGAATATATTAAATATAAGCGGCAAGAAAACCAGCAAAAAAGCTGAGTTAGCTGATGCCATTTTTAACGCATGAGCCAAATGACCATGCTATTTACTTAGATGTAAAACAATTTTTGGCTAATCACCGTCAGGGAACACACAAAACAAAAGAACGTGCTGAAATTCACCGTACAACCAAAAAGCTTAAAAGCCAAAAAGGTACAGGTGGAGCTCGTGCAGGTTCTATGAAATCGCCTTATTTATTGGTGGTGGTCGTGCATTTGGTCCTCGTCCACGTGATTATTCATTCAAACTAAATAAGAAATTAAAAGTTGCTCGCTCGTAAGTCGGCTTTAACCTAAAAAGCAAAAGATAACGCTATTACTATTGTTGAGGATTTTAATTTTGAAGCTCCTAAAACCAAAAAATTACAGCGAGTTACTTACCAATTTGAATTTGCATGGTAAAAAGACATTTTTGGTATTGCCTGAGCATAATAAGAATGTTATTTATCTGCCCGAAATTTACAAGGTGCTAAAGTTGTAAATGCTACGGATATCAACACTTACGATATATTAAATGCAGGTAATGTAATTATTGCAGAAAATTCTATAAAAGTAATTGAAAACATTTTAAGCTAAGAGAAAATGCAAGCATTATAAAAGCCCATTATAACGGAAAAAATGACTGCACAAGCGATAAGTTTAATCGCTATGGATTTGTAGTAGATCGAAAGAGCCAACAAAATTGAGATTAAATCTGCAGTAGAAAAAATGTATAGCGTTAGCGTTATTGATAGTCAATACACAGCAGTACTGTGGGCAAAGTAAAAACCCGCAACACCACGCAGGGAGTAGCTATAGGAAGAGTGAATCGTAATAAAAAAGCGGTTGTTACACTGAAACAAGGAGATAAAATTGATTTTTACGCAAGTATATAATTTTTAATAAAAAGAAAATGGCACTAAAAAAATTCAGACCACTAACCCCAGGACAACGCTTTAATTGGTTGGCGATTTCGCTGAAATTACCAGTAATGAACCTGAAAAGAGTCTTATAGCTACCCAAACTCGTTCGGGTGGACGTAACAATAGCGGTAAAATGACAATGCGTTATATCGGCGGTGGACACAAAAAACGATACCGTGATATTGATTTCAAAAGAGATAAAGAAGGAGTTCCTGCAACTGTAAAAACAATTGAGTACGATCCAAACCGTACGGCCCGTATTGCTTTATTGCATTATAAAGATGGTGAAAAAAGTTATATCATTGCTCCGCATGGGCTTAAAGTTGGTGCAAAGCTTATTTCTGGCAAAACTGCAACTCCGAAGTGGGTAACACCTTTATTAGGTGACATTCCACTGGGTACTATTATTCACAATATTGAATTACGTCCTGGCCAGGGTGCAAATTGGCTCGCAGTGCAGGTTCTTATGCACAATTGCTGCCCGTGAAGGAAAATATGCTAGTGTTAAAAATGCCTTCAGGCGAAACCCGTATGATATTAGCTACCTGCAAAGCTACAGTAGGTTCAGTTTCAAACCCTGACCATAGCTTTGAAGTATCAGGTAAAGCAGGACGTAACAGATGGTTTGGCCGCGGCCAAGGAACGTGGTGTATCAATGAACCCAGTAGATCACCCAATGGGTGGTGGTGAAGGTAAGGCTTCAGGCGGACACCCACGTTCACGTAAAGGTATTCCGGCTAAAGGGTTACAAACCCGTAACCCTAAGAAAGCTTCTACCAAACATATTATTGAAAGAAGAAAGAAATAATTAAACGTTTAATGGTTCCGTAAGGAATTCAGAACAATAACAAAAACATGGCAAGTTCATTAAAAAAAGGACATTTTATCGATGCTAACTTGAAGAGAAAGTTGCAGAAGATGAACAAAACCGGCAAGAAATCGGTTATTAAAACTTGGTCTCGCCGTTCAGCACAATTTCTCCGGAATTTGTAGGAAATACATTTGCTGTTCACAACGGACACAAATTTATTCCGGTGTATGCAACGAAAACATGGTAGGCCATAAGTTTGGTGAATTTGCTCCAACACGTACATTCCGTGGCCACGCTGGTCACCGTAAGCTATAAATAATAACAAGAATAAATAAAATAGCAATGGGCACAAAGAAAAAGATTAGTAGCTGAAGCTGAAAAGGAGGAAAACAAAACCTCTTATTTTGCGAAGCTTAGCAACTGTCCGACATCTCCGCGCAAAATGCGTATGGTAGCTGATTTAATACGTGGAAAAGAAGTTTATTTAGCTTTAAACATACTTAAATATAACACCAAACATCGCTGCAAAACGTTTAGAAAAACTATTAACCTCTGCTATCGCTAACTACGAGCAAAAAACAGGTTCAAGACCTGATGAGAATAGTCTTTTTGTAAATGAGATTATGTTGACAGCGCTTTGATGACAAAACGTATGTTGCCTGCACCACAAGGAAGAGCTTACCGCATGAGAAAACGCTCAAATCATGTAACATTAGTAATAGGTTCAAAAAAAACAAAATAAACATGGGACAAAAAGCAAATCCGATAGGATTACGCTAGGCATCATTAAAGGATGGGATTCTAATTGGTATGGCGGAAGAGATTATTCTGACAAATTAGTAGAAGATACAAACATTCGTAAATATCTGATAGCTCGTTTGCCAAAAAGAAGCATTTCAAAAATTATTATTGAAAGTACTCTGAAACTTATTACAGTTACTATACAATACTTCTCGTCCGGGAATTATTATCGGTAAAGGTGGTAAAGAAGTTGATAAACTTAGAGAAGAGTTAAAGAAAATAACTAAAAAAGAAATTCAGATAAACATATTTGAAATTAAACGCCCTGAGCTTGATGCACGTTTAGTTGCTGATAGGCATTGCCCGCCAGATTGAAGGACGTATTTCTTACCGTAGTGCTATCTAAAATGGCAATTGGTTCTACCATGCGTATGGGTGCTGAAGGTATTAAAATAAAAGTATCAGGTCGTTTGCAAGGTGCTGAGATTGCCCGTTCTGAAAGGTATAAAGAAGGAAGAACACCTTTGCATACTTTCCGTGCGGATATCGATTATGCATTAGGTGAAGCACTTACTACTTATGGATTAATTGGTGTTAAAGTATGGATTTGCAAAGGGGAGATTTATGGAAAACGTGATTTATCTCCAAACCAAACATCTGCAAAAGATAAGAAGCCAGGTGAGGTCAGACAATGACCGTCATGATAAAAGAGGGCCAAAATTTGGTGACAGAAAGCCTCGTAAAGAAAGAGAAGATAAATAGTTTAATAAGATTTAAATAGAAGACATATACCATGTTACAGCCAAAGAGAACAAAGATCAGAAAAATGCACAAAATGAAAATGAAAGGCAACGCCAAACGTGGCGACCAATTGGCCTTCGGTTCATTTGGCATTAAAGCTACACAAGGTTGCTGGGTTACCGCCCGTCAAATTGAAGCTGCCCGTGTTGCTATTACCCGTTTTATGAAACGTGAAGGACAAGTTTGGATTCGTATATTCCCTGATAAACCAATTACTAAAAAGCCTGCAGAGGTTCGTATGGGTAAAGGTAAAGGTGCTCCTGAATTATGGGTTGCTCCGGTAAAACCAGGACGTATTATTTTTGAAGCAGAAGGTGTTCCAATGGAAACTGCTAAAGAAGCATTGCGTTTGGCAGCTCAAAAATTACCCATCGTTACTAAATTTATCGTAAGAAGAGATTACGCAGAAGAAAAAGCAGTTTAAACTTCGAATTTAAAAGAAAATGAAACAAAAAGATATAGAAGCCCTTACCCTTGTAGAATTAAGAGAAAAGGTGCAAGAAGAAAAAGCTACCCTAAACAAAATGAAAATGGGACATAAAACGGCTGCGGTTGAAAACCCAATGACTTTGCGTACTACACGTAAGTTAGTTGCCCGTTTAAGCACAGAGCTTACTAAAAAAAGTAAAGCAACTAAATAATTTATTGAACAAGATTGAAAATGGAAAATAAAACAGTAACAGAAAGCGCAGAAGCAACCAGAAACTTTAGAAAAGAAAAAGTGGGTGTGGTAAAAAGTAACAAAATGGAGAAATCTATTGTGGTTGCCGTAGAGCGTAAAGTAAAACATGCTAAATACGGTAAGTTCTTAAACAAAACTTCTACGTTTGTTGCGCATGATGAAAAGAACGAGTGCACTATTGGTGATACCGTTCGTATTATGGAAACCCGCCCTATGAGCAAAACTAAATGCTGGCGCTTGGTAGAAGTAATTGAAAAAGCTAAGTAATAGTATATACATCTGATAAGATATAAAAAATGGTACAAAACGAGTCAAGATTAGCAGTAGCAGATAACAGCGGAGCCAAAGAGGTGCTTGTTATTCGCATATTGGGTGGAACAAAAAAACGTTATGCTTCTATAGGCGATAAAATTGTTGTTACCGTAAAACATTCTTTACCTTCCGGTAACGTAAAAAAAGGGACTGTTTCTAAAGCAGTAGTAGTGCGTGTTAAAAAAGAAATCAGTCGCCCTGATGGTTCTTATATACGTTTTGATGATAACGCCTGTGTGTTACTAAATGCTACAGACGAGTTACGCGGAACACGTATTTTTGGCCCGGTTGCAAGAGAATTGCGTGAGAAACAATACAGCAAAATTATTTCATTAGCACCAGAAGTGCTTTAATTATAAGTGAATATGGCAGAGAAAAAATTCAAATTAAAAAAAGGAGATTTAGTCAGAGTAATATCTGGTGAGTCTAAAGGACAAGAAGGTAAAATTCTTGAAATAAATACAACCAAAGACCGTGTGTTGGTAGAAGGTGCAAACATGATATCTAAGCACACCAAACCAAATGCTAAGAATACAAATGGTGGTATTGTGAAGCAGGAAGGAAGTATGCACATTTCGAATGTGATGCTTGTTGAAGACGGTAAAACTGTTCGTATTGGCAGACAAGCTGATGAAAAAACAGGTAAGCTGGTAAGAATTTCTAAAAAAACAAAAGAAGTAATTAAGTAAGATGGCAACAACTAACTATATACCAAGGCTTAAACCAGGTACAAAGCCGAGATAGTTCCGGCATTAAAAGATAAATTTAAATACAGCAGCGTAATGCAAGTTCCTAAATTGGAAAAGATTTGCATTAACCAGGGTGTAGGCGAAGCGGTATCTGATAAAAAGATGATTGAGAACGCGGTAAAAGAAATGACTACTATCACTGGTCAAAAAGCGGTACCAACCTATTCTACCAAAGATATATCTAACTTTAAATTACGTAAAGGAGTTGCTATTGGTGTACGTGTTACATTGCGTGGCAATACCATGTATGAGTTCTTAGATCGTTTGGTATCTGCCTCTCTACCTCGTATCCGTGATTTTAAAGGTATTAAACCAACAGGTTTTGATGGACATGGTAATTACACCTTAGGTATTCCTGAGCAAATTATATTCCCTGAGATTGATATTGATAAAGTAAGCAAACTTAACGGTATGGATATTACCTTTGTAACCTCTGCCGGAAACGACGACGAAGCAAAAGCATTGTTAACAGAATTTGGATTTCCTTTTAAAAAATAATAAAATAAGAGAATAGAATGGCAAAAGAATCAATGAAAGCCCGCGAGGTGAAGCGTAAAAAAACGGTTGAGTTATACGCTGTAAGGCGTAAAGAACTTAAAGATGCCGGCAAATGGGATGAGCTGCAATTGCTACCCCGCAACGCAAGCCCTATAAGACAACGTAACCGTTGCAAGCTTACAGGCCGCCCACGTGGTTACATGCGCACCTTTGGTGTTAGCCGTGTTACTTTCCGCGAAATGGCACTTAACGGTTTAATACCGGGTGTTACTAAGTGTTCTTGGTAAGAGTTTAGCGCACAGCGTTTATACTATATAGTTTTTTTGGTTGGTTTAACCCATGCGAACAGCATGGGTTTTTTTATTGAAAGTATTTCTGCAATTATTTTTTGAGCGTATTGATTATTGCATTAATATTTAGCCCAATACCAGCAATATTAGGCTTTAATTCCAGGAAGTCAGGGTTAATAAATTTTTTAATCCACGAATTGTCTTTGTCATAATTTTGTAAACGTTCCTTTTTGAGGCTTTGTTTTATTTTATCAAGCTTGGCTTTATATTCAGGAGTATAATTTATTTTACCTAAAAAGTTTTTCTCAAAATCTTGTATTTTTTCCGAAAACTGATTAGGGTATTTATTGTTTGCCGATATTTTTTGCACTACTTCTAAGTGCAGCCAAGTAAGAATATCATGAAGCCTTGTTTGATAACCTGTTAATTTGAAATCACCATCCTCTAAAACTAAGTCTCCATTTTCAATTACTAAATCATTATCACCTGGTTTGTCCAATCCATCAATAACATAGTAGATGTCTTTGTATAATGTCTCAATGAAAAACTGATTATCCTCTTTTAATGGGATTAAATGTTTTTCGATGTACTCATCAATAGAAATTTTTTCAGTATTTCTAATGTCTTCTATAATATTTGCATAATCATCTCTTTTCAGCATCCCTATCTTTTACATTTTTTTCATAACAAACATACAAAAAAATACCTGCTTGGAATGTTTGTTTCCGTGCTTGGAACGTTTCTTTCCATGCTTGGAACGTTTCTTTCCATGCTTGGAATGTTTGTTTCCGTGCTTGGAATGTTTCTTTCCATGATTGGAATGTCTCTTTCCATGCTTGGAACGTTTCTTTCCATGCTTGGAACGTTTCCTTCCATGATTGGAACGTTTCCTTCCATGCTTGGAACGTCTCTTTCCATGATTGGAACACTTCTTTCCTGTGCTGGAATGTTTCTTTCCATGCTTGGAATACTTCTTTCCATGCTTGGAACGTTTCTTTCCATGATTGGAACACTTCTTTCCATGATTGGAACATCTCTTTCCATGCTTGGCAACTATCTTTAGTATACACTAACGTTTGATTAGTATACACTAAGGTTGGTTTAGTATACACTAACGTTTGATTAGTATACACTAACGTTTGATTAGTATACACTAAGGTTGGTTTAGTATACAGGCAACTATATTTCCAAGCACTTAAAACCAAAAAAATGTACCTAATTCAATGAATCATGCGCATAAAATGGCTCTTTGGTGCATTAAAGGGTGTTTTTACTCAATTAAATGCGGGATAAAGCGACTGGTATTATTGGTAATTAAGGTGTTGCTTTCTCTTATACCCATGCCGGCAGCTTCTTGTCCTATTACCCAGGAGCCAATGATGGGGTAATTATTATCAAAGTTAGGAAGGTTAATCAATTGTTGGTATACAAAGCCTTCTTCGCCATAATCTCCTTCTGTTTTTTCCAGCGTTTGGTTGCCTTTTACAATTTCTACATTAGCTCCTTCTCGCGATAGTAAGGGTTTCTTTACATAATCAACTAAATCTCCCTGATTGAAATAAGCTTTCAATAAGTGAGGGTGATTGGGAAACAATTGCCAGAGTATGGGCAATATGGCTTTGTTGGATAGAATCATTTTCCAGCTTGGTTCAATCCATAAGGCTTGGTTTTTATCAAACAGTATGTTCTTTCCAAAATCTTCATGCACCAGCCATTCGTAAGGATATAGTTTAAAGATGTTTTTTATTTGTTCTTCTTCCATATCTACAAAGGCCTGCTCTTCAGCATTCCAACCAATATCCTCAATAAAAACCAATTTGGTATCTATACCCGCTTGTATGGCACAATCCCTAAGATACTCAACGGTCGTTAAATCTTCCAGACTTTCTTTTATACAAGAGAAGTGAAGCTTACCCGGGTGTAAATACTCTTTCAAATACTTCCAGGTATCTACCAGTTTATCATGTATGGAGTTGAATTGGTCTTTGTCTTTATTAAAATCCTGCAGCCAATACCATTGTATAATGCCTGCTTCAAAAAGCGATGTGGGCGTATCTGCATTAAACTCCAGCATTTTTAATTGTGTGCCATCATAGCCTAAATCAAATCTTCCGTATATAGATGCATGGTCATCATCCCACGATTTCTCTATATGCGGTACAAACCAATCGGGAATAAAGAATTTATCGTACAACTTATTATCTATCACATACTGCACGGCCTGCAAACACATATCCCATAATTGGTTAGTAGCCTTCTCAATCAGCAGCACCTCATCCATGGTAAATTGATAGTAGGCACTCTCATCCCAATAAGGGGTATTGGTAGAGTGAAAGCCAAAGCCAATATTCTCTACAGCTTGTTGCCAGTTTTTGCGGGGTGTTATAGCTATGCGTTTCATGTTGTTGTTATTTAGGATATACCGCCTGAATGCCCTCCGCCAAAGCCTGATGAACGTTGCCCAAAGCCACCTGTGGTAGTGGTACGAGGACCATAATAACTTCCATAACCACCGTAACCACCATAACGCCCGTAGCCTGAATAATTGGGATAATAGCCACCATGACCATAACCCCAACCCCAACGATGGTAGTAATTAGGATAGTAATAGCCTCCAAAGCCCCCACCCCAGTATATATTGTAGCTTGGATAAAAGGAATAATACCAAAGCATATTATTATAATTGGTATATGCCGGAACATACTCTTGCGTAGTATCGTTTCTCATATACACATTTTTAGGTTCTCCGTCGGCAATTTCGCCGTCGCCGGTTTCGCGTAGTTGCCTGTCGCAAGAGGCAAGTGCTGCGCTTATTAAAACCAGGCTGATGTATTTGCTCTTTTTCATGGTCGTTGTTTTTAATGTTATTACTTAACGGTTATAAAAACTTCATAAGCTTTCGGAAAGGTACGGGTCTTTTCGCCACCCCAGCCATCATCTACCCTTTTGGTAACATTACCTAAGGGTTTTAAGGTGTCGCTCTGCGTAAAAACCTTATCAATCATATTATTAATCCAAACCTTATGCGTCGTCGTCAGTAAATCATAACCCTTATAATGTTTTACGGCAATAACCGTTTCAATGCTTCCATCTTTGGCGGGTTCTCTAACCACACTTTGATTTTGCATGGCGCAGCTTGTTAGTATAAGAGCTGCAAAAAGGATTGTTGTTTTTAGCGTTTTCATGAGCTTTTGTTTTTATTATTATATACCTATCAAGTATCGTGCCAAACGTTAAAAAACGAGAGCTTTTTCACATTTTTTATGATTAGGGGCTAATTATTGGGAAGCATTACAAACATTAAAAAAAGCTGTTTTTGATTTAATAAATGTTTAAATTACTTTTGGTAGAAATAAACAACTCATGAAAAAACTATTATTTATTGTTTTACTGATTTGCACTAAACAAATAAACGCACAAGTTGCTAATGATAACTGTTCGGGTGCTATAAGCTTAGGTACACTTGGCACACCTCCTGTGTGTGGAGCAGGTATTGAAAATGGGATTACTGATACCCTAAGTGCAACTACGGTGGGTGCAACTCCTGATTCTCCTTATCTTACAGAAGGTCCATGTGGTGGTGGGGGTACAATGGCAAGTCCTGCTAACGATATATGGTACTCTTTCACCATGCCCGGCAATTCTTTTGGGGTAAATATTGTAATTAGTAATGCAGGGTTTACTCCTAATATTGCTCTATGGGAGGGTTCGTGTTCAAATTTAATAGGTGTTGGTTGTACGGTTGGTACTGCTGGAAGTGCTACTTTAAATCTTACCGGACTTGATTCTGCACAAACCTATTTGATGCAATTATCAGGAAACACAGGCGAAACCGGTGCTTTTAAAATGAGTATAAATGCTTTTGAGAATTGTGCGGGTTGTATGGTAGGGTCAACCTATACAGTCAATCCTTTACCTATTAATAATATGTACGGACCCAATCAAACAGTTAACTTTTGTTATCATATATCAAAGTGGGAGCAGGTTGATATAAACTGGTTTCATGGCCTAACGATGGTTTTTGGTTCGGGCTGGAATATGGCTACACTTACTACTACACCTCCTGCTTCTTGCGATGGTGAAGGAACCTGGGCATATTATCCTTCAGGGGAAACCAGTTGCGCAAGCGGCGTTGCTTTTCCTGCCGGTTTTTATTATACATCTACTTTGGGAGCAAGTATTTGTGCAGCAGGACCCGGAAATACTTTTGGGGATAATTGTTCGGGAGATATTGCTGTAGGCACTTGGAATTTTTGTTTTAGTATTGCTACCAATAGTACATTAAATTCAGCATCAAACTTAAATGTTACGTTTGGAACCAGCGGTGATGGTGAATCAGGGTCTTGGAGTAGCACAGGATGTTTAGGTGATTTGCCGGTAATATTGCATTTTTTACCTGATACAACCAATAATACTACCGGTATTACTACGTTGACAGGTAATACTAAAAACGGCATTTACCCAAACCCAAATAATGGCAATTTTGTTATAGAGCCAAACAGCACAACAAAACAAACCATGCAGGTGTATGATGTTAATGGTAAGCTTGTTTTAGCGCAAACTATAAGTGGCAAAACAAGTATAGATGCAACCATTTTAAATGAGGGTGTTTATAATATAAGCCTACAAAGCAATGAAGGTATGATAAATAAACGGTTGGTTATAGTTAAGTAACCGCCAACAAAAAAGCCGCAAGAAATAATTCCTGCGGCTCTTTCTTGTATATATATATTAACCTATTCTTCTGTTTTTGTTTCTGCAGCGCTCTCTGTTTTAGTTTCTGCAGCAGGAGCAGCTTCTGCTTTTGCAGCAGCTTTCTTAGGAGCACGACCACGGCGGGTAGTTTTCTTCTTAGCCTCGGTAGCCGATTTTTTATCTGAAGTATAAATTTCATTAAAATCAACTAACTCAATCAAAGCAGTATCAGCAGCATCTCCCGGGCGGAAACCTGTTTTAATAATACGGGTATATCCACCGTTTCTTTCTGCTATTTTAGGAGAAATATCTTTAAACAACGTAGAAACAATGTCTTTGTTTTTTAAGTACGCAAACACTGTACGACGGCTATGGGTAGTATCATCTTTACTTTTGGTAAGCAAAGGTTCTACATACACACGCAAAGCTCTTGCTTTGGCAACTGTTGTAAAAATACGTTTGTGCTCTATTAGGGCGCAAGCCATGTTAGCCATTGTTGCCTGACGGTGTGAGTGCTTTCTGCCTAAATTATTTACTTTATCTCCGTGTCTCATGTTATATTAATTCTAAGTGCTAATTTCTAAATCTTACTCTTTATCTAAGGCATATTTACCTACGTTCATTCCAAACTGAAGTCCTTTTGCATTTACAAGGTCTTCTAATTCGGTTAATGATTTCTTACCAAAGTTGCGGAACTTCAACAAATCATTTTTGTTAAATGCCACAAGCTCACCTAATGTTTCCACATCAGCTGCTTTTAAGCAATTAAGCGCACGTACAGAAAGGTCTAAATCAACTAATTTAGTTTTCAATAACTGACGCATGTGTAATGTATGCTCATCAAATTCACTTTCTTTCTTCTTATCTTCTGTATCAAGTGTAATACGCTCGTCAGAGAATAACATAAAGTGATGAATCAATATTTTAGCAGCTTCTTTCAAAGCTTCTTTTGGATGGATAGAACCATCAGTAGTAATATCAAAGATTAATTTTTCGTAATCTGTTTTTTGTTCTACACGGTAGTTTTCTACAACGTATTTTACGTTTTTAATAGGTGTGTAGATAGAATCAATAGCTATAACACCGTGTGCAGCTGCAGTAGTTTTGTTCTCTTCAGCAGGCACATAACCACGACCTTTGTTGATGGTAAGTTCCATGTTAAACTTCACGTTACCTTCGCAATGAGCAATAACTAATTCAGGGTTTAATACCTGAAAACCACTTAAGAATTTAGATAAATCACCTGCAGTAATAGTATCTTTTGAAGCAAATTTGCAAGTTACTTTTTCAAAATCATGGTTATCAAGTTGTCTTTTAAAACGAACTTGTTTAAGGTTTAATATAATTTCAGTTACATCTTCTGCAACACCTTTAATAGTTGAAAACTCATGATCAACACCTTCGATTTTAACCGAAGTAATGGCATACCCTTCTAATGATGATAAAAGAATACGGCGTAATGCATTACCAATAGTGATACCATAACCAGGTTCTAACGGACGAAACTCAAATTGACCATCTGTGTCGTTAGAGTGAATCATAATTACTTTATCGGGTTTTTGGAAACTTAATATTGCCATGTTTTTATATTTTTGTTTTTAATTAATATTAATTTAAACCTACTAACTCTTAATTACTATTTAGAATACAACTCCACAATAAGTTGTTCCTTAATGTTTTCAGGTATTTGAGTTCTTTCAGGAAGGGTAATAAATTTACCTGTCATGTGCTTAGAATCAAAATCAATCCAAGAGTATGTTGTTAGCTGCACCAGATATTGCTGTTACAATAGCCTCGTGTGCTTTAGATTTTTCACGAACAGAAACTACATCACCTGCTTTCAAAATGTAAGAAGCAATGTTCACTACTTCTCCGTTTACAGTAATATGACGGTGCCCAACCAATTGACGTGCACCGGAACGTGTTGGAGCAATCCCCAAACGATAAACAACGTTATCTAAACGAGACTCGCAAAGTTGCAAAAGAACTTCACCTGTTACACCATGCTCTTTTTGAGCCAAAGTAAACATTCTCCAAAACTGACGCTCTAAAATACCGTAGGTATATTTAGCTTTTTGCTTTTCAGTTAACTGCACAGCATACTCACTTTGTTTACCACTTTTTTTAGAAACACCATGTTGCCCCGGAGGGTAGTTTTTCTTTTCTAATGCTTTATCAGGTCCAAAGATTGGTTCTTTAAACTTTCTTGCAATCTTAGATTTGGGTCCTATATATCTTGCCATTTCTCTTTTTTAATTATTCTTTTCTTATTATTAATTCTATACACGACGACGTTTTGGAGGACGGCAACCGTTGTGCGGAACCGGTGTAATATCTACAATTTCCATTACTTCAATACCTATTGTTCCTAAAGAACGAATAGCAGATTCGCGTCCACCACCTGGGCCTTTTACATAAACTTTTACTTTGCGTAAACCTGCATCAAAAGCAACTTTACCACAATCTTGTGATGCCATTTGAGCAGCATACGGTGTGTTCTTTTTAGAACCACGGAAACCCATTTTACCGGCACTAGACCAGCTAATAACCTGACCGGCCTTATTGGTTAATGATATAATGATATTGTTGAAAGTAGCATTGATATGCGCATCTCCAATAGATTCTACTTTTACTACACGCTTTTTTGAAGCTGCTTTAGCTGATGTTGCTGCATTTGCTGCCGCTGCTGATGCCTGTTGCTTTGCCATTTATTCTTTATTAATTAATTATTATTTAACCGCCATTTTCTTGTTAGCGATAGTCTTACGTCTTCCTTTACGGGTACGAGCGTTTGTTTTAGTACGCTGACCACGAACCGGTAAACCACCACGATGGCGGATACCACGGAAAGTACCAATATCTGTTAAACGCTTAATATTTAATTGTACTTCAGAACGAAGCGCACCTTCAACTTTAATACCATCGGTAATTATTTTACGAATAGCATTTTGCTCAGCGTCATCCCAATCGCTTACTTTTTTGCCTTGCGGAACACCGGCTTTGTCTAGTATTTTTTTAGCCATACTACGACCAATGCCATAAATATAGGTTAACCCTATTTCTCCTATTTTGTTTTTTGGTAAGTCAATACCAGCAATCCTTGCCATGTTATTTTATTAAAAAGTTTGCGAAGTTACTAAATTATTCCCTCTGTTTTTCATTTATTTTAAATCAGAGCCTATCCCTGACGTTGTTTAAATTTAGGTGTTTTCTTGTTGATTATATACAACTTACCTTTGCGACGAACTATCTTACAGTCTACGCTTCTTTTTTTTATGGATGCTTTTACTTTCATCTTTCTTTGTTATTTTAATATTTTTGTAAGATGCTGTTCGCCTATCGGCTCGGGTCATCTTTCGTTGGTTTTTACTTATATCTTAATGTAATTCTTCCTTTTGTTAAATCGTATGGAGACATTTCAAGCTTTACTTTATCACCAACTAAAATCTTAATATAGTGCATCCTCATCTTCCCTGATATGTGTGCTACTAAAGTATGTCCGTTCTCTAACTGAACTTTAAACATAGCATTACTTAGCGCTTCTAATATCGTTCCGTCTTGCTCTATGGCTGATTGCTTTGACATTCTTCCCTCCTCTTATTAGCTTTGAACCTGCATAGACTGTGTTCTACCTTTTATTCTTCCGCTCTTCATCAGCCCATCATAATGTCTGTTCAATAAGTAACTTTCAATTTGCTGAAGAGTATCTAACACCACACCAACTAAGATTAACAAAGAAGTTCCTCCGTAAAAGTTAGCAAACTCGTTACTGATACCCAATCTCATAGCAATAGCAGGCATAATAGCTACTAATGCAAGGAATAAAGAGCCCGGCAATGTAATACGAGACATTACCTGATCTAAGAACTCAGCTGTTTTTTTACCCGGTTTAACACCCGGAACAAAACCACCGTTCTTTTTCATATCATCTGCCAATTGATTTGGATTAACCATAATAGCTGTGTAGAAATACGTAAAAGCAACAATCATGGTAGCAAATACAATGTTATACCATAAACCAAAGTGGTTTGAGAAAGCAGCAACAAAACTACCACCTTTACCACCTGACATTTGACCAACGGCAGCTGGAATAAACATAATAGCCTGTGCAAAGATAATTGGCATTACACCAGCCGCATTTACTTTAAGAGGAATATATTGTCTAACACCACCATACTGTTTGTTACCTACAATTTTTTTTGCAAACTGAACCGGAACACGACGTGTACCTTGTACCAATAGGATACAAGAAATTACTACAAATACTAAGAATACTAATTCTAATAACAACATGATTAAACCACCGCCTTGAGATTCTACGCGGTGACTTAATTCCGAGAAGAATGCAAAAGGTAAACGTGCTATAATACCTATCATAATTAATAGAGAGATACCATTACCAATACCACGGTCAGTAATTTTTTCACCTAACCACATTACAAAGATTGTACCTGTTACCAATATTAAAATAGATTGTATGTACCAAAATGAAGTTGGGTTTGGCACAACACCTGCAAAGTTTGTTATTTGTGTAGCAATATAACCCGGAGCCTGAACTGCAGTAACACCCACCGTTAGGAAACGTGTAAATTGGTTAATCTTTTTACGTCCGCTTTCGCCTTCCTTTTGAAGTTTTTGGAAGTAAGGCACTGCCATTCCTAATAACTGGATAATGATAGATGCCGTAATGTATGGCATAATACCTAAACCAAAGATAGAAGCACGACTAAATGCACCACCCGCAAATATGTTTATTAACGCTAAGATACCGTTCTGATCTGAGTGACTGCGGGCATCAGATAATGCCTGCGCATCAACACCCGGAAGCACCACATAGGAACCTAAGCGATATATCAGAATCAATCCAAGCGTAAGCAATATGCGTTGCTTAAGCTCTTCAATCTTCCAAATATTTTGTAAAGTATTTAAAAACTTCTTCATATATTAGTTTATAGTTCGGTTACAACACCGCCTTTAGCTTCAATAGCTGTTTTTGCCGCTGCAGAAAATGCATGGGCATGAATGTTTACTTTAGACTTTAATTCGCCGGTACCTAATATCTTAATCAAATCGGTTTTAGAAGCCATACCGTTAGCCATCAACACTTCGGGAGTGATTTCAGCCACTTGTTTAGCATCAATTAATTTTTGAATGTTATGTAAGTTAATACCTAAGTATTCAACACGGTTAACGTTTTTAAATCCGAATTTAGGTAAACGACGTTGTAATGGCATCTGTCCACCTTCAAAACCACGCTTGCTTGAGTAACCAGAACGAGATTTAGCACCTTTATGTCCGCGTGTAGCTGTTCCGCCACCGCCAGAACCTTGTCCGCGACCACGACGATAGTTTGTTTTTACTGAACCTTTTGCAGGTTTTAAATCTTGTAAGTTCATCTTCGTTAACTATTAAATATTTTCAACTTTTAATAAATGTGCCACTTTATCAATCATGCCTTGTACAGCATCGGTAGCTTCTTTCTCTACCGGATTGTGCATTTTCTTAATCCCTAAGGCAATAAGCGTTTGCTTTTGTCTTTCGGTTCTTTTAATGCCGCTTTTTACTTGTGTAATTCTAACCTTTGTCATTTTTACTGAATATTAACCGTTAAAAACTTTATCTACCGAAATACCACGTGTACGAGCCACCGTTAATGGATCGCGCATTTTCATTAAAGCATCTAAAGTTGCTTTAACCACGTTGTGCGGGTTAGAAGAACCTTTAGATTTTGCCAATACATCTTTTACACCAACGCTTTCAAGCACAGCGCGCATCGCACCACCTGCAATTACACCCGTACCCGAAGAAGCAGGTTTTAAGAATATACGAGAACCACCAAATTTACCATTTTGCTCATGCGGAACGGTAGATTTAAAGATAGGCACTTTTACCAAATTCTTTTTAGCATCTTCAATACTTTTAGCAATAGCATCACTCACCTCGTTTGCTTTACCTAAACCATAGCCTACAACACCATTACCATTACCAACTACCACAATAGCGGCAAATGTAAAATGGCGACCACCTTTAGTAACTTTTGTTACACGGTTTACAGCTACAAGCTTATCTTTTAGCTCTATGTCTGATGATTTAACTCTTTTTACTACTTCTTTTGTTGACATTTATTTCTTCTATTTAATGAAATTAGAATTTTAATCCACCTTCTCTTGCACCTTCGGCAAGTGATTTAACACGACCATGATATAAATAACCTCCACGGTCAAAAACAACCGCTTCGATACCTGCTGCTTTTGCTTTTTCGGCAATAGCTTTACCAACCTGATGGCTAACTTCTATTTTAGTACCTTTTACTTTGAAATCTTTCTCCATAGAGCTGGCAGCAACCAATGTTTTGCCGGTTTTGTCATCTACCACTTGTGCATAGATACCTGTATTGCTACGAAACACACAAAGACGAGGCATTTGGGCAGTACCCGAAATGCGCTTTCTGATTCTTCTTTTGATGCGTAGTCTTCTTTCTTCTTTTGTAAGTGCCATTTTATTTAATCTTTAAATATTATTTACCTGCTGATTTACCTGCTTTACGACGTAGAGCCTCGCCTGCGAACTTAATACCTTTACCTTTGTAAGGTTCCGGTTTACGTAACGAGCGTATTTTAGCGGCTACTTGTCCGATAAGTTGTTTATCGGTGCTTTCTAAAATAATTTTAGGGTTTTGTCCTTTTTCGGCAGTAGTAGTAACTTTAATTTCAACCGGAAGTTCAAACGTAATGTTGTGCGAGTAACCCAAAGTAAGGTCTAACAAGTTGCCTTTGTTGGTAGCGCGGTAACCCACACCTACTAACTCCTGCTCTGTTTTATAACCTTCTGATACGCCTACAACCATATTATTGATTAAAGAGCGGGTTAAACCATGTAATGCTTTATGACGCTTTTGCTCAGTTGGGCGGCTAACTATGATGTTAGTTCCTTCAACTTTAATATCCATATCCACATCAAAAGACTGGGTAAGAGAACCCTTTTTACCTTTCACGGTAACGTGGTTCTTATCTATTTTCACTTCAACGCCTTGCGGAAGTGCTATCGGTAATTTTCCTATACGACTCATTGTGCTGTCCTCCTTAGTTTAATAAACGTAACATAAAACTTCTCCGCCAACTTTGTTCTTTTTGGCTTCTTTATCCGTCATAATACCTCTCGAGGTACTTACAATGGCTATGCCTAATCCGTTTTGTACACGCGGCATTTTTTCAACACCGGCATATTTACGTAAACCCGGAGATGAAACACGGTCTAAACCTCTGATAGCAGACTGTTTGGTTTCTGGGTGGTACTTTAAGGGCTATTTTAATAAGACCTTGTTTGTTTTCGGTATCTTCAAACTTGAAGTTAAGGATGTAACCTTTTTTCTAAAAGAATTTTAGTGATTTCTTTTTTTAGGTTTGATGCAGGGATTTCAACGATTCTGTGATTTGCCTTAATCGCGTTTCTTACACGGGTTAAGTAATCTGATACGGTATCTGTCATTTTTTTGTTTTGAGTATCTTACCTCGCACGCAAGGTAATTATACGATTACACTTTCTATTTTTATTCTTGTGTTGTGGCCCGCGTACTGGCTAAAACACACCTAATTTCATATTTCTATTTTTAAAAGGACGGCAAATGTAATAGATTTTATTTATCCGGCAAAATATTTCTTTGTTTTTTCTGCTATTTAGCCACAGATTTCGCAGATTGAACTCCATAGTGGGGTGCCAAGCAATCTTTTTGGGCGTTCCAACAGTTACCTAACTATAAAACTTCCTTTATCAGAACGTGCTCCACCCGTCCAGACCTTTGGATGATATATTTTAAAAGAGGAATCAAGATAAAGCGTTACAAAGTATATGTACTCTTTTCCTTTTACTTTAAACATATCATTATCTAAACAACTAAGTTCTTTAGAAGTAAAAATTAAAGAAATTGATTTATGAGGTAAGATACCTTTAAAATGAGCTTCTTCCATGCATTTTAAATTACAATCTCCAAGATTAAATGGCTGAGACATCTTTGCCATGGCACCACATTCGATTTCTATATTCCAAAAATTTATTGTTTGAAAATTTGTTAATCTAAGTTCATCTTTAGGCAAATAAATGGTATCGTTAGTATTGTTTTGATAAGTGATTTCTATTTGTATAGAATCTTGCTTTACCGGAACTTTCATTTTGCAAGTGTTATCTTCTAAATGCTAATTTACCCAATGTATAGATTGAAAGGGGATTTATTTTTTTAACGGTCGATTTTAACAAAAAAACGGTAAAAATGGGGTTAAAACAGGTTAGATTAAAGCCAGCTTGCTTGAAGAAATTTATATATTTGAAGAAATAAAAAACAACATGAAAAAATCATTATTTATTTTAGCTAGTGTTTTTGTACTGCATACAAATGCACAAAACGAAACAAGGGCAAACAAGCCTAATCAGCCTGGCGATTACCTTTTTTTTAGAGGCGATACCTTAGCAGGCTTTGATTTAAAAAGTACCATATATGAAGCAACTACATTGCTTAGTTTGCCCAAAGAACAAAGGGTATATGTTTATAGAAAAGAACTGGCTTTTGTTAGAAGCAAATATAATATGCCAGTTCCTGTTGTTATAAATGCAAACAATACCGTTGAAAGAAAAACGGGTAACAACGCTGTTTATACTACCGGCTGCAGCAATCTTGATTTTGAAACAGGAAGTTTTACCAATTGGACAGGTGCCATTGGATATAATAGTAACTCTAGTGCTACCTTAACGGTTACAACAAATGGTATCAGTACCTTAGGCGTAAGCGCTGCCGAAACTTCCTGTTCTTTTCACACAGTGGTTTCTAACGCAACAGGCAATGACCCCTTTGGTTTTTTTCCTGCAGTAGATGTTGGCGGTGGTAGTTATGCCGTAAGAATTGGCGGAGAAAATATTAATAATGGAGAAGGCGGTATAACAGGAGGCTGCCCTATGGAAGATCCTTCGGGTAACGAATTTTCTAATGGAGAAGTTTTACAAAACACCATTGCCATTACTTCGCAAAACGATTTAATTACTTATAAATATGCTGTTATAATAGATGATGGCGGGCATCCTGCAGGTACACAACCTTATTTTTCTATTCAGGTGTTGGATGGTACAGGTACTGTAATACCTGCCTTAAGCACATACTATACGGCAACAGCAGGTGTACCACCTACGGGTTTTGTTACATCTACAGTTACCAGCTCATTTAATGGTACCAGCCCTTTTTACCTGCCATGGACAACGGGTAGTTTTAATTTAAGTGCGTATGTAGGCACTACCATAACTCTACAAATTACGGCGGCAGGTTGTTGCTATGGAGGGCATTTTGCTTACGGATATTTTGATGCCACCTGCGGACCCGCCGGTATTTCACCTTTCTAACCCGGTAATATGCGGCAGCTCAAACGCCATACTTTCTTCTCCTTACGGAATTAGTTATAGCTGGAGCGGACCCGGCATTATAGGCGCAACCAATGCACAAACAGCACAAGTTAATACCATAGGTACTTATACCTTGATTTATACCGACTTAAGCAGCAATACCTACACGTACACCACTGCGGTAACCTCGGCAGCAAACCCAACTGTATCTATAGCAGGCAGCACTGTTTTGTGTGCCGGAAAAACAACAACGTTAACGGCAAGTGGTGCAACCACTTATAACTGGAACACGGGTGTAGTGTCTGTCAGTATTACCCCCTCGCCTACCGTAACTACCAATTATAGTGTTACAGGCACCGATGGAAACGGCTGTACAAATACTGCTACTACTACAGTAGTTGTAAATCCGCTTCCAACCATAAGCGTAAGTAGTAGCACTATATGTGCAGGCAACACAGCAACTTTAACCCCAAGCGGTGCAAATACATATACATGGAATACAGGTGCAACTACTGCAAGTATTAGCCCTTCGCCTACCATAACCACTAACTACACCGTTACAGGTACTGATGGCAATGGTTGTATTAATAACGATACAATATCCGTTATAGTAGACAATTGCACTACTGGGATGGAATTCTCATTAAGTAATAATAAAATAAAAATATACCCCAACCCTGCTATAGATGTATTGCATGTTGAATGTAAAATGGCAAATACAAACAACACTATAGTTATAACCGATATGTTAGGTAATACGGTAAGGCAATTATCAGTTAACAGTAGTCAACTATCAATTAATGTAGTTGATTTAAACGAAGGGGTTTATACCATAAGTATCGCAGGCAGTGAAGGAATTATAAATAAACGGCTGGTTATTGTTAGATAAACTATGGGTGCGGCTATCTTCTTTTCTATTGGTTTACTGGTTTTATTAAGCATCCCCATCATTACAGCTATGTTTGCCAAACGCATGGGCAGAGACCCCAAGCTTTGGTTCTTTTTAGGGCTGTTGTTGCCCGGCATAGCCTCTTTGATACTGTTTCTGCTACCAGATATTTCTAACACCAACAAAAAATAAGCAGGGTTAAAATCTTAACCATAAGATAATATTGCAGGGTAAGTTAATTTATATAGTTTTGCCTAAACCTTAAAAAAACATATATGAAAACAAACATTATGAAAACCTTAGCAGCAGGTATAGTTGCCACTCTTGTAATTACTTCTTGTAGCTTAGAAAAAAGACATTACACATCCGGTTATTCTGTTCAATGGAACAGCAAAAAAGCCAATGTTAGTGCTACCGAAGCAAGTTATGTAGCTAAACAAACCCCTAAAACCGAAGCAAAAAAAGTAACAGAAAACAAAACTGTAGCACAGGCTCCGGTAGAGCAGGTTGCAACTAACAACAACACGGTTACTAAAACCTTAGTTGCTTCTGTAAACAAAGCGGTATACACCACAACTGCTTCAAAAACTACTTCTTTCGAAAACACAGTAGCTAACAATAATGCTAAAATAGTTGCAAAAGTAGCTACTGCAAATACAGCTAAAAAAGCAGCTAAAGGCGATGGTGCCGACCTTCCTGTGGCTTTATATATCATATTGGCAATTATTATTCCTTGGGTAGCGGTTGGTTTAGCTACTAACTGGGGTATCGAAACATTATGGAACTTCCTATGGTGCTTTTTATGTATTGCAGGTATCATCCACGCATTTATCATCTTAAAAAGAAAAGGAATTATCTAAAGATTGAATAAGAAACTATACTATTATGGTATAATTGGCGGGTACTTAGCAGTAGCCATATTTTTACTGCTAATGCCCGCTACTTTTTTTGATACCGGGCAAAGCCTTTGCCTATCTAAAATACTCCTTCACAGAGATTGCCTTGGTTGTGGTATCACACGAGGTATACAACACTTAATTCACTTTGATTTTACTGCCGCTTGGAACTATAATAAACTAAGCTTCATTGTGTTCCCCATACTGGCTTTCTTGTATTGCAGAAGCATATTTAGACTGTATATAAAAAGTAAAACACACAACAATACAAGCATTTAGTAATTACAATTTTAATTTAAGCTCTCTTTCCATAACATTAAAATAATATTGCAGGGTAACTTAATTTGTATAGTTTTGCGTAAATCTTAAACAAAATTAACCTATGAAAACAATTAAAATGACAACCTTGGCAGCAGGTATAGTTGCTTCGCTAATGCTTGTAAGCTGCAGCAAAAATCGTACTTGCACTTGTACAACTACTTTTACAAGCACTCAACCAGGTGCAACTGTTCAACCTTCGGGCACTACAGTTACAGATTTAACTAAAGTAAGCAAAAAAGCTGCTGAAACAATTTGTGTAAGTTCTTCTGATGTAACTTCATATCCAGCAAATGGTAGTTATTCTCCTGCATATACTACCACAAACGCTCAAACTTGTACTTTAAAGTAATTTAATTAATAAAAAACATTTAAACAAACCTTAAAATTAAAAAAAATGAAAACAATTACTATAAAAACCTTAGCAATAGGTATAGTTGCTACCACTATGCTTGTATTTACAAGCTGTAAAAAGAACCGTACTTATTATGTACAACTTCTTCAAGCACTCAAGCTAATTCTACCCCTAACACATATTCAGATGTTAACACACTTACTAAAGTGTCTAAAACAACTGCCGAAGAATATTGTCAACCTGGTACATCTACAACTACTCAGCCATATAATGGTATTGGACCTGCAGATTCTACAGGTACCCAAATTTGGAACCTGCATCAAGTTTATAACTATACTGTTAATGTTACTTATACAAATACAGATGTTAAAACTTGTACTTTAAAATAAGTAGTTAACCCAATAATAGAAAAGCCTTGCAGCAATTGCAAGGCTTTTTTTGTTTCCCTAAATCGGTTCCATCTATTGTTTTATAAGAAAAAGGTGTATCTTCGCCGTCCTTTTACAATTTAAAAACATAAAATAACAAAATGGCAGTAAAAATCAGACTACAACGACACGGTAAAAAAGACAGGGTGTTTTTTCACTTGGTTGTTGCAGACAGCAGAGCTCCACGAGATGGTGCGTTTATTGAAAAATTAGGTGTTTATAACCCTAACACAAACCCTGCAACCGTAGACATTAACTTTGACAGCACTTTAAAGTGGCTTCAGGATGGTGCGGTACCAACCAATACCTGTAAGGCAATATTATCTTACAAAGGTATTTTAATGAAAAAACATCTTTTAGATGGTGTTAAAAAAGGTGCTTTAACCGAAGAGCAGGTAGAGAAGAAATTCGCTGCTTGGTTACAGGAAAAAGAAAACAAAATAAACAGCAAGAAAGATAATTTATCTACCGGTAAAAAATCAGCTGAAACAAAACGTTTAGAAGTTGAGAAAGCAGCTAAAGATGCAAAAGCAGCTAAGGTTGCGGCTAAAGTAGCAGCAGCAACTCCGGTTGCTGAAACAGCAGCACCAGAAGCAGCAGCTTCTGAAGAAGCAACTCCGGCAGCTGAAGCATAAATATAAATTGAGTTATATGAAAAATCCCAAGCAAATGCTTGGGATTTTTTGTTTGTATATGTCATTGCAAGGAGTTAAACGACGAAGCAATCGCTATAACACACTTTGAGATTGCCACGCTTCGCTCGCAATAACAACGCCAATCCTACCTCCTTATCCCCCGCTTATCCATTTCCTTTTGGTAAGCATCGGCATATTTCTGATGTTGTTCGTAGGTTTCAGAATAATCGGAGTATCCATTCAAACTTGGTTTAGCACAGAAGTATAAGAAGTTGTGCCTGTTGTAATTTAACACCGCATCTATAGCCTGTGGGTAAGGTAAACAGATTGGTCCGGGTGGTAGCCCTTTGTTTCTATAGGTATTATAAGGAGAATCAATATCCTTATCTCTACTGCGCACACGCTGTATAGAGAAATCTCCTACGGCATATATTAAGGTAGGGTCGGCCTGCAGGGGCATGTTTTTATTTATACGGTTTATATACACGCCTGCTATCTGCTGCTGTTCATCATCTATTGCCGATTCAGATTGCACAATAGATGCCAAGATAATAACATCCGTTTCAGATAGGTTAGCACGTTTAGCCTTTTGCTTACGGGCATTAGTCCAGAAATCGAGGTAGTTATCCTCTACCAATTTCATAAACTCGGGCAAGGAAGTATTCCAATTAAGTTCATACGTTTCAGGAATAAAAAAGCAACGTAGGTTCTCGTTCGTAAAATTATATTTCTGTCTCAGGGGTGTTTCGGTTACAAAAAAGGTTTGGAGTTCTTCTTCCGTAATCTCAAGTTTATCGGCTACTTTCTTAATAATATCATCATTCGTATGGTCGGATGAGTTGAAAGTAACCTTTACCTTTTCCTGCTTGCCATTCTTAATACTGTTAATCAACTGACGGTTGGTCATACCCGAAATAACCCTATATCTGCCGGGTTTAAAGGTATTCTTTAAATCATACGCCTTGGCTAACCATTCAAAAGTTTTTTTATCCTGCAAGATATTTTCCTCTTCCAGCATGTTAATCAGCTCATCGTAAGTAAACTTAGTAGATACATAAATAAACTTATACTTCTTCCCGTCTAGGTATATGCTAGGTTTAAAAAAGGCAACATAAGCACTATAACCCGCAATAATAATACCCCAAGTATTAAGAGATAAAATACAGACTTAAGTTTATTGCAAGATTTCTTAGCGCACATGCTGCAAAGGTAATTTTAGGAAAGATTCCTGCTATTATTTTTACTTAAAATACTCACTCCTATATTGCATTGTAAACACTTTTTAGGCGTACAGTAATTAGTATGCAATTGCAACAATGCCTGAGAGTGCCTTGCATGCTTGGGTTTAAACTTTAATTCTTCAAACAGCTTGGTAACATGGTTCTTTTCAGGTTTCAATTCATCATACCATTTAACGGATTTATCAATGATGTTATCGTCCTTCTTTCCCTTTCCGTAAAAGAATAGCAGAGGGCAAACGGTATTGATAATAATATTTTCTATAGACGAATTACCTAAATGCTTTTCTTTAAAATGGCTTTCTTCATTAAACACATAATGATTCTCCCAGTAATCTGAAACAGTAATTGAAAACAACTTTTTTACTTCATTTACAGAATTGCTCTCTACTATTTTAGAAAAGGCATGCTGATACTTAGCAATAAAATTTGACAACTGAGCAATACGTATAGTTGGGAAGTTTTGCGGACGAAGCCTAAGAAACTTTAAGTTGTGAGGAATAGGAGTTAAACTGTATTTATGTTTTAAATAGGTATACTCCTTTAGTAAATTTTTTGCGTAAGTATCTTTCAGACTCGCATTTAACAAGCCGCTTTGCCCAAACAACAAGGCCTCTAACTGAATAAGGGAATTAGCATGCTTTAATAAAGTAGTTAAAGGAATGGATTTGGCAATCTGCAAAAAGGCATCGCTATTAGTATGAAAGCCAAAGTTTTTAAAGAGTAAAAGATAAAAAGTTTCTTCCCAATTATTCCTTGTAAAGTTAAAAATCTCTTTTATGAAATCAGTTTTTGCTTCCAAACGCTCAACCAGCATCCTTTCCAACCATGATTCTCCGGTAATATCAGGAACATCCATAAACAAAGCCCCACAAGGTATTTGTTGTTTACTTTGATAAAGGTTCTCATACTTACCTATAACATCATCAATAAGAATATCTTTTAACTCCAAACAAGGGATAACCTGCTGTTTGGAATTATAAATCTCTTTATCATGTTCATAAACAACATGTAGTATTACATTATCATAAGCTTTATTAGTTTGATGATTGTGCAAAAACCAATCGGATGATTTTTTATGAATTTCAATAGTACCTGCCCATTCGGTTCCATCTAACTTTATGCGCGCATTAGTAAAATCAGGCCCCGCATCTTTATTATGGTCTCCACATCTACTAATTTCCAAACTACTATTAGAAGTTGTACGATAACTTACAAGCTTTAGCAGCCTGTATTGCCAAATAAAATGAAGCAGGTCTTCAGTCATAGTATAAAGAACCAACAATATTAATTCTTTTTTCTATAACCGATTCCGGAACTACAGAGCAATTTCTATCTCCTGCTCTTGCATCATTTTCTTTAAATTAATAAGGGCGTAGCGCATACGGCCTAATGAAGTATTTAAACTTACGTTGGTTATTTCGGCAATCTCCCTAAAACTCATATCATAATAGGCACGCATAATAACCGTTTCTTTTTGCTCGTAAGGAAGTTCTTCTATTAAAGAGCGGATAGTTTTTTTAATGTGCATTTTTTCCTCGGGGCTCCTGTCATCATCTTCAATCCTTAAAATAGAGAAAATATCAACCTCTTCACCCTCATCATTAACAATGTTTGGCACCATGCGCATTTGTTTCTTTTTACGGAAATAATCTATCACCAAATTACGCCCTATGCGAACTACCCAAGCGCTGAATTTGCCATCTTCGTAATAATTTCCGGTTTTTAAACACTGAATTACCTTTATAAAAGTATCCTGAAAGAAATCTTCGGCAAGGTCTCTATCCTTTACCAAGAAATAAATAGACAGATAAACCTTTTGTTTATGTCTTTTTATTAAAATTGCAAGGGCTTCTTCATTACCTTTTATGTAAAGGTTAACTAAACGGTTATCATCTAAATGCTGAATAGACATAGGCTTCGCTTTTTACTTGTTTATTATTAAGAGTAAAAAGTAACTTGTTGCCTATGCGATTTCCGTTTTAATTGATTTTAGTTGCTGCAATGATACAAACAATATTTGAAACATGAGATTTTTTAACATTTTAGTAACCATCTGCCAAATAAAAAAGCTGCATCAATAATAAGCAGCTCTTAATTAAATACTTTATAGAATTAATTTATTGCATCTATCAGTGCTTTATAGGCTTTTTTATTTACATCAGATCCTTTTAAAAAATAGTGCCTTGCCAATTGATTGTTTTTCATCTTTTTAGCAAAGCGTACATTCTCTAAACTTATGCCTTCGCTAAAAACCTTTCCGCAACCCTGTTCTTTTACAAAATCTGTAAAGTCTCCAATTCCCTCAGAAATAATTACCTGCAAACCACAAGCCAAATACTCAGCAAATTTTACAGGAGAAGCAACCTGGTTGGTAATACTTTGTTCCCTTATTAACAAACCATAATCAGCCATCGTTAGTACATTATAAACCTCTTCCGGCTTAACCCATCGCCTACGAATTCTATCCGAATAGGTTTTAAATGCTTTTGATTCCTTCGGAATTTCATCAGACAAAAAAACAAGTTTCACATTGCTATGAGAAGAAAATAGTTCATACAAAAACTCATCCACCAACTTAAAAGATTGCCAACCCGCCGAAGAACCTGAATAAACAAGCACTAAATCATCTTTTGTATAACCAGCGCTTTCTCTTTTGGCAAGCCAATCGGTTTCCGATATAAACTCTTTGCAAAAATAATCACTAAGCGTACAAGGTATTACAGCATACTTTGCAGGTGTATAATTGTAGGTTGACTTCCAACACGCTACCAACTTATTCGATACAGCCAGTTGAGCATTGCTTTTAGTAAGTGCAGTATGTTCTATTTGCTCTATATTGTTTTTCACACTGCTATCTTCAACCACATTGTACTCATTAAGCTCTGCCTGATAAGCACCGCGCGCATCAAACAAAACTTCTTTTATGAGCCCTATCCTTTTAAGGTAAACCGACATGTTGCAGGCAAACGCCCCTCTTGCCCAAACTTTTCTCTCTCCTAAAAACAAACTAACTAAAAATAGAGTAATGGTATTTATTTTCCAAAACCTAGCCTTAGGAAACATGGGCAACACAACTGCGTTTGAATAATTTGATTTGATAAGCTTTTTTTGCGAAGAATAGTTTCTCATAGAAACAAAGGCAACCAACCTTACTGGTATTAAAAACTCCTTTTGTAAAAAGCTGCACACATCAACCACCTGACTTTTGTATATTCCGCTATAATGGTCGTTGTATGTTAAGAATATCATAGCGATGAAAGCACCTTGAATATGCGCTCGGTAGCATGGCCATCCCAAAGCTCAGGCACTTTTCCTTTTTTATATGTGCCATTTTCAATTTCAGCAATTAGCTTATTAATTTCCTGCATATCAAATTTAACCAAGGTATTTGTTCCCTTAGTGCAAGTAACAGGTCTCTCGGTGTTGTTTCTAAGTGTTAAACACGGTACTTGTAAAAAGGTAGATTCTTCTTGTATTCCGCCACTATCTGTAATAATAAATTTACTGTATTTAATCAGTTTTTGAAACGCAAAATAATCAAGAGGTTCTGTTATAATAATATCTTTATTTTGTATCAGGATCTCATATAGATTAAACTTCTTAAGATTAATTACCGTACGCGGGTGTATAGGAAAAACTACTTTATATTTCTGAGTGATACTCTTAAATAATTGAATTAGTTTACTTAATCCTTCCTCCACATCAACCATTGCAGGACGATGAATGGTTGTAAGAACAAATTCTTTTGTAGTTAATTTAAGTTTCTCAAGCACATCTGCCTGTTCAATCTTCTCGGAAAAAGCAACCAACGTATCAATCATGGTATTACCAACAAACTTTACTTTCTCTTCCTGAACGCCTTCCTTTCTAAGATTTTCAATACCGCTTGGTTCAGTAACAAAATATAAATCGCATATTTTATCTGTAAGAACACGATTATGTTCTTCAGGCATTTTGTTATCAAAGCTACGCAAGCCACTTTCTATGTGCGCTAACTTTATATTTAGCTTATTTGCAGTAAGCGCACCTGCAAGAGTAGAGTTTACATCGCCAACTACTACAATTAAATCCGGTTTAAATTTGGTGGTAATTAATTCTTCCAACTTCAACATTATCTCCGCAATCTGAAAGTTGGGCGAGCCATTCCCAACGTTTAAGAAGTAATCAGGAGTTAAATTAAATTGCTTAAAGAAAACATCTGCCATGGTAGCATCGTAATGCTGACCAGTATGCACAACTTTAAGATTAATATTTAAATAACCTGATGCAACCTCTTTAAAACGAGTAACCTTAATAAAATTAGGACGAGTACCTATAACTAAAAGCAAATTCATTTTAGGAAATATACTCATAGTACTCTTGTTTATTTGCTATACTGTTATATTTTTCTTTCAATAAAATTGCATTTCTTTTAATAGAATAACCTTCTTCCACATGCCTTCGTGCAGCCAGACTATACCTTTGGTATTCCTTTTCGTCCATCCTATAAAAATACTTTATCGATTCCGATAAAGCTTCAGCATCTTTTTCCGGTGTTAGTAACCCAGTTTTCCCATGTATTACCTCATCTGGTATGTCGCAATGTGTTGTCGAAATAATTGGCAAACCACAGGCCTGAGCATCTAATAAAACAATGGGAGCCCCTCCTTCACAATCTCTGTCTATAGAATAACAACTTGGATGAATAAATACATCAAATTCCGACATATAAGTATGTAGTTTATCAAAATCGATTTCATCAATAAGTGATACATTTTTTTCTAGTTGGTTGCTACTTATATAATTCTGTAGGTCAAGTCGTATACTATCTTCACCAGATCCCACAAATGTAAGATGCATGTTAGGGCATTCAACCAAAGCTTTATGGAAAGCCTCTAACGTATAGATATGACCTTTTTTTTCTCTTAAAGCAGCTATTTGTACTAAATTTAATTGATTTAAAGTTTTGTTCTTTATTTGAAAAGGTATCTTATCTGTTTCTACGCCCAACCTTACTACCTCTATTTTTTCATTTGGACACCCCATATCTTTTAAAATACTAGCTCCATGAACACCCTCACAAATAAACTTATCTGCACTAAAAAATAGTTTTTTATACTTCTGTTTATACTCCGGTTTTATATGTGGCAAGTACTCATAATCATACCCGTAAAAGGAAATCACAAGTGGGATTTTATTTTGTTTGGCAACACGAAAATATTCACAACCCACATCAGCAAAATGTGCATGTATAATATCAATATCCTTTCTGGCAATTTCTTTAGTTAAATAGTTGCTAAAACTTCCTAGTGTTTTTTCAATTAAGTAACAAATTATTTTATCAAATAACTTCGGGCTTCTGGTTTTCAATTTCCTTTTATAGGAAGTAATACTCGCCAGTGGATTATCTATATAGTTAAATTTACTATTATAAAAGTTATGTTTTGTATAAGACTCTGCCGCTATAGTAACTTCACAATTAGGAATATTATTTATTAAATTAAATAACCAATTTGTTGTATTACTGCCTGGGTATGAATTAAACAAGTGTAAAGTATTTAGTTTACTAGTTCTTTTCTCATAGTAGTTTTTATGTCTTTCATAAATCCTAACCAATGATTGAAAATGAATTTCATTTGAAAAAATAGAAAGAACTTTATTTCTATTTTTTACTTGATAATCCAAACCGACTGAAAAAGTTTTTGTAGAGATTGATCGCCTATGGGCGGCGGGTTGCTCAGGATCTTGGCTATTCTGAAATTCTCTATACGGGCGAGGGCCGCAACACATCCATAGCGGTCTCACGCTGGCTTTCCTCCGGGGCGCTGCAATTTCATGTGGCGGGCAAAGTGGAAGCTTCGACGATCGGCGTCGATATGAAGCTACAGCGCATGCTGGCCATATTCCCGCGCTGATGCATGATAATCCGCGCTCGGTACTGATTGTTGGCTTCGGTGCCGGGGTGACGGCGGGCAGCTTCACGACCTATCCCACTATTCAGCGCATCGTGATCTGCGAATTGGAGCCGTTAATTCCCCCCACAAGCACCCGCTTTTTCAAAACGCAAAACTACGATGTAATGGACGATAAGCGCACCCAGATCGTCTTCGACGATGCGCGCCACTTCGTTCTGACGACACCAGAGAAGTTCGACATCACACCTCTGATCCGATCCATCCTTTCGTCAAGGGCAGCGCGGCCCTCTATTCGAAGATATTTTGAGATGGTGAAGGCCCATCTAATCCTGGCGGCATCGTCACCCAATGGGTTCCCTCTATGAAAGCGACGTTGCATCGGTGAAGAGCGAGATCGCAACTTTCTTCGCGGTGTTCCCCGGGGGCATGGTTTTCGCCAACACGGACCGCAATGACGGTTATGACACGGTGCTGGTGGGCCAACTCACCAACCGCAAAATCGACATGGACAAGATTACCGCCAAGTTGGCATCACAGGGCTATAAGAAAGTGGCCGCGTCGCTGCAAGATGCCGACATTGATGGCGCAGATGGACTATTCTCGAACTATTCCGCCAGCGATGCTGATCTCAAATCCTGGTTGGCCGATGCCCAGATCAACCATGACTATGACATGCGGTTGCAGTATCTGGCGGGCTGGCGCTCAACAAAGACAATGCCACCGAGATTCAGCGCCAAATTGATCTATACCAAAAAACGCCGACGAATTATTTCAGCGGCAGCCCGGGTTTGTTGGGGGGGCTATTCACCCATATTCATGGTCGCTCTTTGGCCGCACCTGCGACAGACTAAGGCGCTGGTGCAGTGTTTTCGTCGATCCATGCAAAATAGCCGCTGAAGCCTTCGGGTAAAGGCGTGGCGACAATCTCCGGCACCTCGTAGGGGTGTGCCGCTTTGATGCGCGAGATGGCAGCATCAAAAAGTGCGGCGCGGGTTTTCACCAGCAGCAAGATTTCGCCTTCCTGGCAAATGTTGCCTTTCCAGCGATAGACACTTTCGATTGGCATCATCTGGACGCAGGCCGCCAGTTTTTCTTCAATCAACAGACGAGCGATGCGGCCGGCGTCCTCCTTGCCAGGTAGTGTCGTAAGAAGGACGCCATACTCGCCGTTCATTTTTTTAACGATGCCATGTCGATCGAAAAGCGATACTTCACATCGTTCTTGAGCATGCGGGCATAGGCCTGTTCGATATCCTGCATGGCAATCACTTCGACATCTGAGGTGATGCCATGCTCTGCGCAGAAATCGAGCATCTCCTGGGTCTCCGGGATGCCTCCAATAAGTGAACCGGCGATGGCGCGCCGCTTAAAGACAAGGTTGAAGACGGCGGGTGAGGGATGGGGCGAGGAGGGCGCTCCAACCAGAACCATGGTGCCGTTGCGTTTGAGCAGAGCAACATAAGCGTCAAGATTGTGGGGAACGGCGACGGTATTGATGATCAAGTCAAAGCTATTCATGTGCTTGGCCATCTCGTCTTGGTTTTTCGAGATCACGACTTCGTCCGCTCCGAGGCGCTTGATCTCAGCAACTTTGTCTGGCGAGGTGGTGAAAGCGACGGTATGAGCACCCAAAGCGTGGCTGAGCTTGACGCCCATGTGACCAAGCCCGCCGATACCGACGATCCCAACCTTCTTGCCCGGTCCGGCCTTCCAGTGGCGCAGTGGCGACCAAGTTGTGATGCCGGCGCATAACAGAGGCGCGGTGGCTGCAAGGTCCTTTTCCGGGTGACGGATGGCCAGTACGAAATGCTGATCAACGGTAATGGCAGCGCTATAGCCGCCATAGGTGTTAGGCCCGCCTCCGACGGCCCCGTTGTAGGTGCCGGTGAAGCCTATCGGTCCATTACAATATTGTTCCAACCCTTCTTGGCAGGCATCGCAAGTGCGGCAGCTATCGACCAGGCAGCCCACGCCAACGAGTTGGCCCGGCTTGAACTTTGCCACCTTCGCGCCGACCGCCATTACCCGACCAATGATCTCGTGTCCTGGAACGCAAGGATATTGAGTTCCCGGCCATTCGCCGCGTGCCGTATGCAGATCTGAGTGGCAAACGCCGCAAAACAGGATTTCGATGGCGACGTCTTCCGGCCCCGGTGCGCGCCGATCGATGACGTGTGGAGCGAAGGGGGTCGTGGGCGATTGAGCGGCGAATGCTTTGGTTTGCATGGCGAATCCGTTGCGTGGGGTTGAAATATCTTGACGCACTGCGGCAATGAACTTACCACCCCACAGGTTTCAGCCAAGGATCTACGATGCGCATCGACCAAATTCCGGTCGGCAAGAATGCCCCTGCGGACGTCAATGTCATTGTCGAGGTCCCAATCGGCGGTGAGCCGGTTAAGTACGAACTCGACAAGGCATCCGGCGCGCTGGTGGTAGACCGCTTTCTTTATACCTCGATGCGTTATCCGGGCAATTACGGCTTTATCCCCCACACTTTATCGGGTGATGGTGATCCCGTCGATGTTCTGATCGCCAATTCACGCGCCTTGGCGGCTGGCTCGGTGATCAGTGTGCGTCCGGTAGGTGTGCTGCTGATGGAGGATAACGAAGGCACAGACGAGAAGATCGTCGCAGTGCCGTCCTCGCACCTGACCCAGCGCTATGATGGCATCCACAATCATAGCGATTTGCCGGATATTGCGGTCAAACAGATCGAGCATTTTTTTGCTCACTACAAGGACCTGGAGCCCGGCAAATGGGTGAGGATCAAGCGCTGGGGCAACGCAGAAGAGGCCAGAAAGCTACATCCTAGAAGGTGTGGCCCGTGCGCGAAATGCGGAAAAGTAGCGCCACCAGAGCGTAAAGCAGAAGTTTCATTCTGCGGATTAACCTGACAAAAAGCGACCGCGTTGTTCAATCTCTTATTTGCAAAGGGATTTGGTTGTGGAAGCTCTTCTGTCCCTGGATGAAGCGCTTCGCTTCGAAGCACTAGAGGCGCAAAAAATCACCGATACGGGTGAGGACGAGAATTTCACGGGCATTGTGCGATTGGCTCGCGCCGTCATCGAAACACCTGTCGGTCTGATAAGCTTTGTCGAAGAAGATCGCGAATGGTTCAAGGCGCGCGAAGGCATAGCTCTTCTGGAAACGCGCGCGAACAAACCTTCTGTGCTCATACGTTGGGCAGCGATGATGTTGGGGTGGCGGAGGAAGCCAGTCGCGATCCGCGTTTTGCGGACAATCCACTAGTTCGCCGCGACAGTGGCATCCGCTTTTAAGCAGGCGCGCCCTTGTGCACGCGCGAAGGCTTCAATCGGACGCTATAGTGTCATCGATCACTTTTCGCGGCGCGTCGGCGAATGAGACAAAAGTCTTTTGGCTGAAATGGACGGGATCGTTGTCAATGAAATAGAGCTGCGAAAGCGGGCCGGTACGGACACGTTAACCGGGCTTTATACGCGCGGCTTTTTGATGAAATTGCGTGCCATGAAGTGGCGCGGGCAAAGCGCACTGGCGCGCCGCTCAGCGTTGCTTTGATCGATATCGACAAGTTCAAGACCGTAAATGATAGCTTTGGTCATTGGGCTGGCGACACAGTCTTGCGCATGATAGGGCCGGCGGCAAAGCATTGCGCGCAACCGACCAAATCGCTCGCTATGGCGGTGAGGAAATCGTGATCTTGTTGCCGGCGACCAGCCAGGTGCCGGCTGAACCGGTGCCCGATCATGTGCGCCGGCAGATCATGGGGATGATTGTACCTGAGCTGGCTGGTCGCTGGGTCGTGACAGCCAGCATTGGTGCGACAGGAATGCTGGTGAAGGATAGTAGCATTGCTGACATGCTGGCGCGCGCGCGGACGCCGCGCTTTTTGGCGCTAAGGAAAACGGCCGCAATCGCTTAGAAGTTTCGGCTGTTGCCGAATTGGCCTGCGCTTTCTGCCAGCTGTCGGCCACTAGCGTATAGATGTATGGCGTGCCAAATTTCCCCCTCTTTAATGGGGAGTGGGCCATGAAATTTGCTTCAATATTGTTGCTCTCGTGCACGTGTCTGCTGGTCAGCAATGGTGCAGCTTTGGCCAAGCACGGCAAGGTGGGTTTGTGGAACGTCACGTCTACCAGCGATGTGGCAATACCTCCAGCAATGCTGGCGCAAATGAAAAAGTCGGGCGCCACGATGCCGCCGTCCAAACCTATCACCACTCAGATGTGCATGAGTTTAGGTAGGAAGTGAATTCGAACAATCCGCCTCACATCGACCGCGCCTCTACGGGCTGTGTTACCCATATCATCCAGCAGACCCCTTTGGCGCTGAAGGCACAGATGATCTGCAAGGGGGTTATGAAAGGTACAGGCAATATCGAAGTCGCTTATACTGGCGAACAGCATTATGTCGGTTCTTACAGCTTCAAGGGCACGTTGTCGGGCAATCCCACCAACGTCAGCACCAAATTTGTGGGAGACTGGAAAAGGCCGATTGCGGCAAGGTCGTGCCCTATAAGCTGCGAACACAGTGATCCGGCCCGCAATTCACACGCCATGAAAGGTTGCGATTGCCCTTTTAGGGGGAAATGGCCCAGAATTGCGGCAAAACGGGTTTGTTTTTTGCTGTGTCGTTAAGGGGTTGTAGGCGGGTTGCCTTACCTAAGTATCGCTAGACTGCCCTGCGAATCCCCATATCCGACGGAGTTGCCGTGTTCCGCGCCGACGAAGAATTCGAAGAGAAAAAGACGACAAGAAGGCTCCGGAGCCGCAATCCAGCGAGATATCCAAGGCGCTCTATAAGTCACGCACCGTACTGGTCTTTGGCGATGTCGATATGAAAATGGCCGAAGCGGGTCTCCGCTCAGTTGTTGGCCTATGCTGAAAGCGAAGGCGACATCCGCGTCATCGTCAATTCCCCGGGTGGCCATGTGGAATCAGGTGACACGATCCACGACATGATCCGGTTCGTCGGCAACCGGGTGAAGATGATCGGAACTGGCTGGGTCGCCAGTGCCGGCGCGCATATTTTTCTGGGCGCGAAAAAGGAGAACCGCTTCTGCCTTCCTTTCACACGTTTCTTATTGCATCAGCCTATGGGTGGCGTGCGCGGGCAGGCCAGCGACATCACCATTGAGGCAGAAGAGATCATCAAAGAGGCACAGCCGTCTCATCAAAGAGATCGCGGACGAAACCGGCCAGACCTATGACAAGGTAGTGTCCGATACCGAGCGCAATTTCTGGATGGGTGCCGAAGAGGCGCAGAAGTATGGTCTGGTACACCGGGTCATAGCCAAGTCCAGCGACATCTGAATTTCGTCGCCGCAGGCCCTATTTCAGTCCTTGGTCCAAAAGGCATCCCTTAGGGCTTTCAAAGGCAGTAACACGCAGGTGTGACGGCCTGGCATGGCCGTGACCCCTTCGAAAACTGTGTATTCGGACAGTGGCGCCGGCGCATTGTCTTTTAGTATTGCCCGAATTGCTGCCTCCAGCGCCGTCAGATCGGCGTGTCCCATGCCAGGGCTAATCCGACCGAGGATCGCCGCTGAGGCCTGGGTGAGGATGCAGCCATGGGTGTCATGGGCGAGGCTAACAATGCGTCCGTTATTCCTTCAGCATCACCCCCATGGTCACGCTATCTCCGCAGGCGGGATTGGTGGCAATCAGCCGGAAGCGTCTGCGTTGGGTAGCCGTCCGGCACCGGTGGCATCGGCTGCTAAACGCAGAAGTGCTTTTTTGTAGAGCGGGTCAGAGGCTTCACTCATGACGTGAGACATACGCTCAAGCCAACTGAAATACATGATTTTTTAGAATTCAGCGGCGAATTTGTTGTCAGCGACAACACAGTGAAAGCTTACGCGTGTACGCCCATGCGGGGCAGGCGCATGCGCGCCCTCAAGCCACCTTCGGCTCGGTTCTCCAGGGTAATGTCGCCCCCATGTCCTTCGGCGATAGCTTTTACCAAGGTCAGCCCCAGACCGGTGCCGCCGCCCTCGCGATTGCGCGAACTCTCCAAACGTACGAAAGGCTCGAAAACGCGTTGATGGTCTTCATCGGGAATGCCAGGGCCTTGGTCTTCGACCACAACCTCATAGGCGTCGGGCATGTCTGCGATATGCACCTCCGCCTGGCCGCCATAAGCGACAGCGTTCTCCACAAGGTTACGCACGGCACGACGAATTCCGTCGGGGCGGCAGCTGATGGGGGCGGTGACATGCAGGTCCCATTTGACGGGCTCGCCCATCTCATCCAGATCGGTGCATAGGCTCTCAACAAGGGCAGAAAGATCGACATTGCGCTTGGTCTCACCGCCCGTACCGCGCGCGGCGCCTAGCACCTGTTCGGTGAGATCTTGCAATTCGTCGAGATTTCGCATCAAGCCTTCGCGCAGATCGTCATCGTCCACGAATTCCAGATTGATGCGCATGGCGGTAATCGGAGTGCGCAAATCGTGGCCCACCGCCGACAGCAGGTGGCGCTGGCTCTCCAGGGTGCGTTTGACCTTTTCCGTCATGGCGTTGAATGCAATGGCGGCCATGCGGACATCCTCTGGCCCGGTTTCTGGCACGCGTGGAACAATGCCACCGCTGGTAGCGCCGACCGAGGCCGCCCTGGTGAGCTCCGACAATGGCCGCACGACGCGCCGGGCCATGAAGGTGCCGCCTGCCGCGGCCAGCAAGATCCCCACACCCGTCGCCACAAGCAGATCTATGGGCCGATAGGGCGCGTTCCGGATGAAGACCGCGCTCATGACCGTATGGGTATCTATGGGCACGATCACCTGCACGGCGTCGCTGCCTTCGGGAATGCGGCGCGGCCGCTGATCGGCAGGTAAATTGCTGGCATTTTGATGCAGATGCACCAGCACATCAGTCTTGCGGGGAATTTCGGACGGCAGACTATCGGTCAGGCGTTTGGCAAGTGCGATTTCCTCATCGGTCATCGGCCTTTTGTCATATGCACCCTTAACCTCCGAGAATTTCCAGGCCGGCGTACCCATAGCCTTCATAACCACGGCGCGCGACTGGGTTTGGATCTCATTCCAGGTTGTGGCTACCGCGGTGGTGCGGTCCAGCATGCGATCATTCTGGAAATTCTGGGTCTGCGTGAAATTGTTCTGCTCGAAGTAAAGCGCGACGCCTAAGTTGGAAAGCACCACTGCCGCGGCGGTCACCGCGATCAGCTGCCA
>CAVXOV010000040.1:0-16411 GCA_963763345.1 uncultured Candidatus Saccharibacteria bacterium
GCCGCATCTCTCGAGTAGCCTTCCTGCAAGGGCTTCTCCTATAGCTTAATTTTCTCGTTTCTATTTTGCAAGGTGTAAACTCTTTACGCTTGCTATGTGTAATTTAAAATTAAGCAAATGAAATATATCTTATTCATCATAACATTCTGTGTTATGTATAACATTAGCGCACAAAACACCTTAAAAGGTACTGTACGCGATAAGGAAAGCAACGAAGCTTTGCCCGGGGCGGTAATTTACTTTCCTGATTTAAAAAACGGAACCGCCTCAAAGCCGGATGGTTCTTATGAAATGAGTAACCTGCCTAAAACAAAAACCATCATGCAGGTTAAATTAATTGGCTACAAAACCTTTATTAAGTTAATTGATTTATCCAATACATCTGATTTACCTATTTTGTTGGAACAATCTGTATTAGAATCTAATGAAGTGGTGGTAACAGGTGTATCCAAAGCAACTGAAATAAAAAGAAGTCCGATACCGATTGTATCTATTGACAATAAATACCTTACAGAAAACACCGCTACTAATGCTATTGATGCGATAGCGAAAACGCCCGGCGTAAATAGCGTTAACCACGGGGCCCAATGTATCTAAACCTTTTATACGAGGCTTGGGTTATAACCGCATACTCACCTTGTTTGACGGAGTTAGGCAAGAGGGACAACAATGGGGTGATGAACATGGCATAGAAATGGATCAGTTTTTAATTGACCGTGTAGAGGTTGTTAAAGGCCCTGCCAGTTTAATTTACGGCAGCGATGCCCTTGCCGGTGTGGTGAACCTGATACCCGCTAACCCTCTACCACAAGGCGTTATAAAAGGAGATATACAAACCAATTACCAAACCAATAATGGCTTGTACGGCGGCTCGGCGAATATTGCAGGTAATTCTAACGGGTTTATATGGGGTGCGCGTGTTTCGCATAAAGATGCTACCAACTACCAAAACAAATATGACGGAAGAGTTTACAATACAGGCTTTGAAGAAACCGATGCCAATGTAAATATGGGTTTAAACCGCAAGTGGGGTTTCTCTCATTTAAACGTAAGTATGTTTGATAATTTGCAGGAGATACCCGATGGAAGTCGTGATAGCACCACTCGTAAATTCACCAAACAAATAAGCGAAGCAGATACCTTCCGTCCTATTGTTTCTGCTGCCGAATTAAAGTCGTATAAAATAACTCCCCTGCACCAGCACGTGCAACACTACCGCGCTTTCTTAAATAACAATTTTATTATAGGTCAGGGTAAGTTAGCCGTTAACCTTGGCTACCAGCAAAGCATACGCAGAGAGTATGCTCACCCGCAAGCACCTGATGTGGCAGGCTTGTACTTACAGTTACACACCGCCACCTATGATGTAAAATATTATTTACCCGAGCGTAGTGGCTTTGAAGGCATTGTAGGTGTTAACGGCATGTATCAAACCAATAATACAGATGCCGCTACCGAGTTTGTAATACCCGACTACCGCTTGTTTGATGTGGGTCCTTTTGCCTTTATTAAAAAGAACATCAGCAAGTGGGATTTTGCAGCCGGTGCGCGCTATGATATGCGCAGCTTTAAAAACCAAAGCATGTATGTGGGTACGAATGCCAATACGGGTTTCGACCAGGTGGTAACGGGCAATGATACCGTTGGTGCTACCCATCAGTTTAGCGATTATAAACATATCTTCTCGGGTGTTAGCGGAAGTTTTGGCTTAACCTATAATGTAAACGAAAAACTTTTGTTTAAAGCCAACGTAGCACGTGGGTTCAGAGCACCCAACATTTCAGAGATATCTGCCAACGGCATACACCCCGGTACGGGCTTCGACCAGTTGGGCAATGCCAATTTTAAACCCGAGTTTTCTTTGCAGGAAGATGTGGGCATCTTTTACGACGATAGTCACTTCTCTACGAGTATAGAGGCTTTTAATAACAACATCAGCAATTATATTTTTAACGAAAAGTTGCAAAGTGTGCATGGGGGAGATTCTACCATCAAACAAGCCGGTGCTCCTTTTCCGGTATTTAAGTTTCAGCAAACCAATGCACAGCTTTATGGAGGCGAAGCCCGTTTGGATATACACCCGCACCCCTTAGACTGGCTGCATTTTGAAAACACCTTCTCTATGGTATATGCGCTTAACCTGGGTGGTAATGGTGCTAAGATTAACGACAGCACCAAGTACCTGCCCTACATACCGCCCATACATACCAGCTCCGAACTGCGTGCCGAGTTTAAAAAGAAGATAGGCTGCTTTGCCAATGTGTATATAAAGTTTGGCGTGCAATGGTATGCCACACAAAACCGTTGCTTTTTGGCCTATGGTACCGAAACCCGAACACCCGGCTACACCCTGCTTAATGCGGGCATTGGCTCTAACATAAAAAACAAAGCGGGCCGCACTGTTTTTACCATTGGTGTTTTTGGCACCAACCTGGCCGATGTAGCTTACCAAAGCAACATGAGCCGCCTGAAATATTTTGACAACTACCCCAACAACTACACAGGCCGTAGCGGTATATACAGCATGGGGCGCAACATTAGTTTTAAACTAAGCATACCTTTAGATTTTAAGAAGGGGTAACAAAGCACACTTGATAAGAATGCCTCATAGAAATGGGGCATTCTTGTTTTTGGCTTTTCTATTTCTTCTTATCCTTTACAGCCCAACCAATTTCAGGTCTAAGAGTTAGGGTTTTGTTATCTTGTTTAATGCCAATAAAACCGGATACAAATTGCATTTCATATAAAAGATGTCCATTATCTTTCCAGTTAAAATCAACACAGGAAGCACCAGAAAAAAAGAAATTTGTTTTCCAACCATCATGTTTATTTTTAGGTTCTTCATCAATGTATTTATTCCAAAGCTGTTTTCCATCAGCAGAGTTAAGATAAGGAAAGAACTTTATAACCCAACCTGATACGTCCCCTCCACCACTCCCCATACTTATCTTATATATTGAATCCCAAAAGTTCTTATTTATAACTCCCTTCTTTGCAGCAATAAATTCATCTATAATAGGATTTAGAGCATCAATCCAATTATCAATCTTATATCCCTTTAGTTTATTTAGTTTTACTTTAATGCTTTCCCAATCCTTCAAATTTCCTTCAATAATAATTTCGGGAATACCACACTTTGAATCCAGTGTATATTCAAAATAATTATGCATGATATCCATTAAAGTAATTTGAGACGCTATCTTTTCAGTTGGTGTTGTAGTAGTAAAATCACTTATCAAAACATCACACAAATCTTTGCCAACATTCTGTTGTATTTGTTCTGCAAACTGGGGGAAAACAAGTTCCCATGGATTATCTTGTCCACCTTTTACAAAGAATTTATCCGTTGATTCTTGATAAACAGTAAGTTCCTTTTTGCCTGAGAAACTAACAAATTTACTTCTCAATTCCTCCGCATGATAATCAACATGTTTTGCAAAACCCTGACAGATAAGTAACCATATCATATCAGGAGCAATACTTATTGGGCGATGTTGCGCATAAGCGTAATGAAGTGCTCCAATAAATGGGTTTATTTTAGATGCAACCAAATTTGTATTTCTCTTCTCTTTGGAACAAGCTTCAATTTTATCTTTTAATATGGTTTCAATAGCTTCCTGATAGCCAACTTCTTTTAGCAAAGAGGTTGCGCGAGGGAAATCATTACATTCTATTACTGTATTTTGAGAGAAACATACTCTTGAAAGAGTAAAAGTCAGAATTATTATAAAGTAGTATTTCATTTTGTGTGTGTTTTGACTCATTACTCAAACAAACCTACAAAAAACATAACCTCTTTCAAAGCCCGATTTGGCTAATCTGCAACAAAGCTTTGCCAATTTTAAAGAAACCAAGCTGTTTTAGAGGCAATAAGTAATGTTTTTCGTCCAATTAAACATCTTTTCGAAGCACTTTAAGATGTTTTCAAAAGACATTAACAAGTGTTCGAAAGACATTAAGATGTTTTTGAAAAACATTAAGAAGTGTTCGAAGAACATTAACAAGTCTTCGAAAGATATTAAGATGTTTTTGGAAGACATTAACAAATGTTCGCAAAACATTAAGATATGTTCAAAGGACATTAACAAGTCTTCGAAAAACATTAAGATATCTTCTCAACACATTAAGATGTTTTCAAAAGACATTAAGATTTGTTTGCAAAACATTAAGACATGTTCCAAAAACACTAAGATGTGTGCAAAAAACAAAGACATCCCTGCTAAGGATGTCTCTGTTTGTTTGGAATTTGGGCTTGTTTCTTCTTGAACAACCCCTACAATTGTCATTTACTTGTCATTCATTCGCAGGTTAAGCGGTGTTTTGCCATCGGTAATGATAATCTTTTCGTTCTGTGCCTCAGCCAAAGCTTTCATCACATCCAACGATTTGTATTTAATCATCATGGGTGTTATGGTAGAGTTTGCTAAATCCTGCACTTTTTTAGCGGCTGTGGCTTCTATCACACTGCGTTCGGCTTCTTTCTTTTCTTTTTCTATGGCAAAGTCAACCGTTAAACGCTCTTGTTGTATGCTGCTTTCTTTCTCGCGTTTTTGTTTTTCAAAGTCAAACTCCATTTCTTTTCTTTGTTTCTCTATAGTTGCATCCGTAGATTTTTTCTGCGTTAAGATATCCACCTCCTGTTGTTTTATTTGTTGTTCTGATAATACTTTTCTTTCAATGGCTTTGTCTATTTCATCAGGCACATCAATATCTTTTACCAACACCTGGTCTATTACAAAACCATAATGACCAATATCTGCATTGATGTTTTTAAAGATGGATATCTCTAAAGAATCCCGCTGAATCATTAGCTCCATGGCTTTATAATTTAAGCAAGTCTCTCTGGCAATGGCAGAGATGTTATTGATAATCACCTCATTTTCATAGTCCATGCCAAGCCCTAAGTAGATGCTGCGTATGTTTTCGGGTTTAACATGGTACAATACGGTTAAGTTTACTTTTGCTTCCAGCCCTTCTTTGGTAGGCAAAAGTGTTTTCATGGATATTTCTTTTACCCGTGTGTTAAACAATACATAGTTTGTATTGGGCCCTTGCGGGTATCTGCCTGCTGTATAGTTCTTATCATCTAAGGTTCCGCGCGTAACCTTCAGCCCTATCTCTCCCGGCTCAATAGTTACACAACTTTGCATGATTAAAATAATAGCGAAACAAAAAACTACGATGCTGCTGCGTCCGATAGAGTTACCAACCCTATGCTGAACTGTTTTAAAAATTGTTTTCATTTGAGTTAAGATTTAAGTTTGAATTACTACGTTATTGTTGTTTGGTAATTCATCTGAAAACACTAACCGGTATTTTGTTTTTCAAACGGACTATCAACCTTACACCATGCTTTACAAAAACCGTGCCAAACTATTTATTTTGACTAGATTTTAACAAGTCTTAACGATTGGAAGGTAAAGCGTCTTCATTGCGAGGAAGCATGACGAAGCAATCTCTCAATTAAAAATTGCCTCACTTCGCTAGGAATGATGGGCCATATAAGAGAAATTAAAAGTTGTAGAAACTACTTCTGCTTTGCTTTATCTTTAAATACAGAGATGGTTCTGCCCGGAGACATAAGCACAGGTATTTGTCCCCAGCCTTTATACTTAGCAACTAATTCATCTTTTTTAGCTTCATCGGTAGATGCTGTTTTCATATCCAAAAAGTATTGACGGAAATTATCTATTATCTCAATACCACCTATTGGTCCATGCCCCGGAACTACTTTTTGTATATCAAATTGCTTAGGTAGCATATCAAAAGCCGTTAAATAACCCTCGGGGTCTGCCACACCAAACAGTGCAGGTACTTGTTGGTTTAATATCACATCTCCACCAAACAGCATTTTTCTTTTATGCAAGTACACCATTACATCACTGGCCGTATGTATGTTTTGGCCCAGGTTAATAATCGTTGCGGTATCATCGCCCATTTTAATGTCCATTTTGGTGGGTAACCATAGGGTAGGCAGGTTTTCTTTATCAACTTCTTTCGCCCAAAACTCTTTGGTGTAATTACCACCTACCAATATGTTTTGTCCTTTATAAAATTTATTTCCTTTGGTGTGGTCAGGGTGAAAGTGCGTATTAACAACCAAAATAGGTCTGTTTCCCGCTATTTGTATCACTTGTTTGGATAATTGCTCGGCGGCATCATCTTGTTTGGTATCTATAACAATTACCAAACTATCAGAAACTAAAATACCACTGTTGCCACCACCACCTAAAACAAGGGTAAGTTCCTTGTCATACTGCAAGGTAGTTACCTGTTTCATTCTTTGCATAAAGGGTCGCAGGTATATCATATATAAGGTTGCACCTACGGCAACTACTATCAAAACAAGTATACCTGTCCATTTTAATGTTTTCTTAAGTATTTTCATGTATTACAATTTTGAGGCTAAAGTAATAATTGTTTGTTGTAAGAACCCATCCGTTAACATTAAAACATTCATTTTCTTTTATGTACTTTGCCTTAGCATTTGTTTAATTGCATTGTATATTTGCCGCGATTTAATGACGTGAGAAAGTTAACTGCATTTATAGCTTTTGTATTTATAAGTTATTCTGTGTTTGCACAAGACACCGTTGCTGTTGCCCCTATTAGTCCTGTTGCCCCAAAAGATTCGGTTAAAACAAGAAATTACTCCTTTGGTGTTATGGGTGGTTATACTTATTTGATGGGTAACCTTGCCGGAATAAACTATACTAATTTAAAGTCGGGTTACTCTTCTTTTGAGGGGTATAATTTGGCCGTAGAAGGAACCTATTGGTTAAACAAACGCTTTGGTATCGGCGCTATGTTATCACACTCCTCTTTTTATGCGTCTCAAACGGGTTTAGCCGATTTGGCTGTGGGGTATCAGCAAAGCATGATTGCCGATAGTGCAAAAGCAAGTTCCATAACCAAATACAATTTTTTTAATTTGTTTGTAGGTCCGTATTTTTCATTTCCTTTAAAAAACAAACGATTCCATATTGATATACGCGCTGTTGGCGGACTTACCTATGCAAATACTCCCGATTTTAATTTCATAACCATAGTTGCCGGAGTGCCTCATCCGTTTTCGCAAAATGCTTCGGCAGGTTTTTCTTATGGCTTTCAGGGAGGTGCTGGCGTTCGATATTCTTTTGGCCCGCATGTTAGTATTAAACTTCATGTGGATTATTATTATACCAACCCTAATATTAAAATACTTGATTCGAACTTCCCTGCGAATGCAGGCAGACAAATAACCGATTATCATCAACCCATAACCATGCTTCATTTTAATCTTGGTATTGTATATAGATTAAATACAGGCGTCCAAAGTTCTGCTAAATATTAAAGAATGAGAAAAGTAATTTTATCACTCATCCTGTTTTTTGCTTTATGTACATCGTGCAGAAAACCTCATACCTGTGTGTGTACTATTTTGCAGCCCAATATAGCTGCTGATACAAGTACTGTAATTATTGACAACAAAGAAATTAAAGCTTTCACTATTTGTACATCTATGAATTTAACCATAGCTAATACATCTACCACCACCTGTTTTATACGAGAATAATTAGTAGGTTATTCCAAAGCCAATTAAAGCATTTAACGTATTAATTCCCTTGTTGGGATAACGTGTATTGGCATTGCTCATGTGTCGTATTTTAAACATGGTGTTTATGTAAAATCGTTTGGGCAAATGAAACCAACAACCCGCACCCATGTTATCAGAAAAAATAAATCCTTTAGCTTGACGAATGGTAGGTGTATTAAAGTAATGCGGGCCCGCACTGATATAGGTATAAACCGAAAGAAACTTAGTTAAGTGTAAAATAGGTTGATAACCAAAGTTTATCCCTGCTTCCTGGTAAATAGAATTTCCTCCGTCTTTTTTTGAAAGCACAACGATATTAAATTGGGGCTCGGTAAACAGTTCAAACTCCATTCTCTTTGATTTGGTAAAGTTTAGTTTAGGATGCGTAATGCCAATTCTATAATTAATAAATAGTGGGTGATAATTACCTTCGGGTAAGTTTAAACTATCCTTACCCCAACCCCAGCCCACTAAAAAACTTTGTTCGTATAATTTCCATTTATCTTGTGCAAATACTTCTACTTCGCAAAGTATGCAGAGGAATAGGGTTACTATGATGGATTTTAAAAACATATTCCAACAAATGCGCGAACAGCAAAATTATTTACAGTACGTATATGATCCGCATCAAAAGACATATTGTTTACCGAAAAATAAGAGGCACGTACGCCATACAACGTTCCTTTATGCTGGTATTTTATACTTAAGGCTGCCTGTAGTGGCGCAATGAGCGATTTCGAATTAGCTAAGCCTGCAACCCAACCAAAAAACAATTGCTGTTGAGATTCCAATGCAGGTTCAAACAACATGCGTTTATATTTGTACCTAAGCACAATGGCAGAGCCCGAAACATTGGCCATAATACCTGTATGTGTAAATTTTAGCAAGATGATATGCATACCAAACTGATGATTAGCACTTGGTCGCCAAAGTAAACTGGTTCCATATTCAAAGCGGTAGCCTGCCCATGCGTTTAAGGGTTTTTCGGCAAGATATTTATTGCCTGCATCTAATTCTGTAGCCAGAAAATCAGCCACATTTAATTTGTGTTTCTTTTTCCAAAGTTTTTCCAATAAGGAGGATTGCATTCTTATGGATATACTTTGTGTACTAACCTGTATTGTATTGGGATTATAGGTTCTGCCACCTAAATTATAATTATCAATCCGGATAGTTTGATAATCTATACCAGCAGAGTATTCGTTTACCACCATAGAATCTTGCTGAGAAAAAACCTCACCCCCAGCCCCTCTCCAAAAGAGAGGGGAGAATAACAGGATAAGAACGATGGTTGTTTTCCTCACGCAACAAACAATTTACAACAAGACAAAAATGCAAATAAATAAAAGAAACTAATTATGCTTTCTTTCCTTTCAAAAAATAATTTTGGTAGTTTTGTTTTAGGACTAACGCACCATAATACCCGCGAAGAAAGAATTGAAAAATGTATTCCGAAAATTCTTACCAGAAAGGGATTGAATGATGGGTACACTTCGAAGAAAAAATAAATCATTATTTTGTAATCTCTTTAAATAACGCTTCGTACTCCTTAAAGCGATGCTCTCTTATTGGGCGGGTGTATGGTTCTGAATCAAAATGCAACAACAGGCATGGGGAGATGCCTTTATAAGTATCCAAATATTCGTATCGTACTAATTCCTTATTTTTTATCCGCTGTTTTATCTTGTTGTGATAAGGATACATGATTTCACAAAAGTAATGAGCTAAACAAGTTGAGAATGATAAGTAAGCTACTCCCTAAAAAAGTTTAGTTCTTTAATATCTATCAGGTGTACGTTTTGGTAATAAAAACTCACGATGTCTTTATAGCTATACCCCAATCTGGTCATACGCATAGCACCTTCCTGACACATGCCAATGCCATGCCCAAAGCCACGTCCAACAAATAAAACAGAATCTCCAACCGTTTCTAAAGAAAAGAAAGTTGATTTTAATTGCAAATCCGTCCTCACATTTTTAAGCGGAACTTTTAAACCATAATATTCCAAATTCGCTTTGCGGGTATCTTGTTTAAAATGAGTGGCTGCCCAACGTGCAGAACTATCTTCAACAGGATATTTATGTTTTATTTTTAAATACGAAAGCCAATCCTGTGTTGACATTTTGCGTTGCCATTTGGCATTGGGCATTTTTAAACTAAAGGTATCTTTTATAGAACGCAGGTACGACATAGGTCTGCCCCACACATCTTCTGAATTTGCGGTTTGCCCTCCACTATTGGAGTGGAAAGCCGCATCAATTAAATTCATATCTTCATCTACCACTACTTTACCCCGAGTAGCAACAACCGCTTGCAGTATATCGGTTTCTGATGTTCTTCCAAAAAAAGCCTGACAGTGTGTTTGGTCGCACAGGTTAAAACCCTCTGCCTGGTGTTTGCCAATATGCCCCAATGCATATGTGCGCGCAAGAATAGCTTGCACTTTATAAAATTCAATCGTAGAACGTGAACCCGCTTCAGCTTCGGATACACCCGCAATGTAATTATCTAATTTACTTTCGTTAATTAAACGCAGCAATCCGTTCTCGATAGAGATTGAAAGGTTATCGTTAAAGAAACGGGATTTCCTATCCGGGTCAACCGATTTAATTCGGAATGATTTTTCTTCTTCAAAAGAAATTAATCTTACCGACGAAAATTTACCTAGCTTTTTTGAAACACTTTTCAGTTCTATAGAATCGTTAATGATGGTAGCTTTTAAAGCATTTTGTGCATCAATGGAAATCAGATTCTTCCCGTCTGCCACAACCATATAAGTTCCTTTTTCGGGAGCAAATAAAAGTTCTCTTATTTTAGTCTGACTAAGTATTTTAACGGATATCACTTCTCTTTCCGAAAAGGATTTCTTTTCCACTTTTTTAGGAGTAGTTGTTTTTTTACTTGGTTTTGTTTTTGAAAAAGGAGTAACACCTGATATTGCCGCCAAAGTTATAAAGGCGAGTACTAAACAAAGTATGTTAGGTATGCGGCGCAAGGGTTTTTAATCGGGTATAAATACTACTTGCAATCTTAGTGGAAATATTCTCATCCTGCAACAAAGCAACTAGTTTTTTATACTCATCTAGTATTTCATATCTTTTTTCACCCTCATTCAAAGCTTTTAGCTCTTCTACAATTTTTGGCACGGTAAAATCTTGCTGAAGAAGCTCAGGCAAAACAAGTTTATTTGGAATGATATTTACCAGTGAAACATATTCTAAACGACTACCCACCAGTTTTTTAGCTATATAAAAAGAAGTGCCGTTGCCCAAATAACAAACTACATGCGGCAAATTAAACAAAGCCGCTTCAAGCGATGAAGTACCTGATTTAATTAAACCTGTGTGGGCATGGTGCATAATGCTGAAGCTATCATTGGTAATAATAGTTACAGTATAACCTTTGGTAGACTCTTCATAAATTTGCTTGGGTAAAGAGGGCATAGCCGATACTACAAACTGATAATCGGGAAAATATTTTAGTATCCCCATCATTACAGGGAGAATGTGTTTAACCTCTTGTAATCGGCTACCGGGAAGTAAAGCAATAATAGGCTTTTCAGAGAGTTTATATTTCTTTAAAAAATCAGAACGGGAGATTATCTTTTCCCGCTCTTGTCTTAATACATCGGCTAAAGGATGCCCGTAATATTCTACCTCAACACCTCTGTCGGCATAAAACTTTTTCTCAAAGGGGAGTATGACGTACATTCGCTCCACGCATTCCTTTACTATTTTAATACGATTTTCTTTCCATGCCCAAATAGTAGGAGAGATGTAATAAAACACCCTAATACCCTGCTGCTTAGCCCATTTAGCAATGCGGAGATTAAAGCCTGGGTAATCAATGAGAATAAGCGCATCGGGTTTGTGTTGTAATATATCTTCTTTGCAAAAAGATATGTTCTTAAGGATTGTTTTTAGATTAACAATAACCTCCACAAAACCCATAAAGGCAAGGTCTTTGTAGTGCTTTATAATTTCAGCGCCTTGTGCCTGCATTAAATCACCACCCCAGCAACGAAAGGTTGCTTGCGCGTCAACTTGCTTTAAAGCCTTTAATAAATTAGAACCATGCAAATCGCCCGAAGGCTCTCCGGCTATAACGTAGTAGTTCATTTAATAACTCCAACTATGTTCTACCCAGGTTTTACAACCACAATAATAAAACCATAAAACACTGTAGATAGGATAATGCCGCGTGTTGTTTTATAATATTCTTTATTAAGAAAGATAAAAAACATACCCAGACTTGGAATTAAACAGAGACTGATAATGGATGATAATAAGCGTCCTAAAACAAGGAGTTTGAAGAACTGAGGGATGAAGTTAACAAATTTAAAACTGCAAAGCCAATATATAAATATGGATAGAAAAGGAAGAATAAATCCGGAGATTATTCCTAAAATAAAATTATTAAGCTTGGGCTTCTGCATTTAAAATAGTTTTGCAAAAGTTGGTATTTGGTTATGCTTCGTCATATCAAAACCTACTGGAACAACCGTTACATAACCCTGCTCGTTTAGGTGTAAATCGGTGTCGGGGTGGTTCTTTTCAAAGTTTACAAGATTACCTGTGAGCCAGTAATAAGGTACTCCGTAAGGGTCTTTACGTTCATCAAACTCTTCTATCCAATTGCTTTTGGCTCCTCTGCAAACTTTTATACCACGTATTTCATCTGCTTTAAGGTTTGGAATATTTACATTTAAACAAGTTGTTTCTTCCGATTCATGGTTAAGTAATTTCTGAATGATGTCTTTTATAAATTTCTCTCCCGGGGAAAAATCCGCATCGTGAGCATAATTACATAGCGAGAACCCGATAGATGGAATACCTTCCATAGCTCCTTCTATGGCGGCACTCATCGTGCCGGAATAAATGACATTAATAGATAAGTTAGAACCGTGATTGATGCCTGATAAAACCAAATCGGGTTTTCGGGGAAGGATTTTATTAATGGCAAACTTAACACAATCTACAGGGGTGCCGCTACAGGCATATTCAAAATCGACCCGATGGAGTTTTGATTTATGTGCACGCAGCGTAGAGTTAATGGTAATAGCGTGTCCCATACCAGACTGTGGTTTATCGGGTGCCACCACACATACTTGTCCAAATTGTTTAGCTATAGTGCTTAAAAACAAAATACCGGGTGCACCTATACCATCATCATTGGTAACCAAAATAAGTTTTTTGCTCATAGTAAAGGTGGTAAAGATACATTTTTCGATTATCAATTAAATTTAAGATGGAAACAATAAAGAACTTAGGAAGGAATTGTAATTTTTGTATTTTCGCGGTATTGAAAAATGTAGAGAAATATATAAGTGAGTTGCTGTTTGAGCATGATTGTGTAATTGTACCTGCCTTTGGAGGGTTTGTGGCAAGAAATTCGTCATCCTATTTTGCAAAGACGGGTAATACTTTGTTTCCTCCTTCCAAATCGATTGTGTTTAATAAGAATTTATCTAATAATGATGGTTTGCTAGCAGGCTATATTATGCAAAAGGAAAGTGCAACATACCAGCAAGCAAATACCATTATTGAAAACTTTGTAAGTAGTTGCAGGCAGTTGTTAGAAACACAAAAGCGTTTTGAAATAAACGGTTTAGGTGTGCTATACAGGAACAATGAAAACACAATATTGTTTGAGCAGGATGTGCGCATTAATTATAATCCAAGTGCTTTTGGCTTACCCATTGTAAGTGCCATTAAACTGATAAAGGAAGAAAAGGTTGTTGCTTCAAAACCAGAGTTACAATACCGACAAATTACTTCTGTAGCAAAGCCAAAAACCATGAGACGTGCTGTTGTGGCAACTTCGGTGGCTGTATTGATTATTATAATATTGTTTATTTCTACAAAGCAAAATCCTATTGATAATGCAATGGCGACTTTTAGTCCGTTTATGACAAAAAGTAAGATTGTTTTTGCAGAAACTAAGATAAACGAAGCTATAAAGCCTATTGTAACAAAGGTTAAACCTATTGTAGCACCGGATACTACTTCTATTGATAAAACAATTGTTGTAAAAACAACTAAGATTATTGAAGAATGGTATAAGCAACCTTTTCAGATTGTGGTTGGTTGCTTTGCAGTGAAACAAAATGCTTATAAACTTATCAATCAGTTGGAAGGGCAAAGTATAAGCGCAAGCATTGCAGGACAAAATGCTAAGAATCTATATGTAGTAAGTATTGCTGGTTATGAAGATGAAAAAGCTGCTCGTAAAAAACTAACCGAAATGAAAAAGCAGTATCCTGCTGCGTGGTTGTATAAGAGATAAGGTTTTTTACTCTTTAATTGTTAAGGTATAAATACCTAGGTTTCGTTTTGGTTTATCAAAAATGAAGTTCCCATCAATAGAGTTAAAATTTTATATTTAACTCGGCCACCCTTATGGTTGTGAACAAGCGGGGTATATTTTTTTAATAAAATTTTGCCTATTTTGCTTTTACTTATATTTAATTTTATGTATCTTGCGAAATAGTATTGGAGTGATTTTTAAATTTCATTGCTTTTGACTTAATAATTATAACCTAACTCATGATTAGATTTTTATTTATTGTGTTTGGTTTAATACCAATTTTTGGGTTTTCTCAAACGCTACCGAATAGTTTTAAGATTACAAATAGCAGACATCCTGAGAATGAGGCTTTTTATTATACTTCTATTGAAAAGGCGGATATGGAGAAGTATCGATTAAAGGATAAGGAGGTTACTTTAAAATTTGAGAATGGGTTTGAATGTGTGTTGTTTTCGGCAAAAGAATTGTTTATGAACGGCAGGAATATTAATGCAGCAAGTTATGAGGAGAATTTTCCAAAGAAATTTACTTTGCCGGTTTTTAATATGTTGGAAAGTGGTCAATTGGTGGCGATATACCCTAGTGCACGAATAAAAATAACCAAATAATACGTTATGAATAAATTATTATTATTTGGTTTATTATTGTTTTCTGTTGGTTTGTTAGCACAGCCTGCCAATGATGATTGTGCTGGGGCACAAGCTTTAGGTACTTTAGGCAACCCCGCTGCTTGTGGTGCGGGGGTGCAAAATGGTGCGACAACTACAGTAGCAGGTACCCTAAATGGGGCAACCCCCGAAAATCCTTACGTTACAGAAGCCCCTTGTACAGCTGGAACTATGGCGGCTCCAGCTAATGATGTTTGGTATTCTTTTACATGTCCGGCTAACGGAGTGCAGGGAACTATTGTAATTAGCGGGGCAGCTTTTACACCAAATGTGGCTGTTTGGCAGGGAACTTGCGCAGGTATGACGGGTGTGGGGTGTGCAGTTGGCACACCTGGAAATTGTACTGTAAATTTACCTGAACTTGTACCTGGAGATAGTTATCTTATACAAGTTTCAGGAAACACAGGGCAAACCGGAGCCTTTACCTTACAAGCGACTGCTTTTGTGGATTGTTCGGTTTGTAATCAAGCTTCTGTTTTAACCGCTACTCCACCGGCACCTGCCACAGGTTATGCGCCCGGGCAAACAGTTCATTTTTGTTACCATATATCTGACTGGAATCAGGTTAATGTTAATTGGTTGCATGGTGTTACGGTTACTTTGGGTGCCGGATGGAATGCTGCCAGTTTGGTTGCTACCCCACCCGCTTCCTGCTCTGGGAGTGGAACTTGGGCATATTATCCTGCGGGGCAAACCAGTTGTGCATCTGGTGTTTTATGGGGTCCCGGTTTTTATTATACCACTACTGCTGGTGCTAGCACTTGTCCTGGAGATGGGCCAGGGAATAATTTTGGAGATAATTGTCAGGGTGCGATTGCTGCTGGTACCTGGAATTTTTGTTTTGATGTTACTGTTGCTGCGGGGTGTAATCCCGGCGCCAGTTTAGCCGTAACCTGTTTGAGTAGTGGAGATGGTCAGTCGGGTAGTTGGAGTAGTACCGGTTGCCTTTCAGATGTTGCTGCAAATGCTAATTCAGCTTTAAACTGTTGTCCCCCGACTATGAGTGAAACACCTGCTACGTGTGGGGCAACGGGTTCTGCAACAGCAAGTGCCGTAATAGGGGGTGCAGGATCACAGGCACCCTATGTTTTTGCATGGACAGGCCCCAGTGGTCCAGTATCTACAACTACTGTTAATCCTGGAAGTTCAAATACTATAACTAATATACCTGCCGGAACCTATACGGTGATTGTTACCGATAAAAATTTGTGTGCATCAACTAATACTATTGTAGTAACAGGGGGCGCTGCTGTTACATCGGCTGTTACACCTCATAATATTACATGTGCGGCAACAGGTTCTATAACAACTACAAATGCAGCAGGTGGTACCGCACCATATACTTATGCATGGGCAGGACCCGGTGCTTTTGTGTCTGCGGTGCAAAGTCCGACAGGATTGACTACAGCAGGTGTTTATACACTAACCGTTACAGACCATGTTGGTTGTACATTTACGATAACAGCAACTGTTGCTCAGGTAGGGGCAATAACTGTTACCGTGAACAGCCCTACGGTTTGTACCGGAGGGTCAGTTGCGTTGACTGCAGCTGGTGCTACTACGTATAGTTGGAGTAACGGGGCTACTACTAATCCTATTACGGTAACTCCGGGAGCAACTTCTTATACGGTAATAGGGACGACAGGTACTTGTACAAATTCTGCGGTATCAACAGTAGGTGTGACAGCATTGCCTGTTGTTACTGCAAGTAGTGTACCGTTTGCCCAGGAGGGCAATGCAACAATTACAGCTGCGGGAGGCACAACCTATCTTTGGAGTACCGGCGCAAAACGGCAGCTATTACAGAAGCGCCTGGGGCAACGACAAGTTATACGGTAACCGGAACAACTAACACCTGTA
>CAVXOV010000041.1:0-10338 GCA_963763345.1 uncultured Candidatus Saccharibacteria bacterium
CACCTTCTTTGCTGGCAATCACGGCAACAATATGGGTGTGCTTAGGTTTTCCTTTATTAAGCAAAGCTTAAGCAAGCACCATAGATGAACCCGTTGCCAGCATAGGATCAGTAAGGATAAGTGTTTTATCACTCAACGAAGGACTGGATAAATATTCTATCTGAATCTCGAAGAATTATCCTTATGATGTTTTCTGTAAGCCGATACAAAAGCATTTTGTGCGCCATCAAATACATTTAATATACCGGTATGCAAAGGCAAACCTGCACGCAAAATAGTTGCAATTACAGGTTGTTCAGCTAACGTTTTTGTTTGTGCTTCGGCTAAAACAGTTTCGGTAACGGTATTATTATAAGCTAATGTTTTAGAAATTTCATAAGCAAATAATTCTCCAATACGCTCCATGTTTCTGCGAAAACGGATACGGTCTTGCTGAATGTTTTATCACGTATTTCTGCAATATATTGATTTAAGATAGAGGTTTGTTCAGATAAAATATGAATCATATACAATTTGTTTGAGAGATAAATTTACTAATTGACGGCTAATTTAACAACTTCTTCGTAAACAGCTTTCCAACCCTGCCAATCGCGCCAATTGCTAAGGGTTTCGTTGTGCCACAGGGTAATGCAGGTGCCGTTTACCCGTTTTATTTGATTAATTAATTCAGCACATTTTTCTAAAGCCTGCTCCTGATTTAAGTTCATGTATGTTTTTAAAGTACCATCCATCACACAAAAAGGATAAATGGTAAGCGATGTTTTTTCTTCCACATCCAAATCATACCAGGCAAAAGGAGAGCAAACACTTGCCCTGAAACCGGCTTTAAATGCATAACCCATGGTATAATCTTCCTGTATACCACAACTGATAAGGTGTTTATAGGTTTGCGGTAAATGAAGTTTTAAAAAATGTTGCCGACTTTTTGTGATCGTGCGGTGGGTAATAGTTGCCAAACGATTTACTTCTATGCGCACCTGTTGCTCATTGCCGTTAGAACCAAAAGAGGGATGAATACCGGTTTCGGCATAATCCCCTAAATGCTTTATCAAAGACCTGAATGAAGGATTATTGGCTGAAATGTTCTTATCGTTGGTTCCATAATTACCTAATAGAAAAAAATAAATCATGTTTAAATTATACTGCTTCTGTATATCTAAAAGGTAATCATAGGTATCATATGGGTCGTGCATCTTACCTAATAAAGTAAGGGTACGTTCTTTTACATCTTCAAACTTTCCTTTTAAAAGATATTTTACGTAAGCCCCGGCGGTGCGCATAATATCTTTATGCTTATAAGCCCAGGCATTATCAATATCAATGGTGGAGATATATTTATAGGTGTTTTCTTTGTGTTTTAAATAAGGATATTTTGTAAGAATAAGTTTTTTAAATTCAATTGCCCAAAGATTAACCAAAGGCAAATGCAAAAAATTATTCTGACAGGCCAAACTGCTATCTGCCTCAAACCGATTATAGTTATCAGCTAAATGAGGGAGATACTCTTCATACCTGCTAATCAGAAAAAATGAGGCCGCAAAAATATCAAAGGGTATTTGAGGGTTTGAGTTCTTAAACAATGTAGGTATATCATGCCATGTTGAAATAGAAATGCTTTGTGTTTTAATTCCTTTTTCAAACAACAAAGTATGTGGTATAATATGTATCTCTGATTGAAGTGGGACGGCATTATAACTAAGTTTGGCCTCCGTATAAGCTATAAACTCATCAGCATTATTGGTGTACGTAATTTCAAAACCACACAAATTCTGTAAAATAAAATCGGCTATATATGCAAAGCGCGACGAAGGTTTATGTGAGTAAACTAACAACATTTAAGCGAGGTGTTTTACCAGTTCACTACAAATAAATTCAGCTGCATGCCCGTCACCAAATAACTTAGGAAAGCTTTGTTTGGTGTTTGAAAAGGTATTGTATGCCGTTAATACTTTTTGCTTATCTGCATCTGTCAATACTGCCGCACCGCAAGCAAGTAATTCAATCCACTCGGTTTCAGGTCGAAGAATCACACAAGGCTTCTCAAAATAAAAGGCTTCTTTTTGCACACCACCACTATCTGTCATCACTAATGAGCAATTCTTTTCCAACATAATCATATCTAAAAAAGGTAAAGGCTCGCAAATAATAAATTGTTTCGAGTTACTTATTTTTTCAAGCAATGCTTTACCCAAATATTCATCCACACACTTTTTAGTTCGTGGATGTAAAGGAAGTACAACGGCAGTTTTGTTGTTCTTGTGTATGTCAAAAAGCGCTGAGAATAAAGCATTCAAACGCTCTGGTATATCGGTATTATTATCTCGATGAATAGTTGCCAAAATAAAATTACCTTTTTGTAAATTGTATTTCTCCAACACTTTTGATTTCTTTTCAGCAATGCTTGCAAAGTGCAAACTGTTATCATACATCACATCTCCGCAATGATATATTTTTGGGTTGTTAATGTTATAAGGAGTTTTCGCATCGGGTTTAAAACCTTCCTTCACTAAATTATCATAACCCGCTTTGGTGGGTGAGAATAAAAAGGTAGAGCAATGGTCACAAGTAATTCGGTTAATCTCTTCAGGCATAGCTTTATTGAAGGAACGTAATCCGGCTTCTATATGTGCAATAGGTACATGTATTTTTGATGCAGCTATGGCACCCGCTAAAGTTGAGTTGGTATCCCCGTACAATACAATTGCCTGTGGTTTTTCTTTTACGAGTATTTCTTCAATACCCGTTAGCATGGTGGTGGTTTGTTTGGCATGAGAACCACTACCCACATTCAGGTTATAATTAGGTTGTGGTATTTGCAATTCATCAAAAAACACACCGCTCATGTTTGCATCATAATGCTGTCCTGTGTGTACAATTATTTCTTCAATCTCTTTACTGAACTTGCTTTTTATGGCTCTGCTTAACGCAGCTGCCTTAATTATTTGAGGACGTGCCCCGATGATGGTTACAATCTTTATCATTTAGTTTAAGCCATTGTATTTTCTGACAAACCATTCCATGCTCAAAAACAATAACAAAATAAAGAATACTATCTTTAAATTAATAAAATCATTTGTTTGTTTTTGCTCGTGTACTAGTGTTTTAATATTATCATTCTCCAGCAGTTTCTTTTGCAACTCATTTAACTGTTTCGGATAAAATAATTGTCCGCCTGTTTTTTTACTGATGTTATATAACAAAGCATGGTCGGCAGTAGTGCTTGTAAACTCAGCCAATAAAGGTTTTACACTAAATTCACCTTTCTGAAGATATATCTGAGTATTAACTTTTACCTGCGCTTCATACTTATAATCTCCAGGAGGAAAATTGCCCGCGCTTAAATGATAACTATTAGTAGTTTTAGAAAAGGTATAGGTAAATTGCTTTTTAGCTTCATCGGTAATTACCATACTGACTTCAGGTTCATTAATTAACTCATAGCTTGGGTTAAATACTTCCGCATCAAACTCCAGAGGCTCATTCTCATTAATAATTTTCTTGGTAAAGACTTTAAAGAAACTCTTATCGGCTTTTACAGAAAGGTATTGCACCGTTTTCTGAATCAACTCTTCAAACAATACATTATTCTCATGGTCGGCATAATCACGCAGTTTCCAACGCCACAAACCTTCCGCACAAAACAAAGCAGACTTTTGTCCACCATTATCCGCAAAAATTAAAATAGGGTTCTCGGTTTGTATCTGTCCTATTTGCTGATTAATTAAAGAAACAGCCCCGTTAGAAACTTTATAGGTTGTTAACGCACAGGCAACCGCCGGAAGTTCTTTCAGGTAATTCTTTAACTCATTGCTTACATTAAATAAAGAAAAGCCGCTATTCATAACGGGCTCTGCATCATTATATCCGCTGGCTGAACTACCAAATTTTAAAGAGGGAAAAGCCCAAAAATCATTCTTAGAGAATTGCCAAACCGATGTTTTGTGTGTGGCTATTTCGGTTGCTATTCTTTTAGAAACAGGATTAGTTAAACCTACATTATGAAGAATAACCAAACTATAAGGCTTTATAGATTCTGTAAATTTGTCGGTTAGTCGTACATCCACCTCATAATTCTGATTGGCTTCAATAGTTTGCTTAAGAGCAGCAATATCAGGGTGTGGAGCTCCCGCTAATAATAATATCTTTTCGCGCTTATCAATTACATCTACCACAAAAGACATGCTGTTGTTGTTTTTTATTTGTTCTCCATTAGTAAATGAAAGTGTAGCTTCATATCGCTGTATGCCGGCTTTATCAGCGTTCAATAAGAAATTTAATACACCTGTATAATTTGTTGAAGTATATTTAATCTTTTGTTCAGCAAGTTTTTTTCCGGCTTGCGAGATACTTACTATTGCATCCTTTCCCTGTAAATCAAAAGCCTGCAGCTGAACCTCTACCGGAAACTGATTGCCTATATAAGCTGTTTGGTTATGATTTATTTTCTTTATCAGTGCATCTCTTACAAGAATAGTATCTCCCAAAGCAATAGTATATACAGGGTAATTCATACTCCCGATAACAGATAAGGGGTTGCTACCCGTATTATATAATCCATCTGTAGCAAGCACAACAGCACCTACATTCTTTCCTTCAAAATCATTTTGGATAGTGCTAAACACATTTGATATGTTGGTTTCTTTTCCAAAGAAGTTAAGTGTATCATCTGCCTTTACCTCATTATCAAACTTAAAGAAATGGACTTCATATTTATCGGCTAATGCATCACTAAATTTATGTAGTGCAACAGGGTATTCCCTTTTATAAAACACAGAATCTTTATTCTTAGTAATGGAAGCAGAGTTATCAGCAGCTATTATAATAATAGGTTTTTCAGTATAAGTAGTAGTATTCTTTATCAGTGGATTCAAAAGAAAAAAACATAAAATTGAAACCACCAAAAAGCGGAAAGCAAACAATACATAAAGTATGGTTTTGTTTAAATCCTGCTTGGGCTTTCGGTACAATAAAAACGCATAGCCCAATCCTGCCAACAGACAAAAAACAACAAGCCAGATAGGGTATTCGGTACTAATGTGCACGTATAGTTTTTATTAGGTAAGCATACCTCCGCAAACGTTCAGGCATTGTCCGGTAATGTATGCACTCATATCGCTTGCTAAAAACAAGGTAGCATTTGCCACATCATCCACCGTTCCGCCACGTTTTAAAGGAATACCATCTCTCCAGCCTTGTACCACCTTTTCATCTAATACGGCAGTCATTTCAGTTTCTATAAAACCGGGGGCAATGGCATTGCAACGTATGTTACGTGAACCCAACTCCAACGCAATAGATTTAGTAAAACCAATAATACCTGCTTTAGAAGCCGCATAATTACTCTGTCCTGCATTGCCTTTTACACCCACCACCGAACTCATATTAATGATAGAGCCATAACGTGCCTTTAGCATAGGTTTGGTAACTGCTTTGGTAAGGTTGAAAACCGACTTTAAATTGGCATTGATTACTTCATCCCATTGTTGTTCACTCATGCGCATAAGCAAGGTATCGCAGGTAATGCCCGCATTGTTTACCAAAATATCAACGGTGCCAAATTCGGCGACTACCTGATTAACCAACTCTTCAGCAGCTTTAAAATTGGCTGCATCGCTTTTATAGCCTTTGGCTTTAATACCAAAAGCCGAGAGCTCAGCCTCTAAGGCTTTCGCTTTCTCGTCAGAACTTAAATAGGTAAAGGCAACATTAGCGCCTTGTTTGGCAAATACCAATGCAATACCGTGCCCAATGCCGCGCGAAGCCCCTGTTATAATAGCTGTTTTTCCTTTTACTAAATGCATAACTATGTGTTTGAAGCAAAGATAATAGAAAGTAATTGAAATTTCAGAATTGTAAAGTCGGGTATAAACAAAAAGCCCCCTCTTATACAGAGAAGGGCTTTCGTGTTTCAGTTAGGTTTGGGTTACATACCAAAGCCGTAGTAGGCATGCATTCCATTAGGGTACATACCCTCAATTAAAATGCCGCCTGTTTTGCCTTTCATGGCATTATCCACATCGGCAAGGCTGCTGATTTTCTTTTTATCTATCGAGGTAATGATAAAACCTTCTCTAATACCGGATGCAAACAACTTACCGTTTTTAAGCTCGGTAACCTGCACACCATTTTGTATACCCAGCTTTTTCAAATCAGCTTTGTTTACTTCTTCAAAACTTGCCCCTAAAGAAGCAATGGATTTTACTTCTTTAGCTTCTACTTTTTCTTTTTTAATTACGCTAACGTTACCGTCTTTGTTTTTAAGCACCACCGGCAGGGTTATTTCTTTATTGCCGCGTATAAGGGTAACACCCACTTTGTCTCCCGGGCGGTACTTGCTTATTTGCTCTTGCAAAGAAGATACATTATTAACCTCAAAGCCTTCTACTTTGGTAATTACATCACCCAATTGCACACCGGCTGCCTCGGCAGAACCATTTTCGGTTAAGCCATTTACATAAATACCTTTTAGATCTTTTAATGATTTTTCTTCGGCCAGTTTAGAGTCAATGTCTCGGATGCTAACCCCTATAAAGGCACGTTGCACGGTTCCATACTCGGCTAAATCTGCCACTACCTTCTTTACAATGTTTACAGGGATGGCAAAGGAGTAACCTATATAGGCACCATTTTGACTGGCAATGGCCGAGTTAATACCTATTAAATCTCCGGCAGTACTAACCAAGGCACCTCCGCTGTTACCGGGGTTAACGGCAGCATCTGTTTGAAGAAATGATTCTATAGGGAACTGTCCATGCGCAGGGTCGTTCTCTAAAATATTAATGTTACGTCCTTTAGCCGAAATAATTCCGGCAGTGATGGTAGATGTTAAGTTAAACGGATTACCGATAGCCAAACACCACTCACCCACTTTTACATTATCAGAGTTTCCGTAAGCTAAAAACGGCAGGTCTTTTTCTTTAATCTTTAGCAATGCCAAATCTGTTTGAGGGTCAGCCCCAACCAGCTCGGCAGTATAGGTACGTTTATCGTTCAGGATAACTTCTATCTTATCCGCATCGGCTATTACGTGGTTGTTGGTTACTATATAACCATCCTTATTAATAATAACCCCCGAACCGCTGCCTTGTTGTATGCGTGGCTGCTGAGGTTGCCCGTAAAAGAACTGATGGAAGGGGTCGTAGTTAAGTTGGTTATATTTTTGTTCCATTTGGGTGGTAACGTGCACCACCGCGTTTACAGAAGCTTCTGCTGCGCCGGTAAAGTCGGGTGCCGAAGATGACATAGCATTTGAGGAGGACGTGAGCCGAACAGGAGGAGCGTAGCTAATGGTTTGATGACTGGCAAAGTTTTCTTCGGGTTTAAAAAACTTTTGTTGAATGTAAAGTGCTGAACCTCCACCTAGGGAAGCTACCAGCAAAGTTGACAATAGCTTTTTCATGTTTTTATATTTTTGGTTTTTATGCCTAACGCAAATTTCATGCCAAAATTTTAAAAGTTATATTGTTTTAACATTGCTTAACGAATAAGCCCCTAAAAAATAAATAATTTCTTAATTTTACTGAAATTTTTTCAGTTGCAGTTCCGACAAAAAGTCCCCGTTTTTATTTTTGGTGTGTCAGTTGGCTTATTAGCAGGCTGCCTTTTTTTCCTTTTTAAATTAGATACCTACATACGCAACTTTAATCTTTCTTTACTTAACCAAAAACAAAATATAAGCGAGCAGGTTGTTAGTCCAAAAAAAGAAGAGGGTGATAATCAATCAAAAGATAAGAATGCCTATAAGGCTAAAGCTGAAATAAAAAAGGAAAGTAATATTCCTTCCAAAAACGTTTCGCTTATTTCTATGAATGATATAACCGATTCTTCCTATGTAAACAGTGATAATTACCAGGTGCTTAAAGAGGAACTAATAAGCGTTAAGAACCTATATGTAAAAACCCTTACCCCTGAAGAAAAAACAAGTTCTGCCGATTCGCTGGCAGCATCTCTGGCAGGAGTTACCAACCCACCTAAGGAAGAGTTTTTTATGATAGAGTTTTGGAAAACCCCGCTAAATTCTAAAGGTTACAAGATGACGCGCAGTCGTTTATTAATATACGGCTATCCCGAAAAGACCGACTTAGCTTTGGTAAAACGTGATGATAACTATTACCTCCGCAACAATAAAATGTTTTACCGCTTAAGTTATTCTTCTGAATTTAAACCCATGGAACGCAGCAGCGAAGGAGATGTTGCCGGTATGTTCCATTAAATTTAACCTACCTTCGCTTTCGTTATAAAAACAATTATGCCATTCTCTTCTTTAGGCTTATCTCCTTCTTTACTAAAAGCATTAGCCGGTCAAAATTACACCCAACCTTATCCTATTCAGCAAGAGGCCATCCCCGCCATTTTAAACAGAAAAGATGTTTTAGGAATTGCCCAGACAGGCTCGGGTAAAACGGCCAGTTATGTATTGCCTATTTTAATGAATTTACAGGGAAAGATTACTTCTAAAAACAGGCATGTAAATGTTTTGGTACTGGTACCCACCCGTGAATTAGCCGTGCAGGTAAAAGAAGTATTTCAAACATTTGGAGCGGGACTTCCTACACCCGTAAAATCTATGGCGGTATACGGCGGAGTTTCTATTAACCCGCAAATGATGGCTTTACAGGGCGTTAACGTTTTAGTTGCTACACCTGGGCGTTTGTTGGAATTGGTTGAATCAAATTCGGTTCATCTTTCAACTATCGAAACATTGGTGTTAGATGAAGCTGATAAAATGCTGAACCTTGGGTTTAAAGAAGAGGTAGATCGCATTTTGGCCCTCTTACCTAAAAGGCGTCAAAACCTTTTATTCTCTGCTACGCTTAGCGATGATGTAAACAACATCAATCAACTTGTATTACGAGACCCTGTTGTTATTAAAATTGAAGCTGAAAGCAATAACATAGATTTAATTACACAAACTGCGTATAACGTAAGCGATGAAAAAAAGGGTCCGCTGCTTCGCTATTTAATTAAACAAAAGGAGTTGAAACAGGTTTTGGTTTTTACATCTTCTACCTATAAAGCAGATAATGTGGCTGATAAACTGCGCAAAAACGGAATAGACGCAATAGCCATGCATGGTAAAAAAGGACAGCAGGCACGCACAGAAACTTTGCATAAATTTAAAGCAGGTACACTTCGTGTGTTGGTTGCCACCGATTTGATTTCACGGGGTATTGACATTAAATTCTTGCCTTGTGTTATAAATTACGAATTGCCCCGTTCGCCCAAAGATTATATTCACCGTATTGGGAGAACCGGCAGGGCAGAATCTCCCGGACAAGCTATTTCATTCATTACTCCCGAAGACCAGCATCACTTTAGGGTTATTCAAAAAAAAATGGGCAAGTGGGTAACCATGGTTGATGCCGAAGGGTTGGACATTAAATAATAATTAACTTAAATAAACAGTATGGCTAAAACAAAAATTACAGTAAACAATAATGGTTCTTTGCGCGTGGAAGGCGAAATGGAAGTTGTAGATAAAAACGGAAACGCCTATGATTTGGGTGGACGAGAAATTGTTTCTTTTTGCAGATGCGGTTTATCTAAAAACAAACCTTTTTGCGATGGCTCTCATAACGGGCATTTTGAACATGAAGCAATAGCTTTTGCCTTACCTCCGAAAAAGTACTATAAGAGATTTTTATCTTCATTTCTTTGTTTGCCCAAAGAAACGAAGCAAAGAAAATGCCCCACGAACACCAACCTAAAGCTTTTCTTGGCGCACAGGCTGCCCTGCTTGGCTCAGAAAACTTTCAGTTCGCGCCGTTCGTGGACTCCTGCCCCTGATTTAGGTAACCATCGTAATCTGAAAACCGAGCGCAAGCCCGACAAAACGCGGAGCAGAGTGGCTTAGTGTGGAGCAGATCGTTTTGTCTTGACTTTTTGTTTCTTTTTCGTCAAGGAAAAAGAAAGTAGAAAAAATTTGAAATAGAATTTAAACAACTTCTAAGAAAGTAATTTACTTCGAAACGCGTTCTACGTATTCGCCTGTTTCAATATGAATTTTAAGTTTATCTCCCATAGCAACAAACAAGGGTACTTGTAGGGTTATCCCGCCTTCAACTTCAACCGTTTTTAGTGTTTTTCCTTTGTTCCCGTCTTCGGCATAGGTAACTAATAACTCGGTATATTTTGGAAGTTCGCCGTTTAAGGGTTTTTCGTTTTCATCAAAACGAATGGTAAGTATCATGCCTTCCTGTAGGAATTGAATGGTATCGGCAAACAGTATTTTCGGAATATGTATCTGTTCAAACGTTTCCTGATTCATGCAAACCAAAAATTCATTCTCAGTATAAATGTATTGCAGTTCGTGTTCGTCAACGCGCACAATATCTACCT
>CAVXOV010000042.1:0-14031 GCA_963763345.1 uncultured Candidatus Saccharibacteria bacterium
CTGCCTTCGCCTCTTGGTTCCGTTACGTATTGCTTCGCCCAAGGGGGCGCCATTGGCACGCCGAAAATGGCTTCTCATCCGCCCGGATTGCTCGGAGATTGGCTGCGCCGCAAGATGAGCGATGACGACCAGAACGAGCTGTTCCGGGAGCCCGAGGCGCCGCGGGCTCCGGAGGGCCCCGACGCCGGGCAGCCGCTCGCGCTGCGCATGCGGCCCCGCAGGCTCTCCGAGGTGGTGGGCCAGGCCCACATCCTCGGCCCGGGCAGCCTTCTAGCGCGCCTGGTCGCGCAAACAGCTTCGTGCCCAATCTCTAAAGAGAAAGGTGATCTTTTATCTAAAATGGTATAGAACGATAATACAATCAGCACGTCATGGAACAAAGCCACAACCGCACCCATACCATATGCCATTTTTTAAAGCGGACAATGATATATAGGAACATCACAATACAAGAGAATAGGATAGCACCATAAGCACTATACAAAATATCGGTTGCAATGGTTGGCCCTACTTTTTGAGAGCTTAACACTTCGTACTTAGCCCCTAAAGAACCTAAGCCTTTTTCCAGACCTTGTTTTACTTCTTCATCTACGTTTACATCGTTTTCTTTAATGCGGTAAGAAGACGTGATTTTTAGTTTGCTGGCACTACCCGATGTTTTCACTTCAGGGGCTTCTCCGCCAAAGTTAACAGCCAATGCTTTCTTCACATCTTCTGTATTCATGCCTTTTTCAAAGCCTACTAAATAGGTACGACCACCTTTAAAGTCAACTCCAAGGTTAAAGCCGCCGTTTTTAAAGTAGAATACGATTCCTAAAACAATTACTGCAGTAGATATAGAATAGTATATCTTTCTTTTACCCACAAAATCAAAATGCAGATTCTTGAAGGCATTGCGCGTCATATTATTATCGAAGCTATCTTCCATTTTGCGATGAACCATCCAATCAAATATTACACGAGACAGAACCACAGCGGCAAATAAAGAAGAAAGGAACCGATACATAGGTATTGCAAAACCTTGAACCGGACCATTACCAAATACATAAAGAATTCACCTAATATTAATAGCGTTACGTTACTATCTATAATCGTCGGCATGCATGCTTAAAGCCCTCTTTGATAGCCTGAGCTATGGATTTACCAAGTGCCAGTTCCTCACGGATACGCTCGAAAATTAAGATGTTTGCATCCACAGACAGACCAATGGTTAATACGATACCTGCAATACCGGGTAGGGTTAGGTAGCTCCTAAGGATGTTAGGATACCCATAATAAAGAATAAGTTGATTAGCAGGGCAATGTTCCCAACCCAGCCGGCTTTGTTATAATACATAGCCATAAACAATAGGATAACTATAAAAGCTATTACAAAAGATAATAAACCTGCAGAGATTGACTCAGCTCCTAAAGTGGACCAACCACCGTTTCTTCTACAATACGGGCAGGTGCAGGAAGTTTACCTGCTCCTAAAATAGCCACTAAAGCGTCTGCCTCGCGGTTATCAAAGTTACCCGTAATTTGTGAGCTTCCGTTAGGTATTTCTCCGTTTACGGTAGGTGCAGAATACACTGCATTATCCATTACAATAGCAATACAACGTCCACGGCTCTTGCTATCTTTAGGCGAATTAGCTTTGGTTAGTTTAGCCCATTTTTGTGCAGCATCACCTTTCATCGTCATGCTGATAGCAATCTCACCTGTTTGTTGTTGGAACTCTTTACGTGCCCCATCAATAATATCACCAAACATAGCAGCTTTGCCATTACGGTCGGTTACTTTTATAGCATATAAGGTAATTACCTCACCGCCTTTCCCGGCTTGTAATCCCACATAAATTTAAGTTTAGAAGGGAATACTGAACGAACTTTAGGGTTGTTTAACCAAGTGTTGATTTGAGCCGTATCTTTTGTACGAGCGTAACCAACTACCGAACCCAAACCAAAGTACTTACCATCCTGAGAGATGTTTGGTACTAGCGGACCAGCCATTGAATACAATGGGTTGTTTAGTTTGTAACGGGCAACAGCTGTATCGCTGCCTGCTTTGCCTTTTGCTGTATCTCCGGCAACTTTATTACCTTCTTTTAGTTTTTGAGCTAAAGATTCTTTTGCTTTACCAGCACTATCTGTTTTTATTTTAGCAATAGAATCCGTTTTAGCTTTGGCAATTTCTTCTTTAGTTAATTTCTTGTTCGATTTCTTTTTATCTAAGCTATCAGCATTAACAACTTTTAATGAATCGGCTGCTTTAAGACTGTCAGCTTTAACCAACTCAGGGTTTAAAAGAGCTTTCACTTTTTTGTTAGCCTCAGGCCAGTATTGACCAACTTCTGCGTTCTCATACGTTTCCCAGAACTCAAGGTTAGCAGTACCTTGTAATAGTTTACGTACACGGTCTTTATCTTTTACACCTGGAAGCTCAATTAAGATACGTCCATTCTCAAGCTTTTGAATATTTGGTTGAGATACCCCGAAGCGGTCAATACGACTACGGAAGGTAGTTTCAGAGTTACTTACCGCATCTTCAACACGCTCATTTAAGAAAGCAATTACTTTATCGTTGTTATCATTGTAATCAATTTTCCCTTTGTTTTCAAGGGTTTGAAACAATGGAGCCAAACGACCGTTAGGAGCAATTTGTTTGTACGTCTCAGCAAATAAAGTAACAAAAGGTTTGTTGTTGTTTACACCTAAGTTCTTTTGGGTTTGAGCAATAGCCTTGTTAAAGTTAGGGTCAGGGTTATTATTAGCAAGGTTTTTAAGAATATCTGCAACCGATACCTCAAGGGTAACGTTCATACCACCACGTAAATCAAGACCAAGGTTTATCTCTTTTTGTTTACACTCATCGTAAGTATATTTAGTTAAAAGAATGTCATAAACCTTAACGGTTTTCATTGAATCCAAATAAGAATCCATCTTTGAATTTTTTACAGAATCTAAGAAAGAACGCTCTTTTGAAGCATCTCCTTTAGCATAGTCAGTTGCACCTTTTTTAACTAAAGCACTTTCTATATATGAATCGGCAAAAGCAATGGCGTCTTTCTCCACACCACGGGTTACCCATGTAAATGATAGATAAAAAATACAAGCCAGTCCCAGTAGCACGGCAAATGTTGTAATAGCTCCTTTATTTTGCATATAATCTGTTAGATTTTAATTTTTTAAGGCTGCAAATATAGTATTTTTGTATAAATGACATTTTATATAAAAGCTTTTAATTTTGGAGATTAAGAATGGCAGCAATTTCAAGAAATAGAGCTTATTTGATAGTTATTTTCTTTATAGCATTTTTTGGTATTACTTTCTTTCTAAAGCAGCGTGGTGAAAAAATTGCATTAAGTTATGAGTTTAATGGTAGGATTGATAACATTAGGTGGGATATGAAAGGATTCCCTACGTTAACAGTTAATAATAGATGCTATTATCTCGGTAATTGGAATTTTAATCATTCTTTAAGCCTTCGCGATTCAATAATAAAGAAGAAAAATGAAATGGAAATAAAGGTTATTCAAAGCGAAACAGGCATTATTAAAGTCTATAAATGAAATAAAAAACGGGCAAGAGTATTGTTATTAACAAAAAAACTGTATATTTGCATCCCTTTTTAAAGAATACATTATGGCAAAGAAACAAAACAGAATACAAGTAATATTAGAGTGCACTGAGCATGCTGCTACGGGTAAGCCTGGTACATCTCGTTATATTACAACGAAGAACAAGAAAAACACTTCAGAAAGAATTGAATTAAAAAAATATAATTCTATCTTAGGTAAATACACGATGCATAAAGAAATTAAATAATATAAGTTATGGCAAAGAAGGTAGTAGCAACACTAAAAAGCGGAAAAGGAAAAGACTTTACCCGCGTTATTAAAATGGTAAAATCGCCTAAAACTGGTGCTTACGCATTTAGAGAAGAAATTGTACATAACGACCACGTACAAGATTTTTTAAAGAACAAGTAAACGATCTAACGTATTGTTATTTCAAACTTCTTTTCATTGCATGGAAAGAAGTTTTTTATTTTATATAATATACTAAACAAAGCGAGAGAAGATGGGCATTTTCAGTTTCTTATCTAAAGACAAAAAGGAGGCGCTTGACAAAGGCTTAAACAAAACCAAAGAGAACTTTTTTACTAAGATAGCTAAAGCCGTTGCTGGTAAATCTACCGTTGATGCGGATGTTTTGGATAATTTGGAAGAAGTACTTCTTACTTCAGATGTTGGTATAAATACTACGCTAAAAATAATTAAACGCCTTGAAGACCGTATTGCTAAGGATAAATATGTTGGTACCTCAGAACTGAACTTAATACTAAAGGAAGAGATTGCCTCTCTGCTTACTGAGAATAATTCGCAAGATGTTAGTGATTTTTCTACCCCTGCTGATAAAAAGCCTTATGTGATAATGGTGGTGGGAGTGAATGGTGTAGGTAAAACAACTACTATAGGTAAACTATCTTATCAGTTTAAGCAAAAAGGAAAGAATGTGTTATTGGGAGCAGCAGATACTTTTAGAGCTGCTGCCGTTGACCAACTTATTATTTGGAGTGAGCGGGTAGGGGTGCCTATCGTTTCTCAGGGAATGAATGCCGATCCTGCCTCGGTTGCTTTTGATGCGGTTAGTAGCGCTGTTGCTAAAAACTCTGATATAGTGATTATTGATACCGCAGGGCGTTTGCACAACAAAGTAAATTTAATGAACGAGTTGGGCAAGATTAAAAAGGTAATGAGTAAAGTAATACCCGATGCCCCTCATGAAGTATTGTTAGTGCTTGATGCCAGCACCGGACAGAATGCTATAGAACAATGCAAGCAGTTTACCGCTGCTACCGAAGTAACTGCTTTGGCACTTACTAAATTGGACGGGACTGCCAAAGGTGGTGTGGTTATTGGTATATCAGACCAGTTTAAAATACCGGTTAAATACATAGGTGTAGGTGAAAAGATGGAAGACCTGCAACCATTTAACCGTACAGAGTTTGTGGATTCTCTTTTCTCGGAAGAGAATTAAGGTAGATTAATTTTTTCTTTCTTAAAGGTGTAGAATATTCCCCCAAAAGAAATCAGTAATACCAACAAAGAGCCTGCTAAGGATATTTTTTCTCCTACAAAGTAAACAGCAGGTTTAAAGTTAAACTCTACAGTATGTTTGCCTGCCGGTATAACCATAGCGCGCAATACATAATCAGCATTTACATAAGGACTTTCTTTCCCATCAAGAGTAGCCACCCAACCTTTGGGGTAATAAATCTCAGAGAATACTGCCAGTTGATCAGTTTTGGCATTTGTTTCGTATACCAGTTTATTAGCCTGATAAGAGTTTAGTTTTATGCTACTTTCTGCATCAAAAGAAGGTTTAAAGCCTTTTAATACATCATTATACTTATCATTAATAATGGCGGTTTCTTTAGTGTTTATATCGGATAATTTTAAAATCTCATCGTTAGCAGAGTTTACAGATAGTATATTTTTTACAAACCATGCATTGCCGTTAGCCATTGGGTTAACCAAAGGAGGAGCTTCATCGTTTATAATAATGTATTTTGTATTCAGCATATTTAACACTTGTGTATTGGCAAAAGCTGTGCGTAAAGAAGAATCTGAGACACCTGCACCACGAAGGCTCTTCATAAGCGTTGCTGTGTTTCTGTCAATCTGAAAATCAATTAGCTCCTGATAACGTTTAAGTTTGGCGCCATGATAACCGCCTATTGATTTGTGGTAGTATGAAGTTGAGGCATCGTTATACGTGTTTCGTGCCATATTAAGCACGCGGTAATCAAGCGTTTTATCTTCTAACACAAACTCATCTGCTTTAGATTTAGCAAAAGGAGTTTGCATTTGTGCTTTAGGAACAAAGTTAGCGTTGTTAAGGTAACGTGCCGCCACAGGCCACATATCTGCCAATACAAAAATGGCGAGCGCAGCAACTAATAATTGTTGGTTTAACTTCTTAGCAAAGTATAACCATATAGCACCAAATGCCAAAAGAATAAAAATAAAGGTACGTATGGCATCTGATTTAAAGATGGCTTTGCGGGCAAGTTCGGCTTGTTCTAAAACAGGGGTGTACATACCTTCTATTTGAGAAACCTGTGCAGTAGGATTTTGTTGTTGTACCTGACTTACTATTTGTCTTAGCTCATTATCTGCCTGAAACTTATTAAACATATCAGGAGCTATATAACATAACAAAGCAAAACCGCCCGTAAAAGCTCCTGCAATAATAAGTACACGGTTAATAGGCATCTCCCTTTTACCTAAATTTACTTTTGTAGTTGCCGTAGACTCATACACTTTTTGCAAAGCTAGAGCAGCTAAGAGAGGTATCGTTAGTTCAGCAATAACCAGTATCATAGATACCGCTCGGAACTTATTATAACCGGGGAAGTAATCAAAGAATAATTCGGTAAACCACATCAGGTTCTTACCCCAGGCAAGCATGATGCTAAGAACAGTTATTACAAGCAATGCCCATTTTATTCTATCTTTAATTAAGAACAAACCGAGTACAGCCAAGAATATCATAATGGCACCTGCATAAACAGGTCCCGAGGTGAAAGGTTGGTTGCCATAGTATCCGCTCATACTACCCGCATATTGTTTCATCTGCGGATCGCTTATAGCTTCTAAGGCACTTTTGTTATTTGCCATAGACTCAGAAGCTCCTCCTTTAAAGTTTGGAATTAATAAAGTAAAAGACTCTCCTATGCCATAGCTCCATTGGGTAGCATAATCTTTATCTAAGCCACTGGTTTTAATACCTGCATTACTTTCTCTGTTTGCTTTTATGGTTAAATCGGATGTACCACGTGTGGTATATTTACCATACTCATACGTTGCCCATAGGTTAGATACGTTAGGTAGTACACCTATTAATATGGCAGCCGCTACAATAGCGCCACGCTTCATAAAATCGGGAATGCGCTTTTCTTTGATAGCACCATAAAACTCTACCAGCATAATAACCGCCACTATCATAAATAAATAATAGGTTATTTGTACGTGGTTGGCATATAATTCAAGTGCTGCAAACAGCGTAGTTAAGGCCCCACCTAAAATAAAATTCTTACGTAAGGTAAGAATAACACTACCTAGCAATGGTGCCATATAACCAATGGCATGTGCTTTTGTATTATGCCCTGCCTCCAGAATAATAAAGAAGTAAGAAGAGAATCCATAAGCCAAAGCCCCTACCAAAGCAATCCAGGGGTTTACACGCAGACATAAAAGCAAGATATAGAAGCCCATGAAATATAAAAACACCATACCAATAGGGTGGGGGAGCCACAATTGAAAGGCTCTATCAACATATTTTATTAAATTGGATGTGTATTTCACCGATATTTGGTAAGCCGGCATACCGCCAAACATGCTGTTAGTCCACAAAGGTTCTTCGCCCGGGTGCTCTTTACGGAAATCGGCAATTTCTTTCGACATGCCCTCATAGTTTTTTACGTCACCCTGTTGGATTTGTTTTTTTCCATCCAATAGCGGACTGAAATAAAACAAGGATATGGCTAAAAAAGCACCAATGGCAACCAAATGCGGCAGAAATTTCTTAATGTTCATACGTTTTTAATTATGTGCGAATGTAGTAACGATAATTAAGTGAAATTATTTTACTTAATAATTTTTAATAAGTTAATATTTCATTCTTAGGAAACCAATGTCCGAAGTTGATTTTGGGCTGTTTGGAATACATCGACGCTTTTAGGTAAGTTTAGCTAAGGATATTGATTATTCTTTAGAAGGGATTAATTTAACAGGTATAACAAGGTTTTTGATTTTGTTTTAACTGGTTTACCAAGCATTATGGATGCAGTAATTAACAGAGGAGCATACGAACTATTTAAAACAAATATTTTAGATGCGTGTAAACCTATGCCGATTCCATGGTAAGACATAGCAAACAATTTTAATTCAACCGGTATTGTCAAACCGGTATTAGAATACTCATTACTTCTATTATAAAAATTTGGTGGAACATATAATATATTTGAATAAGAAAGGCCCGAACAAATAGAAATTATGAGGTGTTTATAATGTAAAGTTTCTCCTACAAGTAAACCGATATAACCAAAATCTATCTCACTACCATTTACAAGAAGATTATTAACATTAAAAGAGCAACCTCCACCGCTCAAAGAAATAGTATGACTTTTATATGCATAAAAAACACTTCCTAAAAAACCTGTTGCATTAGCACTTTTGCAAAATGCTTTACCAACTCCGCCGGTTAAGTAACCACTCCATTTACTTGCAGTTTTATTTGAATCGTTTCTTACCCTTTGATTAGAAAGTTCATTAGTTGTTTTTAAAGAGTCTTGTGCCTTTATAGTAATGGTAATAAAAAGGACGAAAAATAAAGAAAAGTAAATTTTCAAGGGCTCAAATTTGAATAAGATAACGAGTAAACTACAATATTATTGCAAACCAGACTTAACATTTAAGAGTAACTAAATACGACAATATCTTTCAATGTTCATTTAGCTTACATTATGTGAGAATGTAGTAAAACTACTAATTCGGAATTATGAATTAATAGTTCAGAAATTAATCTTTCACTTCTTCGTAATCTACATACTCTCCGCCTTTATCAGAATTTGGCTTTCTTTCGGTATGCTGCTGCTGCGATGTAGCATCAATTTTTACCTCTCCTTCTTTACGGGTATTGTAATTATGGTTATGCTCGTGCTTTTGATAGATATAAACTTTGGAAGATTTAATGGCTTCGTAAATTCTGTAAACAACCCAAACTACAATGATGGTCCAAATGACATCCCTCATGTTCAAAAAATAAGACTACAAATATACGATATAGAAAGATATTAGTTTAACAATAATAATTTCAGAATGTTATTGTTTAATAATCCTTTTTTTAATCACAAGAGAGTCGTTACTAATTAATTTTACAATATATATACCACTAGCCTCTTCCACCATATTAAACGAAGATATCCCACCTATCAACTTTTCCTTTTTTACCAACTCTCCCATATTATTATATACTTCAATAGTGCCGACAGTAATAGTTGAGTTAACAAAAAACAAATCAGACGATGGGTTGGGGTATATAGTAATAGAATTCTCTTTTTCATTAACTTTATTAATTGACAAAGAGCCGGAAGTTGTATAACATACTTCAATCATAGGATGCAAATTCGTGTCGGCATGATTACTGGAAGCAAAAATAACGGAAGAATACGCGGTAACTTCGTTTGCCATGTTATACATTAAACCATAATTAGTAGAAGGATTGCTTACAAAACCTTGAGCCAAAGTAGTTATGTCAATGGCATAGTTTTGTGCCGTTGAAGTACTTTTAGGGACACTTACTATATTTACAGTAGACGTGGTAGGTTGAGTATTCCATGTAACAAGAGATTGAGTCCATGCAGATATAATGGGCTTTATCAGAAATGAATCGTTGCCATAAGTTGGTTGCCCGCTTACACCGCTACCCGAGCTAACATCTGAATAAAAGTAGATATCAGCACTGGTTACAGTTGCCGTTGTAGGAATACTACTTAAATCAAATCTTATAAGACCACGACCAAGTCCTAGATTTCCGCTAAAAGTCCATGTATAAGCCATATCATCTACATCGCTGCCAAAGTTTTGTGTAGGCGAGTTGGATGCAATTGTTGCATCAACTCCTGTGGTTGAATTTGGCCTTGAAGTATAACAAGTTGTATTTGTGGTTGGAATCGTATCATAAACCACAACAAGTTTAGGATGCAATGCAGAATTAGAGTGATTACTGGATGCAAAAATCACGGAAGAATATGCGGTAACTTCGTTTGCCATGTTATACATTAGCCCATAATTAGTAGAAGGATTGCTTACAAAACTTTGAGCCAAAGTAGTTATGTCAATGACGTAGTTTTGTGCCGTTGAAGTACTTTTAGGGACACTTACTATATTTACAGTAGACGTGGTAGGTTGAGTATTCCAAGTTACAAGAGATTGTGTCCATGCTGATGTAATGGGCTTTATCAGAAAGGAATCATTTCCATAAGTTGGCTGCCCGCTTATACCACTACCCGAGCTAACATCTGAATACATATAAAGAGTAGCACTGGTAACTGTTGCCGTTGTAGGAATACTGCTTAAATCAAATCTTATAAGACCACGACCAAGTCCTAGATTTCCGCTAAAAGTCCAAGTATAAGCCATATCATCTACATCGCCGCCAAAATTTTGTGCGGGAGAATTTGATGCTACAGTTGCATCAACTCCCGTCGTTGAGTTTGGTTGTAATGTTAGCGTTGTTTGAGAAAAACATGATATAACATTAAGAAGGGCAATGCTTGTAATTATTCTTTTCATTTTTTTATATAAGTGATTACGAAGTTAAATTTTTATTTAACACCAACAAAAATAAGCTGCTACTATAACAAATCTGTTTAGAAGAATCTATAAAGAGTTACTTCCTAAACACCTGCGAAACGATAAACCCCGCAAAATACATCCGTTTAGAAACCTGTTTATAGGATGAGAAATACCCATCAACATCGGGGAGTTGCTTTGCGGGAATACGACAAGTTATCCTAAAGAAAAGATACAACAACTTTATTAAAAGCTTTTGCCACAATGGGCTTTTATCATTCAATTGAAAATCGGTATAGAGCCATAATCCGTTTGGTTGCAGGCTTGCATCCAGTTTAATAAACACCTGCTGCCAGGCTGACTGAGAAAAGCAATCGGCTATAAAGGGAGTAATAATTACATCATACAGGTTACTGGCATTAGGTTGCAAATAATCTTCTATAGATGCTTCTATAAACTGAACCTGGTTGGCAGCAGGGTTTCTCTTCTTTGATAATTCAATCATCTTAGAGGAAGAATCTACATAGGTAATTTCCAAGCCTGATGGATGGAGCTTGGTTATTTCTTCCAATATCCAACCCGTACCACCGCCAACAATAAGCAGTTTTGAGTTGCTAGGAATGAGAGATAATAAATCTATCTGTGCTTTTTTAATGCTCGAACCAAATACCAGTCTGCTAAGTGCGTCATAAAACCAGGCAACTGCATTATAATTAGTGCTGCCGGACATACAGGATAAATAAAACAGGAATAAAGAAAATACCGTCGCCAATTACCCTATACGCATCATTCTTCCTGTAAAAAGGTTGGTTCTTAAAAATCAACCATAATATACCAAACATGAGTAATAGGATAGCTTCCATAACGTGCATAGGTTCAGCCTCTGCGCCTGTATTATTTTGATGAAAAGGAAAAACCATCGTAAAAATACTTAGCAGCACTCCTGCAACAATTATCAGTATAATACCAATTCTCGCCGGCTTTTCGCCCCAACGTATAACCATTGATTGGTGCCCGTCTTGCTTATCATTCGATACATCAAACCAAGAGAAGATAAGCAAATTGGCAAAAACCAGCAGAAACACCTGTGGTATGAATAACCATTGTACCAAAGATAAATGCCCTGAGCTGATACAAACAGGGGCTAAGCATATACCCCATGTATAACCAATGGCAATGCAGACCTCTTTTTGCCAGAAATAATTGCGTTGCAGCAACAAAAAATAAATACCCGTAAGCAGCACACCAACCAAGCCATTGTATAAGACAATGCCGGGCAAGAAGTAAGCAATAAGCACACCTGTCAATAACAATAAGACAGCCATTACTACAAGTGGTTTCCTAAATTGTTTATGAAACTGATGCCTGAAGGTTGCAGGCTTATCTATGGTTTTTTGGGCATCCAGCAAATGGTCGGCCGTATAAATTAGCCATATGGCTATGGCCAGGCAAGCCAATGCGCTGTAGGATACAGGCACTTTAAAATAAAGACTTATGGCATAGGAAAATATAACAGCGCCCAACACAATATCCAGCGAGAGTGCCTGAAATATTTTATAGAAATTGGATATGCGAAACATGAGCTTAGGACTGCAAAGCTACCAACTCATCGCGCAAAACGGTGTATTTTGCTTAAAACACTCCCCATTTTAACATTTACCTGCCTATTTTAACAAAAAAACACCCTATGTTAGTTTCTTACCTATATATGTAACACTCTTACCAATGCATGTAAAGTTCTTACCAATATATGTGAAATTCTTACTAATACATGTGAAGTTCTTACCAATGCATGTGAAACTCTTACCAGTATATGTGAAATGCTTACCAGTATATGTGAAATGCTTACCTATATAGGTAACGCTCTTACATACCTACCCTAACTCCGTAAACGTTCATTGTGAAAAGATTTAATAACCAATAAGTTAACTATTTGCAAGTTTTAAATGGGCAAAAAGTAAAAACTGTTTTCGCAATGGATTGCTATGGCTCGGATTTTTAGAAATCGGTAAAAAAATATTAAACGAAAATAAATTAAATCAATGCCAAATAAACGCATATCAAATAATAAGATTGAAGCCAATCCCTTTGGGGGTGGCGACATTCTTATTGATATGTTATTAAAAAATGGTGTTGATGATTTTATTAATTCTCATTTAGGTCAAAGGGCTCCACGAGCTGAATATACTTATGCCGAGGGCATAATTACATGGTTCATTTCAAAGTTATGTGGTGCTCGTGGAACTGAAAATATTTATTATTACCACAATGCATTCAGAAATCACCCCAGATTTCAAAAAGCAATTTCGCCAGACACATTTTTATATATGTGTAGTAAAAAATTCACAAATTTTGCTTGTTCACGAGGATTAAAATATATTACAAGAGCTAAAAGTACTACCGTTGCAAATGAGAAGAAATTCATTAGAAATTGGAAGAATATTACAATTAAGAATCGTTTATACGAAATTGGTGAGGATGTATTCCATTTTGGTAAAAATGAAACCAGAATGATTATAAAAAAGGACCTTAAAAAAAGGAATGCAGATGGAAGCTTTAAATGTTTTGGACTTATTACCAATGATTTTGAAGCTCAAAGCCAGGATATTATTTCACTCTATTCTAAAAGAGGAGAATCAGAGAGTTTGTTTAGTGACTTAAATCAGTTTGGTTGGTCACTTTTACCCATGCGAAAATTTTCGCATAATACTGTATACTTATACATATCAGCTTTTGGATATATTTTATTTAAGTCTTTAAAAAAATTGCTTCATTCAAAAGCAAAAATGGTGTATGAAAAAATGAAGGTAAGAACTTTTAAGGATAAGTTCCTAAGAGTAGTTACTGTTTGGGTTAAGGGCAAATTGGAGTACCTTAGTAGAAAGATAGAATATGAAGGGCTCTCTGGGTTTACATAAAAGTAAGCAAGGTTATACTTGCTTTCGTTTATTTTACATCTTGAATTTTAATTTCTTTTATTAAGCAGATGGAAACATTTTGTCTGCGCCGATTTGATTTTTTATAAAGTTTATCTTTTCTGCAAAAAATCCTTGCGGTGGGTCTAATTAGACCCAAATCTACTTATCTATTTAATCTTTCGAATTAATTTCCTTTTCAAATAACCATTTTAACATAAAAATCTCTCTCTATGACTTCTATTTGCCTCTATGGGACATCTATGTGAATTTTTTAGCAAACGTTTGCGGAATTAGGGTACCTATGTAAGGAACTGATGTAGGCAGATTAGAGCATCACATAGGTAGTTTTTTAGCAATCAGGTAACGTTTAGTAAGTACCATTGCCCATTAAATGCTAAATGATGCCTGCTAATTATTACTTTTGCTTGTATTAAAAGAACTTTTATGCCATGAAGAAAATAATACTCCTCCTTATCGTCATTGCGAGCATAACAAAGCAATCTCAAGCGCAAATACTTACTTTTTTTGCAGGTGGTAGTGGTTGTAATTGTTATGCTGGAGATGGGGGGCAAGCTACTGCTGCTGGAATGTTCGAGCCCAGTGCGGTAGCATTTGATTTGGAAGGTAATTTATACATTGCAGATAAAGGAAATCAACGTGTACGTGTTGTAAATTCAAATGGCATTATTTCTACCATAGCTGGAGATGGAGTAACAGCTTATAGTGGTGATGGCGGCCAATCTACTGCAGCTGAGGTATACTTACCAAGTG